>CAJUTM010000001.1 GCA_910589595.1 uncultured Eubacterium sp.
GGGTAAAAGTCAGTAAAATCAAGTGTTTGCAACCTAATCAGCAGACACTAATTATTATTTTATTGCACTTTTATCATGTAGCACTACTATAATTTACAATCGAAATTTCCTGTGTAAATTGTTTCGCCTGTTCCGTAATTTGCTCCAGTCTTTTAATAACATCCCCTGTATAGATAATCTCGTTACACTCTGTACACTTATAACAGGGAACTTTCCGCACTATCAAAAGGCAGTTATAAATAGCATTAAAATCATAGGTATCCATAATAATAGAATATATTTATTTTGTTGCTCTGAATTTGAGGATTTAATAAAATGGCTGCAACAATAAAATTCAAATACTAGTATCATTGTCAATAGAATAATTTTTAATATTGAAAAATGAACTATAATATACAATACACAAAAAATATCTGAACACACTATGAACGCCAAAGAAACAATCGTGGTTTTTTGTTTTCCCAAAACTACAGCAAGCGTATTATAATTTTCTTTTTTGTCGCCCTGAATGTCTCTTATATCCATCATAAATTCTCTGCCTAAAATAAACATAAATGCAGCCATTAAAAACCAATACACTCCTTTTGATATATCAATAAAAGTAAAAACAAAAGATAATGATAGCACTGTGGCAAATGCTGTCATAAAAGTTTTTATCAGGGGAATAAAGGAAAGTTTTACATTATAAAGAGACAAAATTATTGTCACCATAAAAAAAATCAACATTCCACTCATATTGGATTGATATATATATATGCCAAGTATCGTTGCACATAAAATAACTATACCTGTCATTATCTTTGCGTAACTCAACTTAAGGATACCGGACACTAAAGGACGTTGAGGTTTACTAATCTTATCTTTTTTAATATCACAACAATCATTTAAGGCAATCTCCCCTGCAATCATTAGCGCAAAAGGAAGCGTTTGAAAGATAGAAAAAGCAGGTTTTCCTGTTGCTATCGCTAACGGTAAAAAAATAAATAAGTTCATGGCAAAAACACTTGGCAGGCGAAATAATTTAATTGTTAATATCAATCTTTCAAAACTCATTAGAAAAAATTTCCTTTCTACTATTTACATACTTTTGAATTTTTACCTTTGTTTATTATATAAAAGAATGTTGCCAAATCAATAAGAACAAAAACTATAAAACCATAAAAAACAACACTATATTTATATATGTCAACGGTACTGACAAAATGCTGTTCAATTGATAAAATAATCGCTGTAAATATATATACCCCGAGTTTAACTTGATACAATGCAATAATATCTACATGCATTAGGTTTTTATAATAACTGACATTATTTTTTATATGCTGTGTTTTTCCGCTAGCAACAATTAATGAAAAAAATGCCAAAACCACTTCTAATGCATTTAATAAAAAACCATAGTCTTTATACAATTTTTCATTGTTTGGAGAATATTGCATATTAATCTTTACATGTTTATCCAGCGTTAGAAAAACCAAAACTAATATTCCAAAAACAGCACGTAAAACACCTGTATTTTGTCGTAGTTTCATTGCCTGCTTTCTTTTCTGTGTCTCTTTTGCATTAGGAAGTATATATAAAAACCAGATGAATTGTGTCAAAATCATTCCCAAAACAAATGAAATAAAGTAGATAATACCAAACTCTTGCAGAGGATATAAAATGAGCACAACAGGAGGAGAAGCTGCAATAATATAAGAGGTTACTCTAACAAAATTTCTGTTCTTTTTATCTTTAAGTTGTCGAAAAGCAATATACCAACATTCATAAATTGACAGAAAGATAGAGAGCATTACTGCCAGAAACATATTCTTTGATGGCATAGATAAGGCTTTATTGTATGTTAACATTGCTACTATAATAATCAATATAATAAAACTAATATACAAAGTTATATCATATGATTTTTTAGATGAAATAAAAAACGCAGTAAAAAATAACAAGAAAAGTATGATTGGATAATAATAGAAAACGTTACCGTCCAGTAGTTCTAAAACACTAGACCCCAAATATGTATTTACCCCTATCATAAGAATAGCAGGACAGACTAACACATATTTTGTTTCTTTTATCCACTTTGTTTTATTGAGAGAACTATCCCTTGATTTCATCCTATAAACCATTGCACTAATAATAAAGGGCAATCCGGAAAAAGATATAGCAAACCAAAACGGCAATTTAAAAGTTGACGGATTGATAATTTGATAAACAACAATGGCAATGAATAGACACAATAAGATGACTTCAATCCAATTTCCTGTAATTTTATATATTTCTTTAAAGTTCTCCGAACTATCCCTTTTTTGGTTTAGTTCAACTCTGTAAAAGAAAACTTTAGCATATGAAAACCCAAACAAACAAATGAAAACAATTTGAAAACAAATTAAAAGTAAAATGGCAGGAGCTAATTTTTTATATGAAACTAACTCAGCAAAGAATTTCCCCTGACTATCATAGTTTTGCAGGACAAGTCCAAAACAATAAGCCATTATGCCAATTAAAGAATAACCAAAAACATCAAATATAGTAGTAATAAACTTTTTACCTGAACTCATTTTACCATTCCTTATCTGTTTAAAGGATATATATCCTTTTGTACTTTATTTGTTATTATATCATTCAATTTAATAAAAGAAAACAACTATTAGAGTAAAATGGAAAAAACAAGAAATGTTCCCCTTCAGAAGCAGAGAGAGGACTGTTGCCTCCGAACACCCCTCTCTGTATTTGATTTAGTAATTCTCCGCATGTACCTCAAAATAGCTCTGTGGATGATTACACACCGGACACACCTCCGGAGCATTCGTTCCCACGACAATATGACCGCAGTTTCTGCATTCCCATACCTTGACTTCACTTTTGGCAAATACCGCCGCCGTTTCTACATTTTTCAGAAGCGCACGGTATCTCTCCTCGTGATGTTTCTCTATCTCTCCCACTTTGCGGAACTTATCAGCCAATTCCGGAAAGCCCTCTTCCTCGGCTGTCTTTGCAAAGCCTTCGTACATATCTGTCCACTCATAGTTTTCTCCCTCAGCGGCAACTTCCAGATTTTGCGCGGTGTCACCGATACCCTGCAATTCTTTCAGCCAAATCTTTGCGTGCTCTTTTTCGTTGTCAGCCGTTTTCAGAAACAGGGAAGCGATTTGCTCATATCCCTCTTTTTTTGCCACAGAAGCAAAATAAGTATACTTATTCCTCGCCTGTGATTCTCCTGCAAATGCAGCCTCAAGATTTTTCTCTGTCTTTGTTCCGGCATATGGATTTGATTTTGCCATCGTTGTCTCTCCTTTCGCATGAAACATTTTTAAAATATATTTTGATAATATTATCAAACACCTTACTCTGCTATTCCCATCTGGTAATAGTACGATGGGGATACAAAAACTATTCGCAAACTTCCCAATAACCGTATCGTTTACCACCCTTGCGCTCAATCATGCCTCTGCTCTTTAATACGTCTAAGCCTCTCTGAATTGTTCGTCTGTTGACAGACAACTGTCTGGCCATTTCGGTAGTAGTAACAGATGCATCTTCTTTAATCAAAGCTAATATTTTCATTTCTATTGCGACATCCTTTGTGACATCTTTTGTGACATTTTGGGCTTTAGTATCTGATACTTTTGCACTTTTAAGGGCAGAAAATTTCACCATAATGTCTTCTCCATGAACAATATACTCCGGATCATCTGCTCCAAGATTTTTGCAGGCATCCCGAATCTTCTGAATACCCCGCCCCCAGCTTTCAATATATCCTGCACGATAAAATACTCTTGCAATATCCGGATTGTATGGCTTTGATACATGAGTACTCAAAAGTGTCTCAATCGTCCACCCAAAGGGCAGCATACTACAATTACTGATATACATGGCATCATCCTCAATGCGTATCTGTACCGGAACATTGTCAGCCCAATTGCAATGGATCAGGGCATTAAAAACTGCTTCTCTTACGGCGTCACGAGCAAAAGGATAGGTTTCCACCCTTGTTTCTTTGTAATATGAAATTGCCGCTTTCAAATATTTTAAATAAATCAGATCAATCACCCTATCTGCTAAAATAAGTAAAGAACCATGTACTTCATCCTGATATAATAACTCACTGCCTTCAAATTTGCCAATTTTCACATAACATCCACCAATAATCTTTTCTGGTTTACGGTAAAAGCATAATGCACCCGCGCGTTTAAGTTTACCATCTACTACTAAATCCAGTTTTTCCAGCAGCTCGACATTCGCAATATCCAAATCTTCTTTTGTCATTCGCCCACTTCGTAAAGCCTCTCTTCTAAAAATATCAAAGCTCTCCTGATCCAAATCATCTACTCCAATATTGGATATTGTCGCTGCGTCCCATTTTAATCCTGTCTTTGCCATTAAAAAATTCGTCAATGCATTTCCCCGAAGTAACTGTTTTGTGCTGCCACTTCTATAATGGTATTCTCCATCATAATTTACAGGAAACGACCACGGATTAACAACTATCTCGATATAATCCAATCCACTTTCAGTAAGCAGATTTACATCTGCTATAATTCCCAATTTATTTTGAATCTTGTTGGGAATATCCTCTAAAAGCTTTTTTGAATCACGAACCCCAATTACAGTTCCGTCATCTCGCATTCCAATATATATTCTGCCGCCTTGTGCGTTTGCAAATCCGCATATCCATTTAAGATAATCGTCACGCCACGACTCTTTCCATTCTATATTTTGACTCTCTGTCATCTTATGAGCCTCCACTTCTCTCATGGTTCAGCCCCCCTGTACCTCTCCCCCATTATATCATATCTATCCACTTTATCAAATGCCCGTTTTTTATAACCGCCCCAGCAGTCCCTGAAGCCCCTCTTCCTCATAAATCCTGCGATAATACTCTACTTCATTTTTAATCAGGCCGTCAATAATCTGCATACCGAGCAGTTCCACCGGCGCCTTATCATCCGTCATAATATGACTGCCGGCCTTGTAAGGCGACATATTATGACGGATATTTCCCATCAGCTCTTTCCACTCTCCCGCTGACTCATCAGCAATCCCCCGCTCAAACCGTTTTATTGCTTCTTGTGAATCAAATGCGTACAGCGCACGGTTTGTATAGTTTGGAACATCTATCGTATAGATGTTTTTAAATACTGCGCCTATTGTATCAGACAGATATTCATTGATACTCCCCCGCCGTCGCCCCGCATATTCAGATTGACAGCCATCACTCCGTCCTCTTTTAAATGAGACTTTACAAGACGGAAAAATTCCACCGATGACATTTGAAAGGGAATGGTGATATCCTGAAAAGCATCTACGAGAATAACATCATACGTTTTGTCTATGGCGTTGAGGTAAGCTCTGCCATCGTACGTCGTAACTTTCACATCATCCGGCATTTGAAAATAATCCTTTGCCAGCGCCGTAATCTTTTCGTCGATTTCCACTCCCTCGACCTGAGAGCGGGAAAAGAATTTTCTGCACTGGGCAGCAAATGTTCCCGTTCCGTTGCCGAGAACAAGTACGTCTGTTTTTTCTTTCTCCTGCGCACCTGCCAGCACAGGAGCCGCCAGCATATAATCATAATACATCCCCGACAAACCAGCGTCCTTTTTCAAAACCGACTGCACGCCAAACAAGACATTCGTGGAGAGAATCACATTTTCTTTATCTTCCTTTACCTGCAAATAATTGTACACCGATTCCCCCTCATAGAGAAGATTCGTTTCCCAAAAGGCAAAGCTGTCGGAAAAGCCGCCGAAACAGCACAGAACAAATAAAACAATACCGGATACCAGACTGACGCAGCGCTTCTTCGCACTTATGAAATAAATCAGGGCGAGAAGAAGCAGGATTCCGGCAAATACGAGAAAAGTCACCGAAGTACCAAACGCCGGTATCGTTACAAAAGTCGGTACAAAAGTTCCGATAATGCTGCCGATGGTATTGAATGCATTGAGCATTCCTACCGTCTTGCCGCTATCCTCCAGACTATCAACCGTATATTTCACCAGCGAGGGCGTGACCGTTCCCAAAAGAAACAGCGGAAAGACAAAAATAATCATACAGGTGGCAAAGGCCGCCCAAATAAGGAAATTACTGCTGACAGAGAAAATCAGCAGGGCGGAAATCCCCAGTATGATATACTTGCCCAATACCGGAATAGCAGCTATCCATACCGCCGCGAAAATCATGCGTCTGTATAATCTGTCCGGATTGGGATTTTTATCTGCCATCCGCCCCCCGTAAATATTTCCCAAAGCCATAGCAATCATTATCGTTCCTATAATAATCGTCCACACAATTTGCGAAGAACTAAAATACGGAGCTAGCAGCCGGCTGGCCCCGAGCTCCACTGCCATTACCGACATGCCGGCAAAAAATTCGGTTATATAAAGATACCATTTATTTTTTATTATCATTCCATGAAAATCCTTTCCCTGACTTCAATTCATCTTTATCCTTCTTCTACTTCCGCGAGGTATGCCGCTTCCGTCACGGTTATTGTCACAAAACTTAAAAATCTGACTATTTGGATTCTTTGTTCCATTGATTGATTACTTTCTCAATCTCTGCAATTAGCTGTCCCTTATCTGGAATATAATATGTATATTTAGATGCAAAAATATTGCTGGATAAACCACCTAATGCATATTCTACTGCCAAAGCATCTTTATCCGTACAAAGTATAATGCCTATCGGCTTATTATCTCCCTCATCATTTACTTCATTCTCATAATAATTCAGATACATATTTAACTGCCCAACGGCTTCCGGCACTAATTTTGTTGTCTTTAATTCAATAATTACATACGATTTTAATGGTTTATTATAGAATACCATGTCTGCATAATAATGTGTATTATTAATTGTAATCCTCTGCTGCGTACCGACAAACATAAAACCTCTGCCTAATTCCAGTAAAAACTTTTGATAACTGTTTTAATGTTTGTTCTCCGTATGTAGCACGAATACTCTCGTTCTGCTCATATCGAACAATAATTTCCCCAATCTTCCAATAAGAAATAATCAATTCATTGTTTACTTCTTTCGCAATATTACTTCGTGCAGTATCAAGAATATTCTTTATTTCATTAATCAACGGATGTATTAATTGCTTGTCCATTCTAAAGTTTCCCTCTCCGTAACATTTTATTTTGCAACGCTTTTACTATAATCAGCCATTCCGTTTATATACTCATAATTGTATTGTACCCTCTCTTGTGCGTCAAGTATTATATTTCTGTTGCAATTTGTGAAGACTTAGGTTATATTATCTCATACATTAAACTTGAGCGAAAAAGTTTTATATTTATGACAATACAACACAGGACAGAAAGGTAGATTTTAATGGAAAAAATACGTGAAAAGAAAGTTTCTGAATCAATCATTGAACATGTCATACAAATACGGCCGGAACACCTGAATGGGGGCGGCCGTCTGTTTGGCGGGCGACTGATGGAATGGATTGATGAAATCGCCGGACTCGTGGCAATCCGGCACTCGCAGTCTAATGTTATTACCGCTTCTGTCGATAATCTCAAATTTATCCGCGGCGCTTTTCAAAACGACCTCATTGTACTTATCGGCAAATTAACTTATGTCGGCCGTACTTCAATGGAGATTCGGGTTGACACCTATGTGGAAAGCCTCGACGGCATACGGCGGCCTATCAATCGAGCCTATCTGATACTGGTAGCCGTGGATAAAAATGGAACGCCGCAGGAAGTACCGCGATTACAAATTGAAACGGAAAGCGAACGGGCAGAGTGGGAAGCCGGTAATCGGAGAAAGGAAATGCGGGCACAACGGGCAAAAGAAGGGTTTTAATAGATTGGAAAGGTACTGCTCCAATTGCAATACCAAATCAAAATCAATAGTATCATTAGTAAATAATAAAGAAGAGTTTGCCAAATTGGAACAGCAACCTCTTCTTTATTGAAAACATTATTTTTTCAATCCACAGGTTTAACCCTGACAAACCAATCATATCATATCATTAAAAATAGTTCAATAAAGTTTAGCTAGGTAAATCCTTTTAATAATATAAAATATACACCTCAAAATATTACGGATAATTCCCCCCATGTCCAACATTTTGGGTGTAATTCCTAATAAGTCGGGCCTGTTTATTTTTTCTTGTTATTCTTATCTATGTAGGTAAACAGTACAATAAGAAATGTTCCGAAAAGAATTAATAATGTCAAAACTTCGTATGTACTCATAAACACCACCTCCATTCTTTGTTAAATTAAGCCAATGCCACCTTGTAGCACAATTCTTCTTAATGGAAATATAACATAATTTCCCAATATTTTCAATATTTATTAAAAACTTTATTGAACGGAAACTTTTTTCTTGAACAAATATCCTTTTGAGTTCAATCCGATTACATCTGAATACCATAAGGCAAAGTACTTACCAGAACCCAAAAGGACTTTCTACAGAGAAATCTTAAAATCGTTGACACATTGCCATTAGCTGGCAAATATGCCAACGATTTCTTCACATGACCATAGCCATTACCAACCTTACTCCCCACAAATTTCTTCCCATTCCCCGCATGTTTTCTTACCGATACTGTGATAATACACGAGCAATACAAAGATTACGGCAATGGCAGGGTATTTTCTGATTTTACTTCCCCGCTTTGCCCATGCCACAATCCGGCTGACAAGCCTTTTCTTTGTCTCTTCCGTCATCCCCCTCTTACGGTCTGAAAAATACAGGAGCAGCCAAGTGAAGCCTGCAATCATGGAAAGCGTGGCATAAAATTCTATCGGTGCACTATCTCCGGTCTCCGGTCCGCTGCCATTTGAGGAACCTGACCCTGAGCTGCCGGAACTGCTGTCATCGCCGTCGTCACCGCTGTCACTATCGTCATCAT
This sequence comes from uncultured Eubacterium sp., assembly GCA_910589595.1. GTDB lineage: Bacteria > Bacillota > Clostridia > Lachnospirales > Lachnospiraceae > Eubacterium_F. The sequence continues at coordinate 8,870 of CAJUTM010000001.1, forward strand.
CATCGATATCTTCGCTGTCGTCATCTTCGTTATCGTTGATATCATTCTTATTATCGTCAGGATTGTCTTTATTATCATTGACGCCATTTTGATTATTATTGGTGTTGTCCTGATTGTCATTTTTATTGTTGACGTCCTGATTATCTTTGTTGTCGTTTCCGTTTCCGTTATTGTCACTGCTGCCACCGTTTGACGCATCTTTGTAGACGATTGCATAGGTGGCGAAGCGGTCTGTCTCTATCGTAATAGTATCAGCGTTATCGTCCACATCATTCAGAAGTTCCGCCTTGCCATCATGTATCCGCAGAACGGCAAATGTCCTCGTCTTTTTGCTGTCCGTGTTTTTCAGGCTGTCCGGCACGGCAAGCGCGAGCGCAATTTTTTCTTTTGTTTCGGATATGGCGTTGCGGTTCTCCCCGATAACCTTGAAGAGGCTGATATCAAGGTACTGCGAGATGGCAAATCCCTTTGCCGCACCGTCGCCGCTCAATGCCGCCTCTGCGAGAGCTTTGTCGCCGCTGCTGACAGTGTCCGACACGTCTTTCACATCAAGAACTATTTTAATATCCGTTCCTTTCGACAACTGCTCCTTTTCTTCCGGTGTCAAAACAATGTCCGACATCTTTTCCGCAGGCGTGGCAATCTTCGTGTCAGGCGCTTTGTCATCTTTCTGCACGCCCTGTTCAATTTCCCCGATATCCGGCTTGTCACCGCCTCCGGTGGCCGGAATAGTCTCCTTTTCTTCGAACTCACACGTTTGGCAGGCTCTGTGTTTCTCTCCCGCCTCGCTTTCCGTCGCCTCTTTATCTGTTATCCATGTGCCAAAATCATGGACTGCCTCGTCCGACTTCTCCCCACAGGCACATTCATGCCAGTGCGCTGTTTCGTTATGTTCCTACTTCTCTCCAAAATCGTGCGTATGCATAGTTACTGTTACCGTAGTAATATTTCCCGCTTTATCCGTGGCAACAATGGTCTGCTCTCCGGAGTTCGCTTTTAGTATAAATGCACTGTCGCGTAGCACAACTTCCGTATCATTTACCGTTACGCTTTTCAGGTTTGTATCCGTCGCCGTTACTTCCTGCGATGTATCGTAAGTTTCCCCGCCTGTCACACCGCTGATTACCGGCGCCGTTCCATCAAACACCAGTCCGTCCGAAGAAATATATGTGGCATTTCCTGCCTTATCCGTTATCTTGGCGTAAATCACACAGCTTCTGTCCGGATTTACGGAAAAGGAATCTCCCTCCGTCCAATCATTTTCTTCGAGCGCCTTTACATCCGTCTCTGACAACACATTGTCTGAAATATGATAATAAATCTTATCCACGCCGGAATCTGTATCCTCTGCCTCAATCGCCACCTGTTTTGATTCCCTGAAAAACTGTGCGAACGTAATTGTATTGAGGAACTCAGTCCACGAATTACCGCCAATTTTAATCGCTCCCACCGGCGGCGTGTCATCGCTTAATACCCCGCCATAACTTCCGCCGCACACGGAACAAACCGCCTCTTCCGTATATGTCGGCTTACCGCCGGAGCAGTCTCCGTCTTCCGTATGGGCGCCGTCATTTGCGCAAGTGCGCGTATGGGTTCCGTCACCGTTCGATTTCCATGCGCCGTAAGCATGCCCCGTTGCATCATCCCCATCGGGTATCTCTTTAATCTCATTGTTTCCCATAGAATCTGAGAACATCTGATTACAGCCATTCAGGCCCTCACACTTCCAGTAAGCGCCTGTACCCGCCTCTGTACATGTGGCGGGAACGGCTTTATATTCTTTGAGCGTGTGGGTGTGTTTTCTGATAAGCCACACCTCATTGTCAGAGCCGTTCACAACGTCAAAATCAGAATCATCACTTGTAAAATAACGGCTGTAATCTTTAGTGTTCGCATTTGTAATACTGAATAAATCAATTGGAGGTGCATATATGCCAATCTTTGCCGCACCGGAAAGTGGATTTGCATTGTCAATCAATATCTTTCCACTTAATTGAGTCATATGCAGATTCGCCAATCTGTTCGACTTTTCCGTGTTTTCCGCTATAACGGCGCTTCCGCCTACAGTAACCACACCATCACCTTTTACGGCTGCTCCGAACGTTGTTGTACATAAATTTCCACTAATCTCGCCGCCGTACATAGAAAAGACATTCTCATTATTTACAGCGCTGGCATTCCCACCACTGTTTCCCGTAATTTCCCCGCCGTACATAGTAAATGTGCCTTGATTCCATATAGCACCAGATGTTCCACCGGTAATCTGCCCATCTCCCTTACAGTCGTGCAGGTTCAACTTCTGATTTGCTCCAACCAAAATCACTGTTGACCCCGAAGACGTCTGCCTGATAGTCTTTCCGTTCAGACAGAGGTGTACCTCACCGGACGGATACCAGATTTTAGAGAGCGTCACATCCTCCGTCAGATAATAATTCCCCTCTGTCGTCGGCAGGCTGTCTGTTTTCTCCCATGCGGTACAAACCACATCATCATGGGTATTTGTATCATCTGTAATATACCTCGCCAGATACGAACAACTCTGTGAATAATCGTGTACCGTGCCCGCCGGAACATGGATACCCTTTTTATCTTCTGTCACAAATTCGCAATTTTCAAACACTAGCTCAGGATTCTTAATAAAAATCTTTGGCTTGTCGGCCAATAACTTCATACTCGCCAGATTTGTGCAGCCTAGAAATGCTCCATCTCCTATCGTTTGCACGTCTGCCGGTATTTCAATACTTTGCAAACTACTACAATTCGCAAACGCAAAGACACCTATCTGACTCAGATTTTTGGGCAATTTGATACTCTTCAGAGAAGAACAGTTTTGAAATACCTTATCGCCGATACTTGTCACACCATCCTGTATCTCTATACTTTTTACATCATTATGTCTCTGGCTTCCATTATTAGCCCAGTCTTTCATCCCCTCATTCGTTTTAATCGTCAGTTTGCCGTCATCATCTAGCTCCCAGCCCTTGCCGGAGACGCGCTTCCAGCTAGCGTAAAGAACTATCTCATTTTTAATATCAGAAGCAAAATCAAATTCTTCCCCATCGGCAGTCAACCACTTGTCAAACACGACCCCATCTTCCTTTGATACCGGCTCTGGCGGCTGCTTCGGAGAATGCAAATAGGCAACATACTGGACAGGTATACCTAAATCCGTTCCATCATCATCCTTAAATGAAACGTTATAAAAGTACACCTCCATTTGATAGCTCCCTACAAATTTGTTTATTTGAAAACTCTTACCCGTGGCAACCCCATTCACATATACGAAATACTCCGTTTCTATCGGAAGAGATACCTCGTAAACATCTTCCCCCATATCGGTACATTGAACAACAACTCCTTCTTTATCCCTCACGGTAACGCTCTGTCCGCTCCACTCACTCCTGTTCAAATATAAGTTACAGACAAATCTCCCCATCTCTTTTGCAGCAGTTTTTACATTAAGTTCACGGACACTTTCCTGTGCCAGCGCAGTCATTGGCGCCGCACTCTGCACCATACCCACGACCAGTACTGCCGAGAGCAACGCAGCCATCATCTTCTAAATAAGAGTTCCCCTCCGTATTTTCATAATAACCAATCCCCCTTGTCTTTTCTCACAGCTTTCTGTCTCAATCAGTCGGCATTATTATATATAATAACAGATTTTCTGTTTTCTTTTTATGTTAATTTTGCTTCAAAACACGCTAATTTTGCTGATTTTCTATTTTCGTCATATAACGGGCAGACGTATTTTCATTTTAATCACCTCAAAATTATGCTTTTCCTCCTGCACAAACATTTCTTCAAGACAGGCCCTTTTTTATATTTTCTATAAATATATTTACCATAATAACATAAAAATCAGAAAACTACAAACAGGTAAGGAGCTTTTGACACCCGAAGCCGGTAAACTAAAAAAGCAGTCACATTACCCGTTCCGGTAAAATGACTGCCTTTCTGTTTTTCTGCATATTTTACGCATTTACAATCTTGCCAAAGTCCGGTTTCAGCGAAGCTCCGCCTATCAGACCGCCATCAATATCCGGCTTTGCCAGCAGTTCAGCGGCATTTCCGGCATTCATCGAGCCGCCGTACTGAATACGGATAGCTTCGGCCGTTGCCGAATCATAAATCTCACCGATTACCTGACGGATGGCAGCACATACTTCTTCTGCCTGCTCTGCCGTTGCCGTCTCTCCGGTACCAATCGCCCAAATCGGCTCATAGGCAATTACTGCTTTCTTTGCCTGTTCAGCAGTAACATTCTGGAACGCAATTTTTATCTGCATGCGAATCCAATCAACATAGATTCCCTGCTTTCTCTGCGTCAACGTCTCGCCGCAGCAGATAATCGGTACTAAATCATGCTCAAGAGCCTTGAGCACTTTCTTGTTTACCGTCTCGTCTGTCTCTGCGAAATACTCTCTTCTCTCCGAGTGACCGATAATGACATGTGTAACGCCCGCGTCCGTCAGCATATTTGCAGCAATTTCACCTGTATAAGCGCCACTCTCCTCAAAATACAAATTCTCTGCGCCAACCTTGACATTACTTCCTTTCGTCGCCTCGGCAACCGGAATAATATCAATTGCCGGTACACAAAATACGACGTCGACATCATCATTTTTGACTAACGGCAATAATTCGTTGACAAGGGCAACTGCTTCACTTGGTGTTTTGTTCATTTTCCAGTTGCCTGCAATAATCCTTCTTCTTGCCATGATTTCCTCCATTCCTGCGCCTCTGTGGCGCATTTTCTTTACTTATCATTTGCCGCAGGCAACTAAGGTGTTGCTGCGGCTTTTCTTTTCCATCTCTTTATTTATCATTTGCCGCAGGCAACTAAGGTGTTGCTGCGGCTTTTCTTTTCCATCTCTTTATTTATCATTTGCCGCAGCAACACCTGGGAGTTCTTTGCCTTCCAAGAATTCGAGGGATGCTCCGCCGCCGGTAGAGATATGGGTCATTTTGTCGCCAAAGCCGAGGTTGTTACATGCGGAAGCGCTGTCTCCTCCACCGATAATCGTTGTTGCCCCTTCCAGTTCTGCCATTGCCTCTGCGACAGCAATCGTGCCTTTCGCAAAATTAGGCATCTCGAAGCAGCCCATCGGGCCATTCCATACAACGGTCTTGGCGCCTTTTACCGCGTCGGCAAAGATTTTTGAAGTCTCCGGCCCGATATCCAGCCCTTCCATATCATCCGGAATCTCGCCGCGGCCTACTACTTTGAAGTTAGCGTCATTGGAAAAATCATCCGCTACTACGGTGTCTTCCGGAATAAGGAGCTTAACGCCTTTTTCCTCTGCTTTCTTCTCCATCTGAAGCGCATAATCTTTGTAATCCTCTTCTAACAGAGATTTACCAACCGGCTCGCCGTGCGCCGCCATAAATGTATAAGCCATGCCGCCGCCGATAATCAGGGTGTCTACTTTATCGAGCAAATTCTCGATTACTGAAATTTTAGAAGAAACTTTTGCTCCACCCAAAATGGCAACGAAAGGTCTCTGCGGATTATTTACCGCATTGCCGAGGAAGTCAATCTCCTTTTGCATTAAATAACCAACTACGGCAGTATCAACATATTTTGTGACGCCGACGTTAGAGCAGTGTGCGCGGTGCGCCGTACCAAAGGCATCATTTACAAACACATCGCAAAGGGAAGCAAGGTCTTTGGAGAATGCGTCCTCATTTTTTGTCTCTTCCGCACGGTAACGCGTATTCTCAAGAAGAACTACATCACCGTCGTTCATTGCCGCTACGGCAGCTTTTGCATTCTCTCCTACTACATTGTCATCTGCGGCAAAAGTTACTTTCTGATTCAGAAGTTCGGACAGACGGGCAGCAACCGGAGCCAGAGACAATTCCGGTTTCGGCTCTCCTTTCGGCTTACCAAGATGGGAGCAGAGAATTACTTTACCGCCATCGGCAATCAATTTCTTAATCGTCGGCAGGGCAGCTACCAGACGGTTTTCGTCTGTAATCTTCCCATCCTGCAACGGCACGTTAAAATCGCAACGCACTAATACTTTCTGTCCTTTTACATTGATGTCGTCTACTGACTTTTTGTTTAACATTTTATTTCCCTCCATTTTCTTTTTTGACAGGATAACCCTGACTTACACAAAAAGAGTCCGGCCCAAATGACCGGACCCTTGTAGGATCTTTCGTTATCGATATACCGAGAACGGATTAAGCCAACTCGCTGAAGTACTTAATCGTACGAACCATCTGGCTTGTATAAGAATTCTCGTTATCATACCATGATACAACCTGAACCTGTGTATTGCCATCATCCATAGGAGATGCCATTGTCTGTGTTGCATCGAAGATAGAACCTGCTGTAGCGCCAATGATATCAGAAGATACAATCTCGTCCTCATTGTATGCATAAGACTCTGTCTCTGCTGCTTTCATCGCTGCGTTAATCTGGTCAACCGTAACATTGCCCTCTACTACGGCAACAAGAATCGTTGTAGAACCGGTAGGACAAGGTACGCGCTGTGCAGAACCGATTAACTTACCGTTCAATTCAGGAATTACCAAACCAATTGCCTTAGCAGCTCCTGTGCTGTTTGGAACGATATTTACTGCTGCTGCACGGGATCTTCTGAGGTCACCCTTTCTCTGAGGCCCGTCAAGAGTCATCTGGTCGCCTGTATAAGAGTGAATGGTACTCATAATACCGGATTTAATCGGAGCCAAATCATTCAATGCTTTTGCCATCGGAGCCAAGCAGTTTGTCGTACAAGATGCTGCAGAAATTACCGTATCTTCCGGTTTCAATGTGTCATGATTAACGTTGTAAACAATTGTTGGAAGGTCATTTCCTGCTGGTGCGGAAATAACTACTTTACGAGCGCCTGCTGTAATATGAGCGGATGCCTTGTCCTTAGATGTGTAGAAACCGGTACACTCAAGCACAACGTCTACTTTCAACTCGCCCCAAGGACATTTGGATGCGTCTGCCTCGGCATAAATCTTAATCTCTTTGCCATCGACAACGATAGAGTCGTCTGTTGCTTTTACCGTATCAGCCAGCGCATATTTACCCTGAGAAGAATCATATTTCAACAAGTGTGCCAACATCTTAGGGCTTGTCAAATCGTTGATTGCTACTACTTCATAACCTTCTGCCCCGAACATCTGTCTGAATGCAAGACGTCCGATACGTCCAAAACCATTAATCGCTACTTTTACTGCCATGATTTTTCCTCCTAATCAATCATTTATTATTTTGTTTGTTAAATTTTGCACAAACTTCTAAAATATATTCTACCCAATTCAAATAGAAAATTCAAGAGTAAAATAAATAAAATTGGCATTTTTGTAAGATAATGCCAATTTTATTCTCAAAGTTTACATTCTATTATACAATTCCTCATATTTCTTCGCTGAATTTTTCCACGAGAAATCTTTCTGCATACCGCGGTCAATCATTTTGTTCCACTCACGCTTGCGGTTAAAGTACACATCTTTGGCATAGCGAATCGTATGCAGCATCTCGTGTGCATTATAATTGCGGAAAGAAAATCCCGTTCCTTTGCTCTCATACTCGTTATACGGCTCTACCGTGTCGCACAGTCCTCCCGTCTCGCGCACAATCGGCACCGTACCGTAGCGCAGGCTCATCAGCTGGCTCAATCCACACGGCTCAAAGAGCGAAGGCATGAGAAAGGCGTCGCAGGACGCATAAATTTTATGCGAACGCTCATTGGAATAATAAATGTTCGCCGAGACACGGTCAGGATACTTCCATGCGTAATGGCGGAACAAGTGCTCATACTTTTCTTCCCCTGTGCCAAGTACGACAAGCTGGGTATCCTCAGAACAGATTTCCTCAATAACGTAATCAATTAAATCAAAGCCTTTCTGGTCTGTCAGACGCGAAACAATACCAATCATAAATTTCCTGTCGTCCTGCGCCAGACCAAGTTCTTTCTGGAGCGCCCGTTTGTTCTTTATCTTTTCTTTGCGGAATGTTCTGGCGTCATAATTGACGTAAATCAACGGGTCGGACGCCGGATTGTACTCATCATAATCCAATCCGTTCACAATACCGGTCAGGCAGCCCGCTCTGGCATTGATAAGTCCGTCGAGTTTTTCTCCGTAAAACGGCGTCTTAATTTCCTCAGCATAAGTCTCGCTCACCGTCGTAATCTGGTCTGCATAGACAAGACCGCCTTTGAGATAGTTGGCGTCTCCGTACGCTTCTAATTTATCTGCGGAAAAATAGTAAGCGTCCAGTCCCGCCGTATCCATGACCGTCTTTTTATCCCAAATCCCCTGAAATTTTAAGTTGTGAATCGTCATAATCGACTTAATACCGCGGTAGAACTCTCCCTGTTGAAAGGAATCATTCAAATACACAGGGATAAGTCCTGTCTGCCAGTCGTGGCAGTGAATAATGTCAGGACGGAAATCTATGAGCGGCAGAGTCGACAAGACTGCCCTGTCAAAAAAGGCGTATCTCTCTATATCCTGATATATTTCGCCATATATCCTGTCGCCGCTGAAGTAAAACTCGTTATCAATAAAATAAAATAGTACCCCGTTCAATTCCATCTGAAAAACGCCTACATACTGCTTTCTCCATGCGAGCTCCAGATAGAAATGAGTAAGATATTGCATTTGATTCTTATACTCATCCGGAATAGCGGTGTATTTCGGAATCATCACCCGTACATCATATTCCTTTTTATTAAAATATTTCGGCAGTGAACCGACAACATCCGCCAACCCGCCTGTTTTAACAAATGGTACGCATTCCGAAGCTACAAATAACACTTTCTTCAAGGTGCTTCTCCCCTTTCCAATTTATAGTAATGTTATGATGCCAGGGTCAAAAGGTCAAAATGCCGTTCATGCTTGCATGATACGGCATGTGACCTTGAGACCCGCCAAACATGAGAAAGTAGCGATTTACGCAGTAAATCGGCGGATTTCGAATGTTTGAAGAATTGCGGGAGTTGTGAAACAACGAAGCAATTCGCATCATTTGTTGGGGGCAAAATACCTTTTGACCCCAACATCATGTTATTATTATACAACAAAATCAGGCAGGTGAAAAGCACTTTTTATCGTATTCGTTCCCTCTTTCTTTTCAACCCTGCGTTTTTATCTTCTGCTCCAAACGGATTTTATCGGCAATCAGCGCCACAAACTCGGAATTTGTCGGCTTACCTTTTCCATTATGTACCGTATAACCAAACAGTTCGTCAATGGTGTCGACTTTGCCGCGGCTCCATGCCACTTCGATGGCATGACGGATGGCGCGCTCCACACGGCTTGGCGTCGTATCGTGCTGTTTGGCAATCGATGGATAGAGTATTTTCGTAATGGAATTTAACATCTCACTATCGTCTACCGACATCATAATGGCGTCACGCAGATACTGATACCCTTTAATATGTGCAGGAACGCCAATCTCATGGATAATGTTCGTGACATCCGACTCCAGTTTGTATTTTGCCAATTCTTCGCTTCTCGTATCACCACCTGACACGATGAATTTTGCTTTCGCTCCCGGTTTAAACTTCTGTACGTGATTTAAAATCACCTCGCGGTCAAATGGTTTCAATAAATAGTAGGCTGCCCCTAAACCAAACGCCGTATCCGTAATCCTCTCCTGTGCAATTCCGGAAACAACAATAACATCCGGCTTCTTACCCTCTTTTTGCTGAAGTTTCTCCAAAACACCCAGACCATCAATTTTCGGCATAATTAAATCGAGCAAAACCAAGTCCGGCTCCGTCTCTTCTATCATCCCCAGCGCTTCCGCACCATCTTCTGCGATTCCAACTACATTGATTTCCTCGTCGTCTAATAAAATATTTTCAATCATGGAAGTAATTCTCGGATTATCATCGACCAGTAATACATTCAGCTTTTCCATTTTTTTATCCTCCTAAAGCAGTTTATTAATTTTCTATAATTTTTTTATAAAGCTATTATATACCAATATATTCCATAAAACAAGTACTAAACGCAAATTATTTTATTTTTCTTTAATATTTTGTTTATTTTTGTAACATTTTGTTTATTGATGTCAGAAGATGACGGAAAAGCTCGAGCCAAAAGCGCAGTTTCCCCAAATTTCAACAAAAAAAGACTTTTGAAACAGTAATATTTCTACCGTTTCAAAAATCTTTTTTTGTTCTATCATTACTCTTTCAACCCTACCGCAACATTTTTTTGCGGTATCTCCCATAGCTAAACGCCAGTATAAGTCCCCCGAGTCCTATCGTTATCCCCAATGCCAGTACAACATCCATCGCCGTCATATAAATATCCGGTATCTTCGCGGCCAGAACAAGAATCATTATAAATCCTGTGATAAAACCGGCCGCAGCAACTATAAAATACTTCTTATATATTTCCATCCACTCCCACTTCGCATCATAACCGCACAGTTTCCACGAAAACAGAAGCCGTCTGCGAAAACGAAGCCATATAAAGGTAACAAGAATAGTACTGAGACAAAAACTTATCAGGATTAGGGCATACATTGTCTGCATAATTACTGCGCTTGATAAAAACTTAGAAACAAAAGGAACCTTTTGCTCCTCACCAAACATAATAAGCAGCGAGCCGGGGTTAGGGAAAAATTTGTCCATATCATGTCCCACTTTCCTTATGTCATCTTCCCTGCCGGTATCCAGCTCATATTGTGTATTTATTCCAGCCTTCTGGATAGCTGTCCGGAAATCAATTACGACCATATGATTGATTCGGCTCTCTCTCGATGTTCCCATGATGCCAATTACTTCATATTCTATTCCTTCCAGAGAATAGTATGTCTTTCCGTTTTTTGTAACAACATCTTTCTGAAACTCTTTCCCGACAACCGCTTTGGGACTGTCCGTCCACGAAGTTGAATAATCAAAATACTCTCCCTCAATCATCGGCGGGTTATTCACCTTTCCCTGAATACATATTCCCCTTACTGCTATTTCCTGCGAGGGAACAGTCACATTGATAGAAAAATTGTCATGTACTTCCGCAAGTTTGCGAATCGTCTGTTCCCATTGTGCTTCCGTTTCCGCCCCGTTAATGGAAAACCACTGCTGATGACCGGTATACATATCATTTTTACTGAGCTTGTTTTCCCACTCAGCGCGGGACGACGAAACGATAATCAGCAGACAGAGACTGACAGCCGCAAAACTAATAAATAAAAGGACATTCCCTTTCTGCACTCTTTTACCGGCAATCTTCATATAAACCTCCATTCTGAATTGCAGCTATTCCTCCGTCCTCTGCAACGGCAGCGGCATCGCCTGCATCTGTCACCCTGCCGTCTTTCAAATGAATGATGCGCCCGCACCTTCCCGCCACGCGGGAATCATGCGTCACAATAATAACAGTTATGCCCTTTTTATTCAGTTCGTTAAAGATATTCTGCACCGTATCGCCCGTCGCCTCATCTAGCGCTCCCGTCGGTTCATCCGCCAAAATTACACTCGGATGTTTTACAATCGCCCGCGCAATCGCCACCCGCTGCTGCTGGCCGCCGGACAACTCATCCGGATATGCTTTCACTTTGTCCTCTATCTCCAGCTCTTTCAGCGCCTCCATCACCATCGTATTTATTTTCTTTCTCGAATATCCCTGATATTTGAGAGGAAGCGCTACATTTTGAAATACATTCAAGTCCCCGACGAGCGCAAAATACTGCATGACAAAACCAATTTCATGACGGCGGAATTTCGTCAGTTCCCCCTGTTTCCTGCTATTTACTTTCTTTCCCTTATATATGTATTCGCCATCGTCAAAAGACATCATCCCTCCGAGAATGTTCAGCAGCGTCGACTTTCCAGAACCGCTTTTCCCCATGACAGCAACCATTTCTCCTTCCGCTATCGTCAGACAAACACTCTTCAGCGCCTCAATTCTGGCATCGTTCTTCCCAAATGACTTGCAGACATCTTTGATTTCAATCAGACTGTTCATGTGCAATCCCAATCTCCTCCTCTCTGTTCCTCCGGCATCTCCTCGTCCGGGGATGGGAATTTATAAAGATTTTCCTTTTCCGTAATCTTTTTTTCTTCCTTTCCATTATGGTATTTTATTCTCCGGATTTCTTCGTCTGTATCTTTCCGATAGAATACTGCATAACAGAAATAGTCCTTATCACCTTCCCCTTCATAACTGTCTCCTACATAAGACGCATTGTATATCATTTCATAATAGTCCATAATGGTCAGCATATCCTCTTCCGTCATATCCTGCATCACATTAATTGATATACGCATTGCCGTAAACCACTCTGACGTTTCTTCACTTGTTCCCCCTGTATGTTGTATATACCTTGCTTTCCAGATTCCGTTGCGATACATCTCCTTCGCTTCATGGCTCTCTACCAAATCATTGATATCCCTGTGGCGGAAATGTCCAACCGTAAATATGCACCCGATTGCCACCAGAATAACTATCGTCAATATTTTATATATTTTTCCATACTTTCTCATAAAACCCCTCCATTCCGAGAACGTTTTCGTTCGAGGAACCGCAAGAGAAATCTGCAACGCAGTTTCTCTTGTCGGATAGGGGCTATTTGTGACGTTCTCTGCACAAATAGCTCTGTGAAAAATTGGCATATCAATGCAATTTTTCACAGTTCCCTCCAATCTGAATTTACCGTCCTCTCTATGTATCCTTTTGCCGGACTAAACGCTCCGTATCAACTCCCCTCATCAGCCATAATACAAAGGCTGCACCAATCAGGAAAGCAATCCCCACCATTGTATACGCAGTCCGCAATATAAACTCCGTATCTATGCCAACTCCTCCGAGATTGTTGTCGGTAAACACATATCTGCTGAAAAATATGGCCGGCAGCAAAATGATTGCAATCTCTAACAAACAGGGGAGCAAAATCATCGTCAGAGAACATCCATTGATGAGATAAATACCATACACTCTGCGGTTTGACTGTATCTTGTCATAAAAGGTGACAAAGAGGGCATAGAGTGTAAAACAGAGCAGCGCAATAGTCAAAATCAGCATAATGCGAATACTGGAAACCGTTTCCGCCCGAAGAAGAGTTAAGCCCATAGACACTCCCCATATTTCAACCATCGGCAGTTTGTATTCCTCACTTATTTTCCGCAATTCATCCGACAACTGATTTATTTTCTTTCCCTCCGCCAATTTTATGCCCATATCCCACATGGCATAATAGTCATTTTCTGCAAACTTAAAAACATCCTCCTGCGTTTGCTTTTCAGGCGCCTCCTTTATCTTAACACCAAAAGGAAATATGATATAATTATCCATAGAAATCATATCGGTACTCGAAGATGCACTGATACTTCCAACCTCCGGCATTTGGGAATTTTTTTCGAGTATTCCGGCGACGCGGCAGCGAAAGACGCAGTCTACTCCGTATAGTTCAAATTCCTGCCCGACATGCAGCTTTCCTTTATATTGCCAGCCGAGCAAAACCGGTACCGCATCGTCTGCCTTTTCAAGCGTCGTATTCTGCTCCGTAAAGACTTCCCCCTCAACGCTTTTAAGCCCGAGATTGTCACAGGCTCTGACATTCATTCCATAACAGTTAAACGAATAACCGCAGCGGGTTCCATCGCCAAAATAAAAGGAAAATGCACTTTTCTGTTCTTCATAAAGAAAAACGCTGAAATCATTCCCGCCAAACATCTTTTTTACCGCCTGTTCTTCTATACATGCAGGCAGTTGATGAATGGACATCAATGAGTATTCTTCCGTATCGTTCAGTCTGGCAAAATAACTCATCACATTGCGGCAGCCCCTGACCGTGGAGAACGCATTGTCATAATCTCTATCAGCCTCCTCTGTCTGTTCGCTTCCGCTGCTATACCACGTACTGCTATCTTCAGCGTCTATTGTGTCCGGCCCCCTCCCCCCTAAGTCCATATAATAGGAACACATCACAACAGCCAGCACAAGACTGATGGAAAACATAATCATCAAAAGGATATCTTTGTACCAACTGCTCCAAAAGCTGCGGTATAACTCCTCTGCTATAAATTTAATTTTTATTAAAATCACCTCCGTCTTTCCAAAACATACGCTTTTCCTATAAGATAAAAACAGCATATCAACCGCCTTTGCACATGTCAATAAATGGTGCACGAATACCCCTTATTTGTACCCGAAACCGGATAAATATCTTGAAAACAAACACTCCGTATGATACTCTTAAGAAAACGGATAACAGATTTGTAAAAAATACAGAAAGGAAAGGACGTGTAACGATGCGGACGGCAAAAATCTGGGAATTGGTTTGGGAAAATATAATATTTGTCTTTTTCTTTTTTAAGACACTGACTCTGTATGATAAATTCAACCGTACCCGGACCTTTCTCTGTTTTGCAGCTACTTCCTGTATCATTGTATGCTTTCTTTATGCTCAGAGGATGGGAAGCACTACATCACAAATCGTTATCTTTGTTTACCGGATTTTATTTATTTCCTATTGTTTCAAAGAGGCCTTTTCCAATAAAGTTTTCCATGTCTGCCTCACATGCTTCATAAGCATATTTGCCGACCAGTTAAACTATGTACTCGTCCATATTCTGGACAAAGAGTTTGAGTTTAATTTACAGTACAGTCATTTTTCCACTGTCGTTTATGTCGCTCTGGAACTTATTTTAATGCTGCTGTTTGTTGCTCTCCTAAAGGTTTATTCAAAATACTTTGAACAATTCTTTAGTTTTTTCGTAATTGCAACTGCTTTTACCCTGCTCATATCCACTTACTTGCTGAGCCAGATTATAAACATGAATCCGGATGTTCTTCCGCTCCCTTATCAGTTGAAATTTAACAACATCAGCATACTTATCTTTCTTCTCTTCCTGTCAACATTACTGCTCAATGAGATTGCCAACAAAATATTTACGGAAAATATGCAATTAGCAGAGCAGCTTCATCTGCGGGAGAAGAACGCAGAAAAAAACAGGGCGCTTCTGGAATCTGCCGGAAATCTTCATAAGTGGAAACACGACTATACCAATCATCTTATCACGATGAAAGGGCTTCTGGAAAAGCAGTCCTATAGCACCCTCTCCCATTATATTGAGACGCAGCTGGATAATCTTCCCGAGACATTTGCAACGATAGAAACCGGACACCAGACGATTGACGCCATATTGTCAAATAAGTATGCTCTGGCACAGACAAAAAACATATCGTTCCGCTACTCCGTCCTGCTGCCAACACAAATTCCCCTCAACGATATTGAACTGACCGGAGTGATTGGCAACCTGCTTGATAACGCCCTAGACGCCTGCGGCGACAAACAGCTCACCACATCGCCTTATATCGAATTTAATATGAAACCAAAACGCAGCATGCTGAAGATTAGCGTCAAAAACAGCTCCTCCGGAAATTATATTTTTAACAAGGACGGAACGCTGGAGACAACAAAAGAAGAAAAGGAAAGTCACGGAAAGGGCCTTACTAATATCATCAGTATTATCGAGACTCATTCCGGTTTTTATCAGTTTGAGCCAAAAGAAGATTCCTTTCTCGCCACTATCTGTATTCCTATTTAGCGGGATATCAGAACCCCGAAAATTTATAAAAGAGGTGTGCTTATGCTGCTAAACATAACGATTTTGGAAGACGAAACTGCCTATGCCGGACAGCTTCAGAAACTGCTGGCCGAATGGAGCAAAAAAAATAACGTCACCATCTCCGTACGGCACTTTAGCCGTGGGGAAGACTTTATGAAGAAAACGTATGACGAAGAGGAATTGTTCTTTCTTGATATTGACTTAGTTACAACAAATGGAATTGAAATTGCCAAAAAACTCAGGGAAGATGGCTTTCGGGGACATATCATCTTTCTTACGGCCTTTTCGGAATATGTATTTGACGGGTATCACGTGCAGGCGCTTGATTATCTTTTAAAACCGATTGACGCTGGCAAACTTGACGATTGTATGAAGCCTGTACTGAAAGATATGGAAGGTTCCTTTCTTATGTGGCAGACACAATCCGAAATGATAAAAGTTCCCTACAAAAAAATAATGGCCTTTACTTCATACAAGCATTATGTTGACATCATAACGCAAATCCCCGTCTCTGTTTCCGACCATACCACCGGTAAGCGCTACCGCCGGAAGATTACATTAAAAGCTCTGGAGCAGCAGCTTCCCAAAGAATTTATGCGCTGCCACCGCACGATTATTATCAATATTAATAAAGTAATGAAACTTACCCGCACGGAGGCGACTCTTTCCGATGATTCGGTATATCCCGTGTCGGAAAGCTATTTGAAGAGCGTGCGTGAAGCCTTTTGGAAACTGCTGGAATAACATTTTCTGCCCGTAACGGTTTCTACCGTTTATCTTTACTGGGAGAGCATCGTCTCAATAAAAACGCCATACCCTTTTGTCGGGTCATCTACGAGCACATGCGTCACCGCCCCGACTATTTTCCCGTTTTGCAATATCGGACTGCCGCTCATTCCCTGCACTATACCTCCTGTCAGCTTTAACAGACGCCGGTCTGTCACATGGATGATAAAGCTCTTATTGTCTCTGCTGTTCATATAAATTTCTTCAATTTCGATTTCATACTTTCTTGCCTTTCCCTCTAAGTTTGCATAGATAAAGGCTTTCCCACGCTTCAAATCCTGTTTCATTCCTACCGGAATATAGTCCGTTTCATACTGCGCTTTCTTCTGGCTGTCCACTTTGCCGAATACACCCATTTCCGTATTCTTTCTTATTTCCCCGATTTCATTGTCCGCCACCATATCAATATATCCCTGAAGCTCTCCCGGTTCTCCCTTATCTCCCTTAATGATGTCAACGATTTTCGTACTATACATCTCTCCCCCGTGCAAATTGAGAAGCGTTCCGGTATCAACATCGGAAATTCCGTGTCCGAGCGTGCCAAATTCCCCATCCTCTTTGATATACGTCAGTGTTCCGATTCCCTGCGTGTCCTCGCGAACCCATGTGCCTATCTTATATGTCTGGTCAGTCGTGAGAATCGGCTGAATGGCAATCTCTATCTCCTCATTCTCTCTTCTTATCGTGACCGGAACTTTCTTTTTCCCCGTCTTTTGTATCTGCCGGTTCAGTCTGCGAATTGTCGGCACCGGTTGATGGTTCCATTTCAGTATATAATCGCCGGCTTGCAGGATATGCTCGCCCGGCGCATAAGTAAGGCCGTCCCGCCCCTCAATTTCGATTGTGTCCAAAACGAGCAGACCGTTGGTTTCCACATAAATTCCAATCGGTTCCCCGCTGGGAGCCAGTTTCATCTTACGAATCACTTTGACATCTACATTTTTGATGGGAACGATTCCAAACAGACGAACCGGCACCTGATAACTTCCGGTCTGTTTCGACTTCATGGAAAAACCGCTGGATTGGTTTTTTACACTGAGCGCTGTCACTGTATCTTCTGTATTATATATAGCCGGCAGCTCAATTTCCTCTTCCTCGCCGACATAAGTAACCAGTCGGTCAGGAATATCCGTCTGAATGGAATGTGCCAGCATATAACCAATAATTATAATATCTAACAGTAAAAAGGCAGTTAAACAGAGCCTTAGCTTTTTTGCCATTGACAATTTCATCATCCTTTCGCAAACAAAAAAATAGAAGCCTCAGACAAATGTCTTGTGACTTCTATTTACTATAACCAATTTTCACTATTTCATGTAAGACTTACAGCTATCTGCCAGAACTTTCATTTCTTTTGCGTTTTGACGCACCGCCTCAGTAATTTCCATGCCTCCTAAAATGCGGGCTAATTCCTCTTCCATTTCCTCTCTCTCCAGCGGCCGGATTTGCGTAAGCGACTGGTTCTCACTGACAGCTTTTTCAATTACAAAATGAGTATCTGCCATCGCTGCAATCTGCGCCAGATGAGTAATACAAATTACCTGATGTTTCGAGCCGAGAAGGCTCATCTTCTCTGATACTTTCTGCGCCGTCCTGCCGCTGATTCCGGCGTCAATCTCATCAAAAATCAATGTCTCTATATGGTCAGTGTCGGCAAATACCGACTTAATTGCCAACATAATACGGGATAACTCGCCTCCGGAAACAATTTTGCCAAGACTTCGGCGCGGCTCGCCCGGATTCGTGGCAATCCGAAACTCAATATCATCCCAACCGTCCGCCGTTATATTCTCTTTCTGCTCCAGGCTAATTTCAAAATCGACATGCGCAAAATTGAGTTCTTCCAATGCCTGCGCAATCTTTTTTTGCAATTGAGAGGCGGATTTACGTCGAATCTCCGTAAGTTTCGCACACTCCTCTTCAAGTTCCGCACGCCACGCGCCAAGCTGTTCTCTCCTCGTCTGGCAATAACTTTCATAATCATCCAATTGAAGCAGTTTTTCATCTACTTTCCGTAAATGCTCCATGATTTCCTCATAAGAACGACCATATTTATTTTGCAGATTATGAATACAATCCAACCGCCGCTCCATATCCCGTAACTCATTTTCATCAAACGTGACATCCGACATATGCGCAGAAATCTCGCGATTAAAATCTCCAAGCAGGCTTTCAATCTCCAACAGCTCTTCCAACAACCCGCTGACCGTAGCGTCTGTGTCCGCTATTCCCTGTAAATGCTGCAGGCCGCGGCTGACTGCACCGCCCGCCGTCTCACTGCATAACTGGTGAACGGTATTGAGCGTCTCTAAAATTACCCCAGCGCGGGAAGCCAGACGGTAAGTCTCATCAATCTGCTCGATTTCTCCCTGCTGCAGGGAAGCTACTTCGATTTCCTGCTTTTCGTATTCCAGAAACCCTTTCTGTCTGGCGCGCTCTTCCGCCGACATCGTCTCCTGCGAGAGTTCCTGCTCCAGTTTCTTATAATCTTTATATCTTTTTCCTATCCTCTCACGCAAAGCCGCACACGGCTTGCCGGCATACTCGTCAACAATTTCCAAATGCCTCTCTTTGCGGAGAAGAGACTGATGTTCGTGTTGTCCGTGGATATCAATACACAGCGCAGCCACCCGACGAATCAGGCTGACAGATACAGTCGTGCCGTTAATTTTATTGATACTGCGGTTTTCCATAATCTTACGGGAAATCACTATCTGTCCATCTTCCAATTCAACATCCAGTTCACGTAACTGTTGCATGGTTTCCTTGTCCTCTATATGAAAGACAATTTCCACCATCGCATATTCGCCGTTTTTCCCAATCATCTCCGGCGATACTCTCGCCCCCAGAGCAATCCCGATGGAGCCGATAACAATTGATTTACCGGCGCCGGTTTCTCCGGTCAGTATATTTAAGTGCTTTCCAAAATCCACATCAATCTGGTCAATGATTGCAAAATTTTTTACGTGTAAATTAACTAACAACAAACTCCTCCCATTATTTTATATTCTTTACCGTTACGCGGCATCCGAGCTTGACGCCGTTGACTACCGCATAGATTGTTGTCGTTCCTCTCTTTCGTCCGGTTACCAGACCGTCTGCCGAGACGGTTGCTATATTCAAATCTTTCGAATACCATGTAACTCCGGTCTTAATCTCATTTACAACTAACTGCTCCGTATCATACTGCCGAAGCGTAACTGCTTTGCGGTTCAAATCAACAACTAAAACATCGCAGTAACCATAAAGACCGGTTGGCGTCTTTCCGTATATTGTTGCCTGCCCTGCGCGTTTCGTCTTAATCTTTCCATATTTATTTACCGTCGCCACTTTTTTATTATCCGAATGATATTTAATCGGAGTCGTCGAATTTGCCGGATTCAATGTAATACCGGACTGCGCCGTCTTTCCTTTGGCGACTGTAATCTCACTGTTAGCCACGCTGATTCCCGTAGCCTCTACCGGTTCGCTGACACGGATAATACAGGTAGCCGATTTGCCGGAACTGTCTTTTGCCTTTGCCTTAATCTTTACAATTCCCTCACCGACGCCCAACACGCGGCCATTCGAACTTACCGTAGCAACGGCTTTATTATTGGTCGACCACTTCACCGACTTAATCGTAGCTTTCTTTGGCAGAACTTTTGCTTTTAATTTCAGTGTTTTGCCGACGAGCAGACGTCCCACATAGCGGTTCAATTTAATCTTTGTCACCTTGCGGACAACGCGGACTTTACAACGGGCATATGCGCCGCTGCCATCTTTCGCCGTCGCCTTAATATAGGCAGTTCCAATCTTCTTGCCTTTTACCTTACCACTGGAAGAAACGGACGCCACCTTTTTATTGCTCGTACTCCACTTCACTTTCTTATTTGACGTTCCTGTTACGGACGCCACAAGATAGAAAGACTTCCCTACTTTCAAAAATTTCGAAGACGGTGTAAGCGTCACTTTCGTATCGCTTTTCCCTGGAGGGGCAACGACATCAATTAAGTAAGAAATCGAAAAACCGCCATCGACGCTCGTTCCAGTTACCATTGTCGTTCCCACTTTGACGCCGGTAACTTTGGCATTGGACGAGCCGGACGCCTCAATTTTGGCGATTCCACTGTCTGCAACTGTCCATTTCATTTCTTTATTATATGCCGTCGTCGGATTAAAAATCGGAACGAGTGTAATTGAGTTTCCTACCTGAACACTCTTTCTCGCCGAATCCTGCGTAATCGCTTTAATTCCCTCTACAACCGTAACCTGTACGACGTCAATCGTTCCCGCTACTTTTCCATTATAGGCCCGCGCTTCAATAAAGGTCGTACCGGATTTTACACCCGTCACTTTACCGTTCTCATCCACGGTAGCCACGCCTGTATTGTAGCTTCGCCAGTTCACCGTATCCGTGGAATTGGCAGGGGTCAGATTCGCCTGAAGCTGCTCTGTAGTTCCCGTCCGCACCGTCAGCGTCTTCGGGGTAATCGCCAAGCCCGTCGACGGCTGCTTCACTGTAATCTTAATCGTTTCCGTTCCAGTCTGCGGAGAGGTGATATTGATGTAAACGACGCCCGGCGACTTTGCCTGAAAACTGGCAATTCTCCGCTCCTCATCGTACGGCAGTATTGTGACGCAGTCCTTTGCCTCTCCGGTCGGCGTCCACGTCAAATCCGCAGTTGTATTCAGCGGCTCAAAATCAAGTGTCACGGAATGCGTCTCGCCGACATTCATCGTAAACTCATTCTCACTAAACGTTATCTTCTCCGCCGAGCCGATGACCGTCAGCAGACACGAGGCCATAATACCATTCGGATTATTTACCGGCCTCACCGTTATCAGCGTCACACCGGCATTGACAAATGTAATATAGCCGTCGCTGTCGACAGTCGCAACCGATGTGTCGGAACTGGTCCACATCAAATCGGTATCCGTCGCATTTGCCGGTGAATATGTAACATCATTTCTTCCCATATTATAACCGTCTTTGTAACGAGCCACTGACATTTCCGTATGTTTGAGCGCAATCGACTGAATGGAAGAACGAACGGTAATACGAATCGTCTTCCGGTCTTCTTTATTGACTGTATTTTCCACGACTAAGTCCGCCGTTCCGGTCTCTGTAGCGGTGATAACGGCGCTCTTACAATCCGAAGAGGCAGCAACCGAAAAGATTTTGGCATTTGCCGTCGAACACGTCCACTTTAACGGGGCATTCGTAATTGCCTGACGGATAATGGCTTTAATCGTCGTACTCTCGCCGACAAACATACTCATCTCTGTGACATTAGGGTCTAAGGTGAAACCGCTTAATGCCGGCTCTACAACAACGAGACAGGAAGCGGTAATCGTCTTACCTGCTGAATTTGTCAGCGAAGCCGTCACCACGACGTCGCCTTTTGTATTTTTCACAGCCGTAATCAGACCGTTGGCGTCTACTTCTACATAGGAGGGGTCGGAACTAACCCATTTGACAGGTTCGTCATATGTTCCATTATAAGTAGCCGTCAACTGATACTCTGCCTTTTCCGAAAGCGTGATACTCGTAGCACTCAGACGCAGTTGGTCTTTCAGATTTACGACAACTTTAAATGTCATCGGCATGGCGTTGAGGGCGTCTACGTCTTCCGGGTCAATCCCGAGAAGCTGCGCCACCTCTTTTTTATAGGCAGGTTTTACATTAACCATATCTATCAATGTTCCCTCGGATACATTATTTTTAATTGTCAGCACGCTCGTGGAATTGTCATATGTAGCATAATTGTAAATCGAGCCGCCGTCTTTCGTCCAGTTGGTCGACACAAAATAACGGAGAAAATCTTCCCGCGTCATGCCAAACGCCTGCGACAAATCTAACGAGTCGCCGGAGCCTAACGTCTCTTCCTTGTCCCCGATTGCCGCTGTTAATGTAAACGTCATAACCGTCGGGTCATACGCTGTCGTATGCTCTTTCTCACTCACATATGTACCGTTTGTATAAAATTCAATAACATACTTACCGGCGATACCCTCTATCTTTAACTCGTTACTGTACATGCCGGAAGGAGTGACGCTAATCAAATCGGACTCGAGTCCGAGAGAGTTCGCAAGCACTTTCGGATTTCCCTGTCCGTCATCCTGCTTTACGACCCATGTAATCTTGTTACGAATCGCCTGACTGTTATTTGTAAAGACTGTATCCGTATAAATATATGAACCGGAACTGAGCTTTTGATTGACAAGCGAATTTGTATAACCGCCCTCTGCGGTCAGCGATACTTTCGGTTTAATGTACACGTTTAACAGCGCCGTATACGTGACACTGGAATCTCCTATCGGCGTATAAGTCGCCGTCACCTGCGTTCGGCCCGCGCCTACCGGCGTCAGTTTACCCGTGTTCCGCCCAATTGTTACGATTTCTTCATTCGAACTAATCCACTGAGCGTCGGAAGCCTTACCAAAGTTTAAGTCGAGCTGCACCGGCTCGTCATCTGCATACAGCACAAGGGAACGCTCTGTATCATTTTCATTGACATAGCGGAAAATATCGGCGTTCAGCGAAGTATCCACAGCAAACATGACGTTAATGTTACAGGTCGTACTTCCCAACACCGCATCGCCGTCCATACTGTCTTTTACCGTTACGGTTACCGTAACATTACCGGGTGACAAGGCACGCACACTGGCAATAATCTTGTTCGTCTGACTTTGCTCAATGGAGGCGATGACGTCACGGACAGCCGAGTCTTCAATCGTCCACTCAACTTTATAGCGGTCGTCATCGTACGGGGTTCCCGTCGTACGCATCATAAGCTGCATACTGCTCGTCGTCATCTGTACCGGCTGCGACGGGTCCAAATCCTGCCCGTTATAGGTAATAAATATTTCGTCCGCCGCATGGCCGTGGTCGCCTTGCAGGAAAAAAGCGCCTGCCGTCACAACTAACAGAACTAAAAACAAATACTTGAATTTTTTAACCTTTTTCACTCCATTTTTCATATATATAACCATACCTTTCTTCACATCTTTGTATGTCGCATTCTCCGACGTATATATCGGATTTCCCTATAAAAATATTAAGATACCGATATGTCATTTCCGTGTCCGGAAAAATCCTTTTTAATCTGAATTTCCCCGAAAAACAAGAAATTTACTGATAAAATAATTACCGATAATTACAATGACCTGTGTAACCAATTTGGCTGCCATTTTCGGCTGCCCCATAACGTTGTATATAAGATAAACGCCGCCAACTTCAATCACCATAGTAGACATACGCCCGCCCACAAAACGGAAAAATTCGGCTGACAATTCACGAAACCCTTTCGTCTTGGAGCTGAACACCCATATTTTATTCGTTACATAAGCAAATAGAATTGCGAGAATAATAGAGATGACATTACCTGCCGTAACATTAATCTGACAGGGCCGCTCGGTCAAAAGATAAAAAACAACCAAATTCACTAAAGTAGTCAGCACTCCGAAAAATAAATAGAGTAACTGTCCTTTAAATTTGTGGTAAAAAGGCCACATCAACCGCAGTCCCGGCAGTCTCATGATTCGGTCAAAAATGTCATGAACCTGCTCCTCTTCCATCTGGATAGATTTTTTTGCTGTTTTACCCATCTTTCCACTCCTTACTGACTGAATCAATACCGAAATGTACGTCCCGCCGAACGGGGCGCGTACTTTAATAAGTATATACCATTTTTGCCTCCAATGCAATACCTAGTGAAACACTGCGGGGGTATCAAAACGACAAATGATTAAGCGGATTTTTCCTTGCCTCTGCTGTCAAGACCTGTTATAATATAGATTTGTTATTTTAGATGTCATCTTTTTGACAAAAGGGAAAGAAGGATTTTTATGAAAACAAGACAGGATAATATTCGTAATATAGCTATTATTGCCCATGTAGACCACGGCAAGACGACACTGGTCGACGAACTGCTGAAACAGAGCGGCGTCTTCCGCTCAAATCAGGAAGTAGCGGAACGCGTCATGGATTCCAATGATTTGGAGCGGGAACGCGGTATCACCATTTTATCGAAAAATACTGCCATCTCCTACAACGGAATCAAAATAAATATTATTGATACTCCCGGACATGCCGACTTCGGCGGCGAGGTAGAGCGCGTCCTGAAAATGGTAGATGGAGTAATTCTCGTTGTGGACGCCTTTGAGGGCGCCATGCCGCAGACGAAATTTGTCTTAAAAAAAGCGCTGGAACTCTCTCTTCCGGTCGTTGTATGCGTAAATAAAACAGACCGTCCGGAAGCCAGACCGGAAGAAGTCGTCGATGAAGTTCTGGAGCTGTTTATTGATTTGGACGCCGACGAAGAGCAGCTCGACTGTCCTTTTATCTTTGCCTCTGCCAAAGAAGGCGTGGCGTCGACCGACGCCACTGTTGCGGGAACCGACATGAAACCTCTTTTTGACGCCATTGTCGATTACATTCCGGCTCCACAGGGCGATTCGGAAGCCGCCACGCAGGTTCTCATCAGCACTATTGATTACAATGAATATGTGGGAAGAATTGGAATTGGAAAGGTAGATAATGGCAGTATAAAAGTCAATCAGGAGGCGGTCATTGTCAATCACCACAATCCCGACAAGTGTGAAAAAGTAAAAATATCAAAATTATACGAATTTGAAGGGCTCAACCGCGTGGAAGTAGACGAGGCGGGCGTCGGCTCCATTGTTGCCATTTCAGGTATTGCCGACATCCATATCGGGGATACTCTTTGTAGTCCGGAAAATCCGCAGGCAATACCATTCCAGAAAATTTCCGAGCCGACGATTGCCATGCATTTTATCGTAAACGACAGTCCGCTTGCCGGTCAGGAGGGCGAATATGTCACCTCCCGCCACTTGCGCGACCGCCTTTACCGCATGCTCAACACGGATGTATCGCTCCGCGTCGAAGATACGGAAACAACCGAAGCCTATAAAGTATCCGGCCGCGGCGAGCTGCACCTGTCGGTTCTTATCGAGAATATGCGCCGCGAGGGCTACGAGTTTGCCGTGAGCAAGGCGGAAGTTCTCTATAAAGAAGATGAAAACGGCCATAAGCTCGAGCCAATGGAGCGGGCTTTTATCGATATACCGGATGAATTCAGCGGCAATGTCATCGACCGTCTCAGCCAGCGAAAGGGCGAGTTACAGGCAATGAAACCACTGAACGCCGGCACGACGAGACTGGAGTTTCTCATCCCGTCGCGCGGCCTTATCGGCTACCGCGGAGAATTTATGACCGACACGAAAGGAAACGGCGTCATTAACACGGAATGGGAAGGATACGGGCCGTTTAAGGGGGAGATTCCCTACCGCAAAAAGGGCTCGCTTATCGCCTATGAAGACGGAGAAACTATCACTTACGGTTTATATAATGCACAGGAACGGGGAACACTCTTTATCGGGCCCGGAGAACGGGTATACGGCGGCATGATTGTCGGAGAGCACGCAAAATCCGATGATATCGAAGTGAACGTCTGCAAAAAGAAAAATCTCACCAATACCCGCTCTTCCGGCGCCGACGAGGCCCTCCGCCTGTCGCCGCCAAGAGAATTGAGCCTAGAACAGGCATTGGATTACATTGACACCGACGAATTGCTGGAGGTAACGCCTAAGAGCCTGCGAATCCGCAAGAAAATCTTAGACGGCACCGAGCGCTACCGCTCCAAACGCAACGCCGCCAATGCCGCCAAAAGCCAAAATTAATGTGAAAGAAACGGAGAATGTATGTTACAGTTACAGCCAATTTCCCCTTTTGTACAGGACAAGTTTGCAGAATACGAAAAACTCCGTCCCATGTATATTAGCGAGGGGCACTTTCTCAATCAGTTTTTGTGGGAAAATTATTATCATACAAAATACGCCGCCGATGAACTGGCGCTATATCTCATACTGAGAGTCCACGGACACCACGGGGCTTTTGCTCCCCTGTGCAGCGAAAAAGATTTGCCGGAAGCGTTTCACCGGCTGGAGCATTATTTCCGCGAAGCATGGAGCGAAGAACTTGTCGTCTATAACGCCGACGCCCGCATGGTGGAAATTCTGGACAGTCAGGGCTGTCTTGCGGATTACACGGTAAAAGAAGACCGCGACAGCTTCGATTACCTCTACGACGCCGAAAAACTGCGCACCTTAAGCGGCAAGGCGATGCATAAAAAGAAAAATCTCCTCAATGGTTTTATGCGCGAATACGAGGGACATTTCCAATACGAAACTCTCGGCATAAACAACATAAAGGAAATCGAACAATTCCACCAGAAATGGATGGACGAAAGACGGATTTATGACAAATACAACTGCATTGACGACGAAGAGGATGGCATTTACCGCCTGTTCGGCAATTGCCGTTCCATCCGCTGCAAAATGGGCGGTGTGCGCATAGACGGCGAACTGAAAGCCTATACTATCGGCTCGTACATTCCATCCATCCAATGTGCAATCGTCCATATTGAAAAAGCAGATGTAAATTACAAAGGACTATACAATTACATTAACCAGCAGTTTATCATACACGAATTTCCCGATGCCGTTGTTGTCAACCGCGAAGACGACCTGGGTCAGGAAAACCTCCGTCAGGCAAAACTCTCCTACCGTCCCGTTCGTCTGGAGGAAAAATATACAATACGGCATATGTCACAGTGAAAGGAGGTATCCGTCATGGAAAGTTTCAAAGAAACGATTGCCATTATCATTCCGGCTCTCGACCCCGACGAGCGAATGGTTACTTTAGTGCGCGATTTGCGTCAGTCTGGCTATCGAAACATCATTCTTGTGGATGATGGCAGCCAAATCATTAACCGCAGATTTTTTAAAACATGCAAAGAAGAATACAGCTGTAAAATTATCCGCCATGTCGTCAATTTCGGCAAAGGGATGGCGCTGAAATCCGCTTTTAACCATATTCTGGAAAATTGTCCGCAAATTGCCGGCGTCGTCACCGTAGACTGCGACGGCCAGCATATCGTAAAAGATATTGATACCTGCGCCAGACTCACTTCGCAAAACCCTGACAAACTGATTTTAGGCTGCCGCCGGTTCGTGGACAAAGAAATTCCCCTGCGCAGCCGCTTTGGTAATAACATAACAAAACAGGTAATCCGTCTGCTCTGCGGCATAAATGTTTCCGATACCCAGACGGGATTGCGCGGACTGCCGACGCCGCTCATCCGCAGCTATTTTGCCGGAACGAAAGGCGAGCGTTTTGAATATGAGATGAATATGCTGATTACAGCCAGAGAATATCAGATTCCCATTGAAGAGTTCCCAATCGAGACAATTTATTTGGAAAACAACGAGAGTTCACACTTCAATCCCTTTCGGGACTCTATCCGCATCTATAAAGTGTTTTTGAAATTTATGCTCAGTTCCCTGTCAAGTTTCCTGATTGATATATTTTTGTACTGGATACTCGGCTATGCGCTCCGCCCGCTTCTGCCGGACAGCCTTGTCATACCTTTTTTTGGTATGTCCGCGCTTATTTTAATGCGGACTGTCATCTCCCGCCTGCTCAGTTCCCTGTATAACTTCTTTATCAACAAACATCAGGTATTTAAAAATGATTCCCGCTCCCCGATGATTATTGTAAAATATTACATTCTCTGTGTGGTACAGTTATTACTGTCCGCACTTCTTGTCAATCATCTTCTGACCTTTATTACATACTCCACCCTGCGCAAATGTATCATTGATACAATTCTGTTCGCCATTAGTTTTCAAATCCAGCGCGAGTGGGTATTCAAAAAGTGCGGCTGAAAACCGCACTTTTTTGCTTTTACTATCTTGTACAATCAAAAACCTCTTCTGTCTCTTCCACATCATTGAGTACGTCCTTAATCGCAAAGCGCGGCCGCCCTTTCGTCTCCAGATACATCTTGCCAATATATTCGCCGACAACGCCAATCGCCAGCAGCTGTAAACCGCCCAGAGCCCATATGGAAACCATCAGACTGCTCCAGCCGAGAACAGTAGCTCCCATAAAATGACGCACAATGGAATAAATTAATATCGCAATACTGACGAGAAAAATAAGCATTCCCGAACTGAGAATAAAGCGAATCGGTTTTACACTAAAGGAAGTAATACCATCAAAGGCAAACGAAAGCATTTTCTTCAACGGATATTTGCTCTCTCCGGCAAAACGCTCCTCTCTCTCATAATAGACATTATCTGCCGGATATCCGATAAGCGGAACCATTCCCCGAAGGAAGAGGTTTACTTCTTTATAATTTTCCAACTGACGCAGCACACGCTTACTCATAAGACGGAAATCCGCATGGTTAAATACAATATCCACGCCCATCCATTTCATTATCTTATAAAACCCTTCGGCCGTGAATTTCTTAAAAAACGAATCTTTTTTGCGGCTGCTGCGGACTCCGTACACAACGTCACAACCACTATTAAACTTGTCCACCATCTCGTCAATGGCATTGATATCATCCTGCAAATCCGCGTCCATGGAAATAGCGGCGTCACAATGGTTTTTTGCATACATCAGCCCTGCCAGCACTGCATTCTGATGCCCCCGGTTGCGGGATAAATTTAAGCCGCTCACAAGCGCGTATTCTTCGTGTAAACGGGAAATAATCGGCCATGTCTGGTCTTTCGAGCCGTCATTGACATATAAAATCCGGCTGCTCTCACTAATCTTTCCCGAATCTATCAGACTTTGTATTTTTGCTGCCAGCCGTTTCGTCGTCTCATCCAGTACTTCTTCTTCATTATAACATGGAACTACCATATATATCGTTTTTTTATCTGTCATTCCAGCATCCTCCTGTGCCTGTTATCATACTCTTATAGAAATACTTTATCCTATTCCTTACCTGTTTGTCAACTTTTAAGCGGGAATATTTGACTTTTCCCTATTTTATC
This sequence comes from uncultured Eubacterium sp., assembly GCA_910589595.1. Taxonomy (GTDB): domain Bacteria; phylum Bacillota; class Clostridia; order Lachnospirales; family Lachnospiraceae; genus Eubacterium_F. The sequence continues at coordinate 38,062 of CAJUTM010000001.1, forward strand.
GGTATAGTAGAAAGGTATCAGAACAGTTTTACGATTGAGCAGAAAGGATCCGTTTATTATGGAACAGCGTTACCGATATATGTTAAAACAGACGTTATCTTTTTATAAAAATCGTTTGCGCTATCATTTTATCCGCCTGACATCTACGATTTCTGATAATCATATTGTATTCGAAGCCTATGGGGGCCGGCAATACTCGGATAGTGTCAGGGCTATATACGAAGAGCTGATTGAGGATGAAGAGTTTCGCTCTTACTATTTTGTATGGGTTTTTGAAGAACCAGAAAAATACCTTTTCCTTTTGGAAAACCACCACACGATTTTAGTGCGCAAAGGCAGCCGCGAATGTCTCCGCTACTATGCCTCTGCCAGATATTGGATTAACAACGTAACCGTTGCCGATTATCTGAAACCGGCAAAATCACAGATTTATATCGAGACATGGCACGGCACGCCGCTCAAGCGTCTCGGCTGTGACATTACTGCAGATTCCGACCCGCGCCAGACGAAAAAATATATGCACAGACGCTATCGGAAAAAGGGAAAGAAAGTGACCTGCTTCCTCTCCCCGTCTCCGTACTATACGGAAAAGATAACGTCCGCATTCCACCTTTCGGACAAGCAGCAGAATGCCATCGCGGCCACCGGATATCCGCGCAATGACAAATTATTTAATTACACCGCAGAAGAAGTGGCGGCGTGGAAAGAAAAATGGAATATTCCCGCCGATAAAAAAGTTCTCTTATACACTCCGACATGGCGCGATTCTTATGTCGATGAACAGGGGCGTTTTATTTGGCACAATGATGTTGATTTGCCTGCCCTCATGGATATTTTGGGAAAGGACTATGTTCTTTTGTTCCGCTCCCATCATCAAATCCGCAATCTGGCAAACATACTGGACTGCCCGCAGATTATCGACGTCAGTCAGGCGGAGGATATTAACGAGCTCTATCTTATGAGTGATTTAATGATTACCGACTACTCCTCGACCATGTTTGATTATGCAAATCTAAAGCGCCCGATGGTTTTCCATATGTTCGACAGGGAGCGCTATGATGAGGATATCCGCGGTTTCTATCTTCCTCTGGAGGAACTGCCGGCGCCGGTTACTGCGACGATTGACGAACTGGCAGACGCCATCCGCAGCCAGCTGCAGCATTTCACATATGGGGAGTCATATAAAAACTTCAACGCCAAATTCAATCCGTTAGAAGATGGCAGTTCGTCGCGGCGGGTAATCGAACAGTGCTTTACGCAGGTTTTACACAAACGCAGTTTTCGGGAAAATATCGTGCGCTACAGCCGGAAGACACTCAACCGCATGCGCATTCTCTTGCAACTGTTAAATTACAATGTACTCGGCTTCTTCCGCTCGCACGGTATGATGCACAACAATAACAGCCTGCGCCTGCTGGAATTAAAAGACAGCCATCAGGGCGAGCGCTGCTTCCTCATCGGAAACGGGCCGAGCCTGAATGGGGATGACCTCAACCTGCTGCAGGATGAGTACACGTTCGGCACAAATATGGTTTACAAAATTTTTGACAAGACGAACTGGCGTCCTTCTTTCCACTGCGTTTCCGATACGATTTACGGCTCCAAACTGGGACTGGAGCTCTCCGATATGATTAAAGCTCCTCTCTTTACGACAGAGAGAACATACCGGCGCATGCGCAAAAAACCGGTCGATACTACTTATATCCACACCATTCAGAGCGAACGCTACAAAGTGCGCGGCAATATATTTGCCTACTGTATGATAAAAGCTACCGTTTTGTCTCTGGCTGCCGAGATGGCTTTCCACATGGGTTTTAAAGAGATTTATCTCCTCGGTGTCGACTGCACCAATCCCCATGATAAAAAGGGACATTTTACAGATAATTATACTACGAAAGAAGTGGCGGAGACAGATATCAACCGCATTAAAACGAGAATGAAAGCGAATACGCTGACAACGAAACAAATTGGCGAGCACATCATCGACCGCTCTATGGAGGTGTATGCCCTGCTCGACGAATACAGTAAAAAACACGGCATCCGCATTTACAATGCAACCCGCGGCGGAAACCTTGAGATTTTTCCACGGGTGAAGTTAGAGGATGTTCTCAATAAAAAATAATATTTCGGAGGTACTCCATGAAAATTATTGGCGTTATTCCTGCCCGTTACAAGTCCACCCGCTTCCCCGGCAAACCGCTTGTTTCCATTTGCGGCAAGCCGATGATATACTGGGTTTACCAACAGGCAGAAAAAGTAAAAGAATTTGATTCCGTATACATTGCCACCGACGACGAGCGTATCAAATCGGTCTGTGAGGAGCATAATATGAAAGTGATTATGACTTCAGATAAACACAAGACCGGTTCCGACCGTGTGGCGGAAGTGGCGGAGAAAGTAGACGGAGATTTGTTTGTCAATGTTCAGGGAGACGAGCCGGTCATCCATCCGGAAATGATTCGTCAGGTAATCTCCATCTTTCTCGAAGATGACAGCGTATATTTCGGGAGCTTAAAGAAAGAAATAACCGACCCTGAAGAAATCAGGGCATACAGCACGGTAAAGGTAGTCACCGACGACAGCGGCGACGCCATGTATTTCTCGCGCTCCGTCATTCCGTCCAACTGCAAAGACGGGCAGCTCGCACGCGTCTTCCGGCACGTCGGGATATACGCATATAAGCGGGAATTTCTGAAAACCTTTTCCGCACTGGAACAGAGCGAGCTGGAGCTCGGCGAGGGTATCGAGCCTTTGCGGGCCATGCAGAAAGGCTATAAAATGCGCCTGAAAGAGACTGAATATTCTTCGATTGGCGTTGATTTACCGGAACATGTAGAAAAAGTAGAGCGGATTATACGAGGGGAAGAGAGTATATAAAACATCTTCCCCTGACAAAGGGAGGAAGTTATGAAACGAGTAAACATTTTAGACTGTACCTTACGTGACGGCGGCTATCTCATTGACAGCCAGTTTGGCAATACGGCCATCAAAGGAAGTATCCGCGGCCTCACCGAGAGCGGCGTCGACGTCATTGAGTGCGGATTTTTAAAAGACGAACCACATCAAAACGGCAGCACGATATTTAACAACGCGGCGCAGATACGTCCATTTTTACCGGAAGACCGCAAACAGGCATCGTATGTGTGCCTCGCCGACTACAGCCGCTATCATATTGATAAGCTGGAGCCTTGTGACGGAATGTCAATTGACGGCGTGCGCGCCTGCTTTTTTAAGAAAGAGCGGTATGACGTCATTCCTTTTTGCCGCAGTATCGTCGAAAAGGGCTATAAACTGTATGTGCAGCCGGTTGATATTCTCGGCTATACGGATAGGGAACTGCTGGAGCTGATTGAAGCGGTCAACGATTTGGAGCCATATGCGTTTTCGATTGTAGATACGTTCGGCTCTATGTACCGCGAAGATTTGCAGCGGGTATTCTATCTGATTCACCACAACTTATGGACGAATGCCAAAATCGGGTTCCATTCCCATAACAATCTGCAAATGTCCTTTTCTCTTTCGCAGGATTTTATTGAAATGAGTCAGGGTCTGCGCGATATTGTCATCGACACTTCCATGGCCGGCATGGGACGCGGCGCCGGCAATACAAATACCGAACTCGTCATGCAGTATATGAACCGCAAGTTTAACAGCGGTTACGATATTGACACAATCTTAGACTTAATCGACAATTACATTGACGGATTCCACAACCAGTATGAATGGGGCTACTCCATTCCTTATTTTCTGGCGGGTTCGCACAGCGCCCACGTCAACAACATTTCCTATCTGTCAACAAAGGCCGGTATCGCCAGCCGCGACATTAACTTTTTGTTAAATCGTCTGGACGCGTCCGACCGCAAGCACTACGACTATGATTTATTAGAGAAAACATATCTGGAATATCTGAACACCCAGTGCGATGATTTGGAATCGATTGAGCAGTTGAAGAAGACTCTCTGTGGACAGGACATCCTTATCCTGTTGCCGGGACATTCTCTCGTCATGCACAAAGAGACGATAGACAACTACTGCGAGAGCAGAAAACCCGTTGTCATAAGCGTCAATCTGCTCTCGGCCGATTTCCCGATTCATTTTGCATACTTTAGCAATAAAAACCGCTATCGCTATTGGAAGAGCGCCACCCATTTCGGCGATTACAAAAAAATTGTCACTTCCAACGTGACAACCGTAAAAGAAAAAGACCAGTATATCATTGATTTTACCCGTTTGGTAAAGTGCGGATGGGAGCAGCTTGACAATTCCGGAATCCTCCTCCTGCGCCTGCTTGATTTGATGGACGTCAAGAGTATCGCCATCGCCGGATTCGACGGCTACAGCCATAATACGACAAATCAGAACTATGTCCAGAAATCGATGGAGAAGACGCGAAACAAGCTGAATGCGGAAGAGGCAAACCGCAATATCCGCAGCATGCTGGAAGATTATATGAATACGAGAAATTCACAGTGCTCTATTGAATTTATTACCCCTTCACATTTTGAAAGCGTACTAGTGTAAAAAAGGAGAACCCACGAGATGAGTATTGATTTGACAAAAATAAAAATGTTTATTATGGATGTGGACGGAACACTGACCGATGGCAAAATCTACATCGGCAATGACGGCGAAGCCATGAAAGCCTTTAACCCCAAAGACGGCTTGGGAATTAAACTGCTAATCAAACATGACATCATGCCCGTCATTATTACGGGACGCACTTCTGAAATCGTCCGCCGCCGCTGTCAGGAAATCGGTATCCAAATCCTTTTTCAGGGTATCACAAAAAAGGCGCAAAAAGTAAAAGAATTAATGGAAACATATGATTTGCAGCCGGAAGAAGTTTGCTACATAGGTGATGATTTGAACGATTTGGGGGCAATGAAAGTGGCGGGAGTCTCCTTTGCTCCGGCCGACTGCGCCGAGCAGATACGCCCCTCTATCGACATCCTCCTGACGAAATCGGCTGGAGAGGGGCCGGTGCGTGAAGCCATTGATATGATTTTGGAAAACCGCATTACCGCCGCAGATATTGAGGAGCTATAAGCCGCTTCTCTTGTATAGATGATAGCAGCCTGCTCCCGTCAGATACTGCTGTCTGAATGCTATGCGCTGATATCCCTTAAAGGATGTGTCTGCCGCGGGAGAATTATTCAGTGTAACGATAAAATCGACCTTTCTCTCATCTATGAGCCGTCTCATTTCTTTATCCTGACGCTCATAATTTCTCAGATTCAGCTTGCAAAAATATTTCGTAACCGGTTCTGTCTCCGCCAACGTATATACTCCCATATCCAGACATCCGTAATTCAATACACGGGGATTCTTCTCCCGTTTTATAATCTGGGCAAACTCGTATGGCGCCAGCTGTTCCTTTGGTATGTTCAATAAATATTTCACATTAGAGCCGTGATAAACGTAAAAAGCGCACAGCGCCACTCCTACCGTGGCAATTCCCCAACGGCGTATGCGGACAATTCCCTTTCCCTGAAAAACTTCTGCCAGTTCAATCACCCCGAACACGGCAAAGAGCACGTTCGGCAACGTATAATAAGTACCGATTACCGTTGGCTTTACTACACAGGCAAACCAGAAGAAACACATCATAACAAAGAGGAAGACACACCCGAAGCCCATCGTCTTCCTATGCCGTCCCGCAAAGCCAAAAACGCCGAGCGCCGCCAATACTGACATCAGCGTATTTCCTTTTATGTATCGGGCCGTCCAGCCGAGCAGATAAACAAAGCGCTCCCATCCTTTCATTCCCTCCTGATAGAGGAAGAGATTGGTGTGAAAATAGCCAAACCATAAATCGGCAAAAGCACCATGAATGGCAAAATAGGCAAGACACGGCAAAGAACCCGCCATGAAACCGCTAAAAGCAAGAAAAGCACAAGTAAACGCTTTCTCTCCTTCCTTACGGGTAAAATAATAAATGAAATAGACGAGATAACCGCCAATAAAAATCAGCGCCACATTAAATTTAATCCAGAATACAAAAGAAAGCAGCAGACCGTCGGCAAAAAATTTCACACTGTGCGCTCCTGTTCCCTTGTTGTCAAATATCTCAACCGCATGACAAAGCCATATCATAAAAAACGGCAGGCAAAATTCTTCCGCACTTCCTCCCCGCTCAAAACATGCGCTCGTAAGAAGCAGCGTCAGCACAAGAGGCAACGCCAGAACGACGCTCCTGCTTCTCACATAATAACTCATAACCTTTCCTGTATAATACAAAAAAACCGTCATTGCCACAATCTCAAGCAGAAAAGGGCCGATAAATGACGTTTTGGAAAACAGACTTCCCAATCCGTAAATGAAGTACAGATAAATGCCTTTTTGCTCGAATATGTCGCGGTACAGTACTTTTCCTCCGAACATGGATTTTCCAACCGTAAAAAAGCAGTTGGCATCATCCCATACATTATAGGGAAATAACGGAGAATTTGCCGTTCCCACAAACAACAAAACAATTGCGATAAAAAGGCTGTATATCAATAAAGATTGCTTTTTCATGTCGTTTCCTCCCCTGCCCCATCCGCCATTTTTTTTCTTTTGCCGCCGATACAATCAAGACAATACAAAACTGTCTTATTGAGAAAAAAGAGCGCGCAGCCACTCACCGTAACGACAACTAAAAGGAAAAAATCGGCGCCGGCATTCCCAAAGCGCATCACTAATCCCTGTAATATTTTACCCGCAATCCATTCCTGAACACAATAAAATTCAAAACTCATCATACCGTAAAAGGAAAGAACACGTATTAACACATTGGCCAGCCACCGGCTGCCCCTCCACCCCGCCATACAATCCATGCCCTTCGCCAGCAAAAAGGACAGCGATACGGATATGGCAAGATTGGGAAAACAGCAATTGGAAACCGGTACTAAAATCTCCATACCGCACATATTCGTCTGCCATGCCAAATACACGCCGAGCACAAGGACGACCACAAAACAAATATAAGTCTTTCCCCCAATGACCGGAGACGAATGCTTCTTTTGCCACCCGCACAGGATACCCGTCAAAAAGACCGGAATGCGGTTCGTAAAGCCATACAAATCCTCCCGTATTGCGCCCCGCAGCACCATAGATAAAAACAGCCAGAGAGCTATCGCTCCCACCGTAAACAGAATCTGATTCCTGCTGCGGCGAAACAGTGCGAAATACAGCGGTACAAATAAATAGAACGTGACGATTGCCGGCACAAACCACAAGATTGAATATATATTTACCGTATAAAAAGCAACGCCGGAAATACAGCGGAAAAACCACCCCGAATCCCACCGGTCAACTACTGCCATCACGACGGCGACAATTAGAAACGGCAAAAGTATACGCCTTAAGCGACGATAATAAAACTCCGGCAGGCTGCTTTTTTCCAGTGCAAAAACCATCCCCATTCCGGATAACAGAAAAAATATATCTACTCCGCAAAAGCCGATGCGCTTTATAAAATACTCCGTTACATGAAAGGCAGAATCTTCCGGTGAAATCAACTGCCATTCATGAGTCATCAAAACCCAGAGCGCCGCGACTCCCATGAGAACACCCCTGTATTTTGACAAAAGCGCCAAGCCGTTTTTCTCACTTCCCCTCATATCACCGTTACCCTTCTTTGTTTTTCACAGTTATCTTCCTGCCTGACGTTACCGCTCCCCACAATCTGCGTAACTGGTAGAAGAACCAGTATATAACAAACGCCGTGCCAAATGCCAGAATAAGTTCCACGCCAAATATGACAAGCGGATTGCGGAAATGATAAACAATCCCCTGTCCGAATTGGAATATATAAAACGAATGCGTCAGCCATACCAATGTGATATAACGGGAAGCCTTATTGGCAAGAAAGGCCACTCCCGAAATGTTGCGAACCGTACATACCATTGAAAATATCATCGGCCCGACCAACATAAAATCATACATTCCGTTATTGTATTTGTAACGCAGATACATGCTGCCAAACGCAACAAAAATCCACACCGGATAGCGCATACTTTTGGGCGAGATTGCATACAGATAAGAAAATGCCTGATACTTTGCATACAGCATCCCCATCATATAAATTGGCAGCAATTGAACTACATTCCTGAGCAGGATACCCCATACGCTCGGGGCAAATGTCACAAACAGCGGATATGTCAGCAATTGCGAAAGGCCAAAGGACGAAAACATCGCCACCCCGAACACAACAAGAAAGTCCGTGAAAAAATCCGCCCGCCTGCGTTGTATAAAACGTATGAGAAGAGGCGTCAACATGAGAAGCACCATAAATGGCATGACAAACCACCACTCGCTATTGTACTTTTCAAAACCGAGCATGCTGAGAATTATATTTTTTAAATTATAACCGATTTTCCATGTCGATGTAATATTTACTTTCGTTATGCCGAGAAAATAATCAATCGGCACAAAAACAATCATTGCCTCCCACACAAACACAAGTAATCCTTTGATTCTTCCAGCAATTACTTTCGATATGTTTTTCTGTTTGCGGACGCTGATAAATACGCCGTAACCACTTAAAAACAAAAACATCGCCACGCATATTTTAAAAGAAAAGCAAATAAGTTCTTCTATCGGCTTCCCCTGCACGATATGTAAACTTTCATACATATATTCCGGCAAAATCCGATTTGTAAAACCGAACAGATGATGTAATATCATCAGTAAGATGGCAATCAGTTTAGCAATCGACGTATCCGTTTTCGTAAAACGAAATCTTTTCATCCTCTGGCTCTCCTCTCATATAACTGCTTTCGTAATTTACAATACCCCTCGGAAGACAACAAAACCATCAATGGCAAAAACAGCACTATGTATCGGGAATTACACTCCCAAATCATCATAAGCGCAAAAATCCCGATAATCGTAACTCTTCCGGCCAAAAGCGGCTGTCTGTCCTCTCTCCCAATCCATGCGGCAATACCTCCGAGAAACATCCCCGCAAGCAGAACTCCATAATACAGCGACACATAGAGAAGAAGCAGCCAGTTCCATGCCCCCTCCTGCGTTACAAACGCCTCAAAAAAGCCATCCGGATTCACCGGTTCCCGGGAGAGATAATCGCAACCGGAAAAAGTGGCGTCGCCCCACGTGCGAATCTGCTTGTCCGTAAAAAAGAATTTGGCACACCCCAATACTCCTTTTTCTTTGAGGCGTTTTTTAATCTCTTTGATGTTTGCATTCTTCTTTTCCTCATACGTCGGAAAACTCATTGTATAATCAACGTCTTCCTGTACATAACCGCCGTATTTTAGCGACATCATAATCCAGTGAGTCAGAGGAAGTTCCATTTGATTATAAAGCTCGTCATCAATATCAATGACTTGCTGCATTCCCGCTTCCAGCACCTGACCTGTTCCCGCAAAACAAAAAAGTATCAGGCACAGACCTATCGCCATCTTTTTCCATGACTGACGGCGGATAATAAGTACAATCAACGCCGCTATTACAAATATAAAAACCGTCACTTTTAACTTATACGCCACGGCAGCCGTAATGCCAAACAGGGCAGCAAATAAAATCTGCCCGCCGTGCCTTTGCGCATTATCCGCTTTTATCCACAGCCAGAGCAGCAGCATGAGAACAAGCATTCCGGATGTATCGGTATACGCATACGGCGCCCACATCATAAGCGGAAAGCAAAACAGCGCAAAGATACCGGCAAAAAAGGCTTTCTTCTCTCCCCACAGCATTGCAGCAATATGGTGCAGAAACAGAATAGACGCACAGACCATCACGCAGCCAAACGCGATGGAAAACAAATAAAACTGCTCCAGTTCCGCCGCCGGATACAATGCTTTTACACCATAAAAAATAAAGACCAGCACACAATACCAGAGCCTGTTGTTCGGATACCGTGCAAAGTATGCTTTATCAATAAGATTTCCGGTAAGAACACGCTCCGACGCCGAACGTATCACTTTTCCCCAATCCCATGAGAGACTTTCAACCCGCACGGCATAGGCAAAAATGAATAAGAAGAGAACAAACAATGCAAAAAAAATCCACCACAAAAGGCGATAAGATAGCGGTTTTTTTATCTGTATCTCACAGAAAAAGAGGCGGTAAATCCCATACAAGACAAACGGCAGTAAAAGAACAGCAAAAAAAGCCTTCGACACCATACTGCCCAGGGCAATCATACTAATCATGTATAAGATACATAAATAAACGGCATTATTACATTTTGTCAGCAACTGCTTCATCGGCTGCCTCTCTCTCTTCCTCTGAACAAAGATTTTTCTGTAGCGCCTCCCACTCCTGACGTTCAATTCGGTTAAGAAGAACTTCCGTGCCGCCCTCCGCCAGATAGACACCAAACGTCAGCACATCCCAATCCGCCGGCAAATCAATGGCAAATCTTGCATGATAAAAACAGCGCATTCTCTTGCCAAGAATAAAGAGCTGCTTACGGCAACGATACTCTCTGGCCTCAATCCGCTCGCCGTGATATTCGGCAAACAGCCTATCCTGCTTCTTCATGGCGTAGACCGGAGTATAAAACGTTGCCTTCCACATTCCGTTAAATTCGGAATCCGGCTTATCTATCGGCGCATACAACTGCACTCTGCGTTCCGACATTCTGGCAAGTTCCACTCCTTTATATACAAACAGGCATTCTTTTTCACGATAAACCCTTTTGGCGCGAACCTGTCTCCCCGCACGGATTGACAACATCGCTTCAATGATAGGCAGCGACGTCGGCACCTGAAGAATAATACTTACTTTTATCTTTTTTAATATTTTCTGCAATTTCCTGCGAAGCTCGGTAATCTCCTCTTCCGTCAGCGTATCGCTAATATCCTGCTGCCGTTTGCGCACCATAAAAAGTCTCATGTGATAGGCGACAAGAAACTGCACATAGGGAATTATCCGGCGCTTTGACTTTTTGGAACAGGCCATAATCTTCCCATATCCGGATTCTAAAAAGGAAGTATATCTCTCCTTACTCTTCCACGCCACATCCACCAGAGAGGACTCATCGCTGCGCTTGCGGTAATAATAATATACACCCGAAACCAGACCGTACTGCCCCTCCTCGAGAATCACCTGATTAATCGCCAGCGCATCTTCCCAAAACTGCATTGCCTCATCAAATTCGAGTTTCTGTAAAGCTGTCCTCCGCACAAAAGCGCCGCCAATGTAATAGTGCGGATTCGTGTAGTCTTTCTGGATATTGACAACCTCTTTGTCACGAAAACGCCAATTAATTTTATGGTCTTTAGTCATCGCTCCAAAAAGCATAATTTCTACCGTAGCCATATTAATATCCTCATGCGCGTCAAAAAATTCCACGACCCGCTCGAAGACATCTTCCCCCAGCTTATCGTCCGAATCAAGAAAACTGACAATCACATCACCGCATTCACGGCACTGGCGGATTCCGTAGTTTCTTATCGCCGACACTCCCTGATTTTCCTCAAAATGTTTGACGATAATATTGTCGGGATATTTTTTCTGATAGTCCTGACAAATCTTTAGTGAACCGTCCGTACTGGCATCATCAAGCAGATATAGGCGGACATTTTCCTCAAACGATAATGTCTGGCCGATTACACTGTCAATGGCCGCACCCAGATACTCTTCCGTATTATAAACCGGCATAATAACCGCTATCATGTTTCATCACTTCTCCCACAGCATAATTGTTTTTCCAAAACTCTTTTGAATATCTGTCTCAAACGCTTTCTTCATATCTGAAATGGAATGTACCGGAATCACCGCTCCTACAATGTTCGACAGATAGTTGACTACTTCCGGATGTTCCTCGTACAGGGCAACCGTTTTTTCAAAATCTTTTCTCCCGCTCCGGCTGCTGCCGAAAATACGGAGTCCCTTTTCCAACACCATACGCGTATTTATTGGCACCGGATATTCCGATACCCCCAATATGGAAAGCGTGCCCTCCGGATTGATATAATCGATAATCTGGTCAATCGCCTTGCCGGAACCGGCTCCTCCCACACACTCAAACGCGTGGTCAAGTTTTAAATCTTCCGGTATATGGCTGACCGTATAGGTAGCGTCCGCAAAAGTAAAGTCCGATAGCTTTTCCCTGCTGATACCAAAAATATATAATTTTGTCTCCGGAAACATCGTCTTAAACAAAAGCGCCGTAATATATCCCAGATTGCCGTCGCCCCAAATGCCGATGGCATTTCTTCTGGCATGGGCAATCTTGTCAAAGCGCGTAATCGCATGCACACTGACGCTGACAATCTCCGTAAAAGCGGCGACTTCTTTATCAATCCCCTGCGGGAGACGCACCAGACGGTCCTGCCGGATTTTCACATACTCCTGCATAAAGCCGTTAAAACCACTTGCGCGGAATTTACTGGAACGCAGGTAATTTTCGGCAATAAATTCATCCGCTTCCACTGGTGTATTCGGTATCATAACGACTTCTTCACCAGCGCTGAACGCCCCCGTCGAATCCCGAAGCACTACGCCGACTGCCTCATGGATAAGCGCCATCGGAAGTTTCTCCTGTAAGACATGCGCTTCCCGCAGACCCTGATAATAGCGCTGGTCAGCATTACAAATAGACAGGTGTGTCGGCCGCACGATAACATCCGTATCCTGCAAACCTACATTTTCATAAGTCACCTCAAACTTGCGAGGCGCCACTAACTGATATACTGTATTCAGCATTCGCTTTTACTCCTCTTTTTGTGATTGTATCAACGTTTCTGCCACCCGCAGGTCATAAGGGTAGGTAATCTTAATATTGGATACCTCGCCCTCGACGAGATATACCTTTTCCCCTTTGATAACAAAAATCTTAGCCGCATCAGTAAGGCTTTCTTTTTCTTCCGCCGACAATGATTCGTACAGCTCTTTTAATTTTTTCAGCCGGAACGTCTGCGGCGTCTGCCCCTGATACATTTTACTCCTGTCCGGTACAACGGAAATAATATTGCCATCCTCGCTCTCGACAATCGTATCCGTCGACGGTACTGCGGTATCACACGCCCCGTATTTTCTTGCGTATTCAATATTCTCCTCAATAATGCGGTGCGTCACAAACGGGCGGACGGAATCATGGGTTACAATAATCGTCTCATCGTCTACCTCATATTCTCCCTCAATATGGCAGATTGCATTCATAATTGTTTCATTTCTTGTCTCGCCGCCGGCAATCACGGCAATGCGCGGCGTCTGTCCGATATACTTCTTTACCAGATTTTTCGTGTGGCTAATCCACTGTTCCGGACACAGCACGATAATTTTCTCAAATGTCTCATTGACAAAAAACTTTTCTATCGTGTGAATAATAATCGGGCGGTCGGCAATATTGAGATATTGTTTCGGTTTCTCTATATTTCCCATTCTGCTACCAACGCCACCAGCCAGCAATACTCCAAATACCATATATTCCTCCATTTCTGCACAACTTCTGTACATGACATCTTTCATCGGTGGCTCACACTGCCACTTTTTTCCATTTTAATACATTTTATCATACCATATCGACATGATGTTTTCAACTCTCCGGCAATTCCAATATACTATCAACCGCCTCATATGGGGATAACAGCTCGTCGTACAACATATCCTGACAAAACTTTTTCTGCTGTTCCATCAAATTTTGTCCGGTAAAATCCCGCAGCAGATGTTCCGCTTTATCAAGAAACAGCGCCGGATAGTTATGTTGCATATAGCGCTCAAAAGCATTGCTGTTATAAGCGCATACCCAGATTGGTTTTTTTCTGCACGCAAAGCTTGCGGCAAAACGGCCATTATTAGTCACCAGCACATCGGTGATGTACAAAACATCCTGCACCGGTAAGATACGGCTGATATAACCAAAATGCTGCCGGTATTTACTGGAGAGTGCAAATGAATTTTCCATGAGAATGTCGCTGTTGGTAAAAACAAAAAAGTCTTCCTGTATCCCTTTCAAAAATTCTTTTACCGGAAACCGCTCCCAATCTTTTCTCTTCTTATCGTCATCCCCATATACAATAACAGATAGAATCTTCTTTCCTCTTGCTTCCGGAAAATAGTAAAAAATTTTCTCCGCCACTTCTTTGCGGCTCTCTTCCTGCAGCAAATCCCATACAAAAGGAAGTGTCACCCGCAGTCTCTTCTGATATTCATGTTTCCGATATGCCTGTTCAAACAAGCGCTCCGAAAAAGGTGAGCCAAGTAACACATATTCAAATGCCGACATGGAGTTCAGATGGAACTTCCTCCCCTTATCACAGTGCAGCATATTTTTAAATTGATAATCATACGGCACGGATAGCAAAATGCGCTTTCCCCCGCCGAGAGAGTTTCTCATATTTGAAGTCAGAGACGCATCCAGACAAATGGCGTTTGTCATTCCCTGACAGAACTCTCTCTTTGCCCGACGGTATCCGTAAGCGGCCACGGGATTTTTTATCATTTCATTATTGAGATAAAATCGAAAGGATAACTGCTGCGCCCGATATTCCGATAAGTATGACTTCAATAACGCCTGATCAATTCCCAGTCCCCGTCCTCTCGTACTCAGAAAAGTTACTTCTTTTTCATTCATTTCCCGTTCCTCCTTTCATATAGGAGTGAATCAAAGCGGCAATTCTCTCGCAGCTGTGACCGTCGCATGCCGACATATATTTTTCAAGGAATGTTTCATACTTTTCTGTCAGCTTGTCCTTATCATCGGAAGTAATATATGCCGTCAGCTCTTTTTGGTTCTCATATACATCCCCCGGTAAATCTTCCGGATAATGCAGATAAAATCCTCTGTTATAATTAGACAAATCATAACAGTAGAAAGCAATCGGTTTCTTCAAGAGGGCGTACTCAAAAATAACTGATGAATAGTCCGTAATGAGCATATCCGATACAAGCATCATATCATTCGTTGAAAAATCCCTTACCTCTTTAATATTGGCAAAAGTATCGCCGACAATCCGGTTCTTCATAACCGGATGCGGACAGATAACAAATATCTGATTCGGCAGCAGCTCTTTTGATAATCGGGCGAAATCCAAATCCGGATGAAATTCCGTGCGGTCATTGCCGATATCACGGAACGTAGGCGCATAAATTATAATATATCGATTGCGAAATTCCGGATATGTTTCATACACTTTCTCTTTTGTTCCGGCAATCCACCTGTCATCGAAAAAGTTATCCGTACGCGGACATCCGAGCGCCTTTACTTTGTGTACATCAACATCGAAAGCATCCGCATAAATACTGCGAATTTTATCACTACTGACCGTAACGAGATTGTACTGGGCGTGAGTCGCGCGGTCGGTATAG
Source organism: uncultured Eubacterium sp. (assembly GCA_910589595.1). Classification (GTDB taxonomy): domain Bacteria; phylum Bacillota; class Clostridia; order Lachnospirales; family Lachnospiraceae; genus Eubacterium_F. The sequence goes on from CAJUTM010000001.1 coordinate 53,323, forward strand.
ACAGACATATTAGTTCCCCGCTGTCCAAATTTCTTAAACGCCCCGCACGCATGCCACAACTGAATGACACGCTGGCTCTGACGCAATTGAAAATGCCGCAGATAGCGGTCATAATCGTCTGTGACAATTACTTTGCTTGTAATGGTATGATAATACATTTTCAATTTCGTTATCGGATTATGCGGAAGCATTTTCGCACAAATTATTTTTTTACATTTAATATGCGGATATAATGCTTTCGCATTTCCCTCCAATTCACCGTCTTTGCGAATCGTAAAAAAGAGTACCTGTTCTTTTAATTTGCAACGGCGGAGAAAATTCACAATCTTGCGGAAGAGTATCTGTCCTATATTCTCCCGCTGGAATGACAGCAGTTTCGGCATTACTTCATTCAAATCAGGTGATAATTCCGGACTCGTCAAATCGGCTTTCTTATCAACCAGATATTCTTTCATCATCAGAATACTCTTTTCTGTGCCGACATAGTCCATATAGGTGTCTTCGTCGTCTTCATAGAAGACAATACCGTCGTTCATAAAGGCATAGTAACCGTGACAGAGAAGCTGCGGAAGATGCGACAACAAACTCTTCGTCTTATCGAACTGCCTGCTCTTTAAGAACTCCGTCCGGAAAAACTTATTAGTCAGCGTATAATCCATCGCCATTCTGTCGTTGTACTGATATCCGGTCTTAATGGAATTAAGGGCTACCGTATCAAGAAGAACTGCCTGTATATCACCGTAATTGCGGTGATATATCAATTCAATCAGAAAATCCGCCGGCGACTTTATAAAATTTTTCATCGCATACTTAAATGCGTTATTGGCATAGGATACTTTCGAATCCGCAAAAAGAATGTATGGGGTATCTGCCTCTGCCAACGCCTGATAATACAATTTCTCCCGCGTAGCCGCCTCCAGATAAAACATATTATTCTGCTGCAGCTCACTCTCTTCCACGACCGGACGCCAACTCTCCGGCATGACAATCCGAATGGAAATGAGATTCTGCAGGGTAAGACTTTGCAATACGTTGAGAAAATCGTCCTGCTGTTTTGCTTCCCCGTACAATACAATGGTAAACCATGCCTGCCGCAGTAAATCCTCATCCCCAACTGCCAGCTGCGACAGGGAAAACTCTGGATGGGCGTCGGCAAGCATTGATAAATCACGCATATCAAGCGTGGCCAATTTTGCATTCATCTCATTAACCAGATGTTCTACCGTGTTTTTCTCCAATGTCCAAAACTTAGCATAGAACTGGTCCAGCAATATTTGTAATTCTTTGCGGTTTATTTCATTGAGATATTTATGAATCTCTTCGTTGTTCTCCTTAATCTCGGCAACGGTCTGATATTGTGGAAAATCAATTAAAAGACTCTCTGTCGCCGCCTCCGTAATCAGACGGTGAGCTTCGATATAATCATGAATTTTCCACGGAGAGACAGAAGCCGTAATCGATTCTGCTTCTCCGTCAAACATACGGCGATAGTGAAAAATAACTTTATTCAGACCGGTAATGCGATTGCAGCGATAGACATAGCGCATCAGGAAAGCGCCGTCTTCAGAATATGAAATCGGCGGCAGGCGCAAATCATATTTCTCAATGATGGAACGCCGAAATAATTTATTGCACAGGGAAAATGTCCACAATATCTGCGGTTCATACTTGTCAATCCTGTCCATCTTCACAAGTTCATTTATACCGTTTACCGGAAATGTCCGAAAACGGTTAAAAATATCATACTTCGCTATTACTAAATCCGCATGCCGCTCTATGGCACGCTCATACAAAGCCTCTAAAGCATCCAGTTCCAATATATCGTCTGCGTCAAAAAAGTAAACAAATTCCCCTTTCGCCCTGTCCAGTCCGGCATTGCGTGCCGAAGAAGGCCCGCCATTTTCCTTGTCAATAACGGACATATTATGAAAACGTTTTTCATAGTCACGCAAAATCTCTATTGTGCCATCGGAAGAACCATCATTGACAACAATCACTTCGTAATCGTCTATACTCTGGTTGCCAATGCTCTCCAATGTCTCCGCCACATATTTTTCCGCATTGTACGCTGCTACAATTACCGAAATTTTCATTCTTTCTCTCCTCTTTCATACACCTCTTGCACGATATAAATTGGCCGGTCTTTAATTTCAGCAAATAGTACGGCAATATATTCACCGATAATGCCAATAACCATTAAAACAACGGCAAACATAAAACAAAGAACGACAATAATTGTAGAATATCCGGCCGGCGCACCATTAACCAGTTTATTCACAATCGTAAAAATCATCAAAATAAAACCACACAGCGCCACAAACATACCCGAGTACATTCCCAGCTTCAGAGGCAAATCGGAAAAACTGCACAAAGCATTCATCGAAAACTTAATCAGTTTGCGTATACTGTACTTACTCTCTCCCGCTTCCCTCTTCTGCGCCTGAAATTCCAGCGTTGTCTTCGGGAAACCAACACTCTGAACATAGCCACGCAAATAGCGCACTTTCTCCCTGTAATCCCTGCGCAGCACTTCCGCCACGGGGCGGGAAAGTGCAAAAAAGTCCGAAGAATTGTTCTCAAACTTTACCGGCGACATCATATTAAGTACTCTGTAAAATGCTCCGGAAGTAATCCGTTTAATCAAACCGGCATCTGCATTTTTCGTGCGTATCATTGAGACCACATCGTATCCCTCTTCAAATTTCTGAATAATATCCGGAATACTCTGCGGCGGATGCTGTAAATCCGCATCCATACAAACAATTCCATCGCCGGACGCATAATCTATCCCCGCAATCATAGCTGCCTCATGCCCGAAATTTCTTGAAAAATTAACGACTCTCACCTTTTTGTTTTCATCGGCAAATCCCTTTAACAAGTCGATACTGCCGTCAGCGCTTCCATCGTTCACGAAAACCAATTCATAATCCCATGAGCAATGCTCCAATACACCCACTGTCGTTTCATAAAAACGAGCCAGTGAAAGTTCCTCATTATATACTGAAACAACTACCGAAATACATTTTTTGTCGTCTGCCATAGTCCTATCCTCCGTACGATATCTATTTCTTCTTTGTCTTATATTCCCAAACCGCTTTTAATTCCAGATTTTCCGGTAAACCATAAAACAGTTTATAACGCTCTATCCACGGCTCCCGTTCCGGTGTTGAAGTCCAAAGATAGGACTCATACGGCAAATGCAGGATTTCCACCGATGTCTTTCCCTTTGCCACCTGCTTCTCAATGCGTGCCAGACGCGCCCTGTCGGTCTGATAAACGGAAGTAAATATATTGAGGTAGAAACAAAGCCCCGCTAAACTGATAATGACGCAGGTGGAAGAAAACGCTTTTCCCTCCAGTAACTGTACTACATTGTCCCGCTTAATTGTACATGCCAGTTCCAGAAAGAGCATAAAGAACATAATGTACGTGGCAAAAAAGCAGCGCTCACCAATCGGATTTACGACAAGCAGTGGAGCCGCAATGCATACAATAGCAGCATTCCAGAATAAAATCTCCCACAAACGGTTGGAGCGGGCGGCGACGAGCACCGTCAGGCTGATGAGGGCAATCATATAAAGAACCGTCAGAATGGCCTCGCTGTGCAGCAGATACTTCTGTTTTGTCCAAGTGGCAATTCCGAACGATGACAATAGCGCCCATACGTTATAAAAGGTTATCACACACATACTCAATTTTGCCAGAAATAACTCTCTCTTTTCCGTCATGTCTGCTTTCGTCTGGCGGTATAACAACCAACATACAATCAGTATCGCCAAATTGACCCATACATTATTCAGGCAAAGGTGTTTGGCAATTTCATTTACATAGTTTCGCAGTGCACGAAGAATCACTCCCCCCTCCGCCATCTGCCGGTAGCCGTCCTGATTGTTTGCAATCGAATGATATGCGCTGTTGGAAAACATATAGATTGCTCCCGCCACACTGCCAAGCAGATAAGCGATATGTGATACGAACACTTTCCGGTATGCAACCGCCGTATAAAGGATAACTCCTGCTGCTAATATAACGTTGTAAATTGTCAAATGTTCGACAATTAACGTATTTACAATACCTAAAATCAAAAGCGGTAAACTGTGCCAGAGCCGGAACCGCACTGAAGCCTTATCCTTGTCCATTTTAAAGACAGGATAAATATATACGATATAAATCAAAGTAAGAAAAAGCGATGTGACGTAATTTGAAAATCCTGCCGTCCACACAACCGCCTGACGCAAAATTAGTTTCGGCATGAGAACAAGCATCACTAAAGACGCATAATAAACCCATTTTTTCTTGAAAATGCATTCCGCGCAAAAAGCAATGCCAATCAGGCAAAACGACATAATAACTGTTTTCAGAAGATTAGAACGCGTCATGGCAAGAACTATCAGATTGCCGGCATATCGTCCGTTATAATTGTCAAACCAGAGATGCAGCCTCTCTAAACCAATCTTGCTTCCCCACGCCCAATCATCACCGGTGTATGGAAACAGCCAGCACAACAGCGCAATCAGCAGAAAGCCAACGCCATACCTCAGTACCTTTGATTTCATTTCATTCATCTTTTTCTCCATCCTCCAATTCCTGCAAAAATTTGTTCTTTGGCACCTTTTTTACAAATAAATCTCCAAAAGCAAACCAATAAGCAAATGCCGGAAATACCTCAAATGGCAAAAACAGGCATTCCGTCAGCGTCGCCACAACAAATCCGACACATATCGCAGGTATTAAAAAAGCATAGGTCGCATTTTTCCGTCGCTGTGTCAGATAGAATTTCAGGGAAAAACCAACTCCCAGTACGGTTATCACCGCATAGAAAAACATACTGAAAACTCCATATGTGTATCCGAACTGTATCCAGTTGTTATGAGAATGATTTTTCTTCTCCCCATCCACTACCATGGAAGTCGTACGGTGTCCTTTATAATTCATTTTATCCAAATACGTGAGATAAATATCAATACGCCCGTTGGTGAGTGCATTCAGCCCCTTGGAATATTTGATATTATACCAGATACGCTCCCACGCATTGCGCGGAACTACGACTTCCGGATTTTTCGTCTGCGCATTTTCCACATGTTCATATTCCGGTACAACTACTTCTCCGGGGTCTTTTTCAGGGTCGGGAATCTCGCTTCCAAAATGAGTCTCTCCGACAAACTCAATCGGATGGCCTACAAAATCCGGTATTGTCCTCAGCGCCACCGCACAGACGGGAAAAACCGCGATACAGACAGCAACCGCCAGAGCTGCGTTTTTGAGGAACGATTGCCACATATGATTTTTCTTCGAGATATAGACCCGCAAGCCAAGCCACAGGAGCACAATAGACGCTATGGCGACAATGGATGTTCTCGCCTGTGTCTTCTCCAGATAGAACGCACATACTCCCAGTCCGAGATAGGTAGGAACATTCTTTTTCCATGAGCGCCCCGTCTCCACAATCCAGTCCAAATCCGACAGAAAAACCGATATTATAATAAACAGATAGAGCGCAAATGTATTGGGATTAGTAAAAATACCGGCATAGCGGACGCCCGCATATTGGGGCCGAAACAAAAAAGAGATGATGGTCATCGCCCAAAACGCAAGTTTTACCGCGTCTTTCAGACATTTCCAGAGTAAATCCTTTCGCGTGTGGTTTTGCCAGACAAAAAATACACCCGTAAACATAAATGCCAAAATCAAACCGAGTCCACACATCTTCTTCGGCACCAGAATGTCCGATATCGTAAACATAATACACATGCCAAACCAGGACAGCCAGAGGGAACGCCGCCAGCGGATATGCACCAGACTTCTGTCCAGCGACAATATGGCAATGGCGAACATCAGAAAAATACCACACACCGTATTGTAAAAATAACTTTCCTTGTGCAGTCCGTAACGCACGATACAAAATAAAACCAAATCAACCATGAAACACGCGGTAATCAAATAATATTTCGTTTTATCACGCAACCGCCCCAAAATGGGAATCCACGGCTTTAATAATAAAATAAATAAATCCTGCAATTTCCGTATCAACATTCTTCCTCCGCAGCCAAAAAGGTGCGACCGTGAAGCCGCACCCCTGAAAAACGCACAGCGTTTTACACCTATTCAATCTTATCGTCTTTCTCTTTCGTATTCTCAGCATCTTCCGGCTTTTCTTTCATTATCTTATTGATACGCTTTGTAATCTTCTGTATGGAGCTGTGATTCGGCTCACAGACATACAAAGGAGTGGAACGAATGGAAAACGTCGTCTTGTTTGCTCCATAACCCTCGGCATTGGTAAACGCCACTTTCCATTTTGCCATATCGTTAAGCTGCATTTTACAAATAGAAACAATTCTGTCCTTTGACATGCTCGTCTGGAACATATGCTTCGATTCTTTCAGCAATTTCGAAAAATTACGAAGTATGGACGGCGACATTACCTTATTTAAAATCGCCTCTATCATATGCTGATGATTGCGCCCTCTCTGGTAATCTCCGTTCGCAAAATGATGGCGCTCACGGCAGAATGCCAGCGCTTTCTTTCCATTGACCTTGTTATACCCTTTCTTAAACTTGTAATGGGTTCCGGCGCCATGAGGCCCCCAGTCGGAAATAAAGTCAGAATCCGAGTAAACTTCCACGCCGCCAAGCAAATCTACAATCTTTTTCAGACTGGTAAAGTTGACTCTCACATAGTAGTCAATATCGATATCATACAGCTTCTCCAGCGTATTCATCGAACAGTCCACGCCGTATATACCGGCATGCGTCAGTTTGTCCGGCATACCGCCCGAATATGACTTGCCGCCTTTTGTATAGAGCGGCACATAATAATCTCTCGGCGTAGACGTAAGCAGTATCTTTTTCGTCACCGGATTTACCGTAGCAATAATATTGACATCGCTGCGGCTCGTCTGACCAATCTTTCCGTAGACGTCAATACCGCTGATATAAACATTAAACGGTTTTGTCGTCACATCGGTATCAATAATCTCTTCCTCGACTTCCGTCTGAATTTCACTATTTTCCAATTCGCGTGTATCTTTCGTGAAACTCACATATTTATCTTTAATCGGGTTGAGAAAACTCTGATTGATGACAGCAACCTGTATTTCCTTTGCATACAAAGCATCCACCAGAGTAAGGGAATCGTCAAATTCCATGATTTTCAAATCCTTACCGGCCTTGCTCTTAGCCTCTGCCAGCGCCTTGTCGGTATTCTCGCGGTCCTGCATCGAAAGGATACCATAAGTATAATCTTTGGCGTCTGCAATCGTCTTTGCCGGATCGTCGTTCAACACATAAAATGAAATAATATCCACTTTCATTGTCGCTCCGCCCACATCCTGCAGGGCGGCCATACTCTCATTCATATACTTCGCTCCCACAAAGAAAACCATGCCAAAAACTAACGCCAGCACCCGTCCGAAAATGTAACTTGAGTCTGTCGCCTGACTCATAATCTGATAAACAAGCAGTAACACCGCTACAATGACTAAAGCCACCAGATACTTCATCGGAATCGCTCCCAGCGTACCTACATAGATACAGAACAGAACCGAGACAACCAATTGAAGCAAAATGACTATCAGGCTTATCTTTCTCTTAACTATTGTTTTCATTACATACCTCCGTTTCTTATTAGCCTATTTACACGCGTATTCCATTATATACTATTTTATATCAAAAATCAATTCCAAAAGTCGATTTACGGCATTTCCATCCCGATAGGCAAACATTTCTTCCCGAAACTTCCGAAGACGCTCCCTGTCCGGCTCCTTTTTATGGCACTCCCTCTCCAATTCCTGCTGGCTCTGAACTACCGGCCCGGGAACAAATCCGCTATACTCTTCATAAAAGCCGCGCCCGTCACCCTGAAATTTTTGCAAATCACAGGCATAAAAAATCATCTTTTTATCTAACAGACAATATTCAAATACAATCGAAGAATAATCGGTAATCAGACAATCCGCCACCGCAAGCAGCGTAGTAACGCCGGCGTAATCCGACATATTGTACACACGCCCCTCGTACTCCGACAGCGCCTCTGCCGCATAATTGGCCGCCACATGAGGGTGCAGGCGCAGCAGCAAAACTTCATTCTCTGCCATCTGCCCCACAAAGGAAGCCAAATCAAGCGCAATACGCGGATGTTCCACTTCACTGTCGCGAAACGTCGGCGCATATAAAATACAGCGCCTGTTTTCCAATTGCGGATACCGGCGCCAAAATTCCTGCCGCAGCGTACTCATCTTCTTCTCATCAAGAATCAAATCGGTGCGCGGCAGGCCCAGTATGTGCACATTCTCCAGCGGCTGGTTAAAGGCGGACGCATACTGCCTTTTTGTCATTTCGGAATTGACAATCAAATGCGTCAGCCGCTCATTGGCGCGGCGGGCAAGCTCCGCCACCTCTCCGGTATCGCTATCCTGTCCGAATTTCTTAATCGTTCCGGTTCCATGCCACAACTGCACTACTTTTACTTTGGCGGAAATTGGCGTGAAAGCCATCGGCATAAATTCATTGTCAAGAAATATCGTTCCCGCTGTCGCCATATGGTATGCCTTAATCATAAAAAAAGAGAACGGTCTGCGGATTCCATCTCTTTTTGTCAAAAAAACAATTTTGGTGTCCGGCATTTTTTCTTTTATCCTCTTCGCCACTATGCCGATATTTCCCTCGTCGCTGTCATCGTGTGTCGCCACCATAAATATTTTCTGTTTCTTTACCGGCGCCAGCCGGAACAGACAAAAAAATGAGGCAAAGAGATAATATCCCAGCTTCTTAATCATTTTTTTCGTCTTTCATATTCAAATCCTGCTTAATCTTCGTCGTGGAAATCCCCTCGGTACGCGGCAGATAAACGACTTCGCAATATTCTTTAAGAAAGTCAAATTTGCCTTCCCAGTCGTCTCCCATGACAAAAACATCAACATTGTTGTTCTTAACGTCGTCGATTTTCTGCTCCCACGTATATTCCGGCAGCACTTCGTCCACATATATAAGCGATTCCAATATAATCTTGCGGTCTTCAAACGAATGATACGCTTTCTTGCCCTTTCCCGCATTAAACTCGTCCGAAGAGACAACAACAATTAAATAATCGCCGAGCGCCTTGGCGCGCCTCAGCAAATTGATATGCCCTACGTGGAGCAAGTCGAAAGTACCATAAGTAATTACTTTTTTCATTTTATTCCTCCATTCCGAAAACGTTTTTGTCAGATAGGAAACTTATTTGTCCGCCATATCCATCTTTGCCTCGTAAAAACTAACCACTTCTTCCACATCCCCATAAGCTATCAGGCGTCCTTGTTCCAGAAGAATCCCTTTATTGCACATGCGGAGCACCTGCTGGGTCGAGTGCGATACGAAAATAACCGTCACTCCCTGATCAAACATGCTCTGCACCCGCTCCTCACATTTTTTGCGGAACTTGGCGTCACCGACGCTGAGCACCTCGTCCAGAATCAAAATATCGGGCTCGACAATCGTCGCCACGGAGAACCCGAGTCTGGCCCTCATACCGGAAGAGTAATTTTTCACCGGCACATTGATAAAACTTCCCAGCTCGGAAAATTCGACAATCTCATTATATTTTTCTTCCAGAAACTCCTTGCTGTAACCTAACATGGCGCCGTAAAGAAAAATATTTTCCGCGCCGGTATACTGGCGGTCAAAACCCGCGCCAAGCTCGAGCAGCGGCGCAATCTTGCCGTGCGTCGTCACAGTTCCCTCCGTCGCCTTTAATACGCCGGCGACCACTTTCAGCAGCGTACTCTTGCCGGCGCCGTTCAGTCCCATAATCCCGAGACGGTCGCCCTTTTCAACTTCGAAACTGACATCGCGCAGCGCCCAAAACTCCTGATACATCAATTCTTTCTTGAGCATCTTAATCACATATTCTTTTATATTATCAACTTTTTCCGCACTCAGGTTAAACTTCATGCTTACATTGTCTACTTTCATCGCCAACGATTTCTTTGCCATGTTCTGCTCCTCCTAAATATTCAAAATAAAGGAATCCTGCTTTTTGTAGAAAACAAACATTCCCACTACCAACGTGCCTATAGCAAAAACCGAGGTATATGACAACAAAACCATGTCAAACGACTGTCCGAAGAAAGCACGGCGGAAATTGTCAATAATGCCAAAGAGAGGATTGAGCTTTACAAGCCTCTGCGTATCTCCGCTCATGTTACTGACAAAATAGAAAATGGCGCTGCAATACATAATGAGCATCAGCATAACGCTCCACAAATACTCGATATCACGGAAAAATACACAGAGCGTAGCCAAAATCATTCCCACTCCCATCGCCAGCACAAACAGGTTCAGAAGAGGGATTACCGATAAAAACATATAGCCGTTGAGCGGCGCCATATACTTTCCCGTCGCCAGAAAGAATATCATCACGCCGAGCAGCACTACTAAGGAAATAAGGAAAATAATAAAATTCGCCAGTATTCCCGAAAACGGATAAATATATTTTGGCACATACACTTTTTTAATCATCGCTCCGTTTGTGCGGATTGAGCGCATAGCGCTGTTGGTCGCGGAAGAAAAAAACGAATATAACAGACGCCCCGTCAATACATAAACGGGAAAAGGCACTCCCGCAAAAGCAGGGTCTGTGCTGTTACGTCCTAACAAACTGCCGAATACAACAGACAGAACAATCATTGTCAGCAACGGTTCGATTAACGTCCATAGCATACCCAGATAAGAGCGCCGGTATCGCAATTTTATATTCTTTTTTACAAGCTGTCCAAGCAAATATTTATACTTGCGGAAATTGTCTACAAATTGAACCATTCTGTAACCCATCCTTTTTTTCTCTGATTTAATCAGTTAATTATACCATTATCTTCCTATTTTCGTCAACCTTTACAAAAATCGCTTAATCATTTGTCACATTTTCAGGGCAGCGGGTATCATGCTGTATCCCGTCCGGTATCCACTCCCAACGAAAAATAGATTATTTCTTTCGTTTACAGAAATCTTTCGCCGCCTCTCGCAAAACTCCCTGTCTGCTGTCGTTTTTCCTGACTTTTGCAGCATTGACCGCTCGCCGGTTCTTATGCACCACCTTAGTTACTGATTACTGCGGGTGGCACCTTTGGTGCCGCTTCAGGGAAGCAGGATGTTAAAAATAAATGCATTTATTTGTGACATCCTGCTTCCCTGAACAGATGCTCCGCATCTGCCCGCAGTATAAATATAATGTTTGCGGTGGTGCATTAAACCGCTGCGTAGCGGTCTAGTGCAAACGGGCTGTCAAAAGTCAGGAAAAACGACAGCAGACATCTCAGACAAATGCTCGGGCGGCGCTCTGTAAACGAAAAGAAATAATAATTTTTCGGGGAGTGATACAAGGACAACGATACAGCATGATACCCGCGCAGTGCACAAATTCGGGGAGACAAATGATTAAGCGGTTGCCCTAAAAAGTTCTAACATCATATTGACATAATTCCCTTATTTGGTATATCATAATTTTTGATAAAGTAAAAATTGCACTTAGAACGGAGAATATGCTATGTATAATATGGAAAAACAACATAAGTTAGGAAAACTTCATGCTCTGGAGCGGATTTGTATGCTTCTCGATGAAGATTCTTTTCGGGAAATTGGTTCCAATATTACAAACTTAGAAGATGCGTTCAATATTAAAAAAGGACAGTTTCCCTACGATGGAGTCATTACCGGTTATGGTACTATCGGCGGCCAGAAAGTCGTAATATATTCGGAAGACTTCACGGTAATCGGCGGAACCTTGGGAAAACAGCACGGTTTTAAAATCGCAAACGCCATTAAAATGGCTATCGAAAACCGTTGTCCGGTAATCGGCATTAACGATTCCGGCGGAGCCCGTATTCAGGAGGGCGTCAACGCACTGGCAGGATACGGTGAAATCTTCTATTATAATACATTAGCCTCCGGATATATCCCGCAGATTTCCATTATTGCCGGAAACTGCGCCGGCGGAGCCGTATACTCCCCCGGTATTACCGACTTCATTTTCGTCATTGACGACATCAGCCAGATGTTTGTCACCGGCCCGAAAGTCATTAAAAGCGTAACTAACGAGGACATCAGCGCCAGCACGCTCGGCGGCGCCGGCGTTCATGCCGCAAAGAGCGGCGTGGCACACTTCCATATGCCGGACGAGAGAGAATGTTTCAAGCGCGTCCGCGAATTAATCGCCATCATACCGCCTTGTTATGAAGAGGGTTATCTGCATACAAACCGCTCTTCCATCGAGGATTACAGCAGCGATGTTCAATTTAACGAAAGTCTTGCCAATATTATTCCGGAGCAGAGCAATCAGAGCTATGACATCCACGACGTGATTGACGGTATTGTCGACGCCGGTACTTTCCTTGAAGTACAGGAAGAATTTGCGCAAAATGTCGTCGTCGGCTTCGGTCGCATCAAAGGAGTTGCTATTGGTATTATTTCCAATCAGCCGAAATTTATGGCAGGATGTTTAGATTGTGATTCTTCCGATAAGGCGGCAAGATTTATCCGCTATTGCGATTCGTTTAATCTGCCAATTATTACCTTGACCGATGTCACTGGATTTTTACCGGGGAAAGATCAGGAATACAAAGGCATTATCCGCCACGGAGCAAAACTGCTCTACGCCTACTCCGAGGCCACAACGATTAAAATAAATATTATTTTGCGCAAAGCGTACGGCGGAGCTTATATCGCCATGAGCAGCAAGCACCTGCGCTCTGATTTTGTTTACGCATGGCCGACAGCCGAAATCGCCGTTATGGGCGCGGAGGGCGCCGCCGACATTTTGTACGGCAAAAAAATCAAGGCGATGGAAGCCTCGAAAAAGGCGGCCTACCGTCAGGAGAAAATAGACGAATACAACGAAAAGTTTATGAGCCCGAATATTGCCGCCATGCACGGTTATGTCGACGAGATTATTAAACCGGAAGCAACGAGAGAACGAATTTACGGCGACATTATGATGCTCTCCGACAAGAGAAGTTTCCAGTCCGTGAAAAAGAAACACGGAAATATTCCGCTTTAGAAAATCCGATTGACGCTACTCCGATACATCCGTAGGTATCGGAGTGGCGTTATCTGTATCCTGATGTTCAATCACAATTTTAATCTTTATATGGTTCTTAACCCGCAAGCCGGATGGCAGTGAAAACTTCACATCCAGCGTATACTCGCCGTCGGACAATCCGTTCAAATCAACGTAGGCTCCCAAATCCGCCAATTCCAAATCTGCCAAATCCTGCTCCTCGCCCGTGACATTAACCGTATATTTTTCCGAAGAAGCGACTAAATTCATCGTACAGTTTTTCGGCAAATTCTTTACCGCCACATCCGTCGGCGCCAGTAAAAATGTGCGCTCGCCGTCCTTTTCAATTTCACAGCGAACCGATATCGTAGATATATCCTCTTCTAACTGTAAGCCATCGGTTATATAATCCGCCAGTGGGATTTCCCGCTCTACGTTTTTCTTCTCGCCGTCAATATTCACCTGTATCTTTATCGTCTCCACTTTTGCCAGTGCGCTTGACGTCCCCGAAACACGTACTTTCTCCGGTTTATAATCGGTCTGCACAAGACGATAACCTTCGGCCGGAGTTCCTCTCGTCGATACAAATATCGGCACTTCTTTCGTTCCCCGCACCTCTGTCGAAACCCGAATCGTATTATTGCTAAACGTAACATTCGTATCGTCCAGAACATCCCCATCTTTATCGTATAAGATAGGAGTATATTTCGCCTCAAAATCTTCACTCTGTCCGTTGAGCGTTACCATAACCCCCACATGGTCAATCTTTTTGAATTTGGATTCCCCACAGGAGACTTCGACAATATTCGGCTTTGCCACCATCTCGCCAAGGACATAATTCTCACTCAGTTCTCCCTGATAGTCTACCCGCACCTTAAATTTCTGCGTCACTCTCTTTTCAAGATTAACCTTTAAAACGGCATTGTCCCAGCTTACTTCTACTCCAGAATTAGATTCCCTGTTCAGTTTTACATCAATGCTGACTGCGTTTACTTTAGATAATTCGGTCAAATCCGCCGTTGCGGTAAAATCCGTCTCCGTCAGCGTTTCCACAAAACTTCTTTTCCCCTTTACCGTTACCTGAACCGTATCCCCATCCTCAATTTCATAGACCTGATTGGCCGAAGTAATTACATTTTCATTGAGTATTTTTACCGGAATATCATGGAAAGTCTTTGACGTGGTCGGGTCTGTAATATTAATAATGACGAGCCAGAAAAGAAAGGCCACAATCACGGATGCAATTTTCAAAGAAAGGTTACTCATCCACTTTTTTTTCATTCTTCTTACGCCCCTTCCACCATTTTAATTTTTTATCATCAGAACTGCGCTTAGAGGCTTCCTGCAATCGGATTTGCAATGTATCGGCGTCAATTTTGCGATATAACTTACCGTCGCGGGCAAGGGAAACATATCCCGTTTCCTCCGAGACGATAATGGTGAGCGAATCCGAAATTTCACTAATTCCCAAGCCGGCGCGATGCCTTGTGCCCAATTCTTTGCTTACGAGTAAATTGTTGGACAACGGAAGATAACAGGTAGCCGCTACAATGCGGTTATCACGTATAATGACGGCGCCGTCGTGAAGAGGCGTATTGTGCTCGAAAATATTGACGAGAAGCTGGCTGCTGATTTCTGCGTCGACCGGAATCCCCGTTCTCTCATGCTCCCTGCACTGAATATTGCGCTCCACCACAATCAAAGCGCCCGTCTTCACTTTCGCCATATCATATACAGCCTTAATAATCCCTTTGATACTCTCCTCCGTATAACGCTCGTTACGGCTTTTCTGATTCTCAAAAGGCAGGCTGCTCAAAATATTTTTCCGCCCCAGTTGCTCCAGCGCATTGCGCAGCTCAGGTTGAAAAATAACAATCAGCGCCACAATTCCTACTACCATCGCATTTTGGAATACCCACAACACAACGTTCATTTCCAGCACCAGCGCCACTAAAAAAATGATCCCCAAAATAATCATTCCTTTTAACAGCACCCATGCCCTCGTGTCCTTAATCCAAAGAATAATATGATAGAAAGCAAAAGCAATGATTAATATTTCTAACGCATCGGTTATCGTAAATTCCGGAATGGTCAGCCACGCCACATAATCCCGAAAAAAACTAATAATGGTATTCATACATAACGCTCCAATCTATCGCTTAACTAAAAATGATTTTCCTCTTCTCCCTCAAGTGCCTTTTCCAATTCTAATCGTAACTCCAATTCATCAGTATCTTCTGATACAATACGGGTCACCGTCTTATCCGCCGCCGCTACTTTGAATTTGGGAATCGCCGTCACATAATAATAGTATTCATCATCTTCAAACTGCAATTTTCTTGTGCCCTGATAATCTAATGTCATATGGAAAAATTGAATTACATAAGCGATGACAACAGAAACCAGAACAGAAATAATACTGTGTAAAAGGTTAATTTCCAACTCCAGCGTAATATTTCCCAGCAAAATAATCGAAAGCACCAGTATGGCGCCGACGAGAATTGCAATTTGGGAAGCATATTGTATTTTTGTTCTCCGTATCAGATAGACGCAGACAAAAGTAACAAGAAAGGCCACCAGCGTAATAATCAGATAGGCATTGCCCCGCAAATACTCCAACAGATATTCCAGTGAAGCCGTCAGCGACGCCTCCTGCGCCTGTCTTGATATAACAAGAGCATATTCCTGTATTCCCGAAAACAGAAAATGAAACAAAATCCCCATAGTCAGCGCCGGAATAATAACCGGAGAAAAAAACAGGGCGGCCACAACAGGCACCAGATATCCGAGCTGCAGTGCAGAAAGCACCGGAACGGCAACGAGCACAATTCCCTGCTTTTCCGTAAGACGGCCAAACAGCAAATAATAAATAATGAGTAAAATAGTAATCGCCACTGACGCCAGAGGTGAGATACGATAAATCTCTCCTAAGGCAATGGCGGCAATTGCCAGCAGTGAAACAAAATCCGCTGTCACACCGCAAATAATGGAAATAGCTGCGAGAACAATATATTGACCGAGTAAATCGGAATAGTCCAAATGAAACGTCGTCACAACCAGAATAGCGAACACGATACAGGCTTTTACACTTCCCCTTGCCACGCGATAGTGTTTCTCATAAAAATTTTTTAATTTGCTCTTCAACGTCAACAATACCATCATAGGGCGCTTTCCTCCTGCTCTTCTTCTTCATACAACGCCAGTAATTCCTGCAGAGTAGCATCGTACTCCCTGACCCGCAGCGCCGCCTCTTCATATTGACGTTTCGCCATACGTCCGGTCACAACTAACGCCACAACTTCTGTCAAAACAAGTCCAACTCCCGCCGGAATCATGATTCTTCGAAATGGTATTTCAAAAAAATGTACCATCCAATAATCCAAATGACACATTGCCACTAAAAGAAGAAGCAAAAAACCTGCTGTGGCAACTGCTACCGCCGTCTTTAACAACTGCAGACGGACATAATCTGCTTTTGTATAATGCGTCCGCTTTAAATCGGTACTCCCCTGTCCATTCTCATAATCAGACAAGCGAATCATTTTACGAATTTTTTCTTCTCTGAGCATTGGCCTCTCCATTCCAGAGCACAAAACAGAATTATTTACAGATACAAAAACCGGTACTCTTTTTTATTCTAACATAAATACCTGCAAGTTAAAAGGACTTTTACGAGATTTCATTATCTTGCAAAAGTCCTTTTATTTATTATCTTCTCTTAGTATATCCTAACTCTTAAAAAACTTAACTGATTCTTCTAATTCCTGTGCCATTTCATTCATCGAGGTACAATTTGTGTTGACATTTTGTACTTGTGTAATAATCTCACAAATATTTCCATTTACCTCTTCATTACTTGCGGCATTTTCCTCACTAATCGCACCTAAGTTAGATACGTTCTCAATTACTTTTTCTTTGTAGTTGGACAACTCGCCCGTCTTTTCGGCAATGGAACGGATTTCATCCGCCGAGTGCCCGATATCTTTGCTGAGTTCCTCATACTTAACGCGGGTCAGCTTAATGCTGTCCTGTTCCTGAAGAATCATCGCCTGAACCTGAGCCGCCAAATCAACGGATTTCTGGGAAGCTTCGGTAATCGTCCGCGCCAACTGCTTAATCATTTCCGCTCCCTTGGCGCTCTGCTCGGACAATTCAAAAATCTCCTCCGCGATAACGGCAAAGCCTCTTCCGTGCTCACCGGCACGCGCCGCCTCAATCGAAGCATTTAAACTCAAAAGATTTGTCTCTTCGGAGATAGACAAAATCATGGCAACCGCTTCGCCAACCCGTTCAATGGAGCCATTCGTCTCGTGAATCTGAGCCGCAATACTCTCAACCGCACTCACGGATTTTTTACTTTCTTCCATAATATTGTCCATGTTCGTCATGGCAACATTATTTGTCTCCAATATGTTCTCTGAATCCTGATAAAGCTGCTCGACACTCTGTGACATATCATTTACACAACTGCCAATCTCCTGCATCTGCTCGGAAATATCCTGAACGTTTACATTCATATACTCCGCACTCTTCGTGAGCTCATCTACAGAATCAACAATCTGTCTGGCGCGTTCCGAAGTGTCGTCGCTCAGGCCGGCAACCTCTCCGATATTATCCACTAACTGGTTAGAAACCGACTTGACCTTACCGATAATTCCCGACAAATTCTGCTGTAACAGTTTTGTCTGATTTGACAGTATGTGCATTTCGCGAAGTTTGCTCTTTTTCTCTTTGTGTTCCTGCAAATCCCCCTGCGATAACGCGTTCACCCTCTGTCCAAGATAAATGAACGTCTTCGATACCTTTTTACTGAACAACAGCACTATAATAACAGAAATAATCAGCATAATGATTGCAATAGTAACTATATTTACAAGCATACTATTGGTGGAGGAAACGACTTTATCCATCAAAATAGATGCATATGCCACCCCTTCCACGTTCCCATTAATTACTATCGGGGCAAAGCAGGCATAATATAAATTATCGTTTGCGTTCACATTTTCCTCAAAATAGCCCTCTTTATACTTATCAGGATTCTTAAATATATCTTTATTGCACTCAATTTCCCGAATACGATAACCATTCGGATTTTTCAGTGATGTCACACAAGACATATCTTCAAAAATAATAGCAACTTCAATATCCTGACTTTTCAGGCTGTCCAGAAAATCATAGTGACTGGTGGCATTGATAATGGTAACCTCATTTTGCACACAGTGACTCGCCAGATTTCGGGAGACCGCAAGCAGCATTTCTTTCGAAGACTGCTGCACACTATTTGACGTAATACGAAAAGATAAAATACTGACAATGGTAATCGAAATAATAAGCGGCAATAGAGAAACACTTATCAAAAAAACAAACAGACTGATTTTACCAGATTTTGATTTATCTTTCACTTTGTTCTTTTTACTCTTTACTTTCTTTATCTTTTCCGGTTTCGTTTTTACTTTCTTTTCTTTTATCCGCGGTTTTATTCTTTTCTTCTTCTCCCTGACGTTTGCTTTTTTCATAATTTCCTCCACATCTTTTCATCCGCCAATGAACAATTCCTGAACCGGCAAAAAACTATATCAGCATCCCATGATATATAGTATCACGGGATGCTGATTTCACATCATTTTAAAGCCTTTTTCTTTCTCGACATAACGACACTCTGTACTACAAGGAACAAACATAACATTACGGCAATCGTAATACCTGTCCACCACGCATCGTCAAATCCTAAAGAAGATACAATATTCTGAATCGTACTCAGCGACAAAACACCAAACATCGTACCTATGATGTTACCTACACCACCGGTCAGCATAGTTCCGCCGATAATCGACGAAGCAATCGCATTCATCTCTTCTGCATTGGCATGGGACGGAGAGCCGGAGCCGACAAACAGGAAGTAAACATAACCGCCAATACCTGCCAGCAAACCACATATAATGTAGGCGAGGAATTTTGTTCTTCTGACATTAATGCCGAGCATCAACGCACTCTGCTGATTTCCACCTACCGCATAAAAATTGCGTCCGGTCTTTGTCCATCTCAGTATACAGAACAGTAAGATGACAATGATAAGCGCTACAATTACACCAATACTTATATAGGCGTCCACATATACCCCACGCCGGTTCGTGCTTCCCATTCCGGGAACATTAATACGATAATCTTTCAATGCCACGAAACCTTCGTGCGCAACGTTAAAGGGCTTGGAATTTACAATCGTCGTCAGACCGCGCGCAAGGAACATGCCCGCCAGAGTGACGATAAATGGCTGTATCTCCAAATAGGCAACCAAAAATCCCTGTCCGATACCAAAAGCCAGACCGATACCTAATGCAATCAGAATAGAAGTGAAAATATTTCCACCCTGCATATCCAGATTTACCGCACAGCACATACAAACTAACGCCGCCACACCACCGACTGAAATATCAATACCGCCGGTAATCATAACTAAACTCATACCACACGAAAGAATAATCAGGAATGCTTTTGCGTTTAAAATGTTAAAGAATGTCTGCGGCTTTGCAAAGCCCTCTCCTAAAAAGAGAACGGCACTCAAATACATGATAAAAAATACTATAATTGTAATAGACAACAACAAGTTAGTATCTGTCATTCCCTTTATTTTCTGCAGCACCGAAGCGCCTCCACTAATATTCTTGGAATTTGACATATTAAGCCGCCTCCTTTCTGTTTACTGTTATCTTTTTCCACAATTTCGACGCTTTATCGCGTACAATTGGTGCGCTGACTACTACCAGAATAATAACGATAACAGCCTTATATGCTTTCAGTGCGGCAGAATCTACTCCCATCGCCTGCAGAGTAGTTGTCAGGTACTGAATTACATATGCGCCAAGAATAGAAGCCACCATATTAAACTTACCGCCGCTAAGTGCATTTCCACCTAAAGCCACCGCCAGAATGGCATCCATCTCGATATCTTTCGCTATAACGGAGTAGTTAATGGTAGAAGTTCTTCCAACCTTTACGAGTGAGGCAATAGCCACACATAAACCTAAAATTACAAAAGCCAGAAATTTGATAAACGCCGGATTTAATCCATTCAGCCGTGAAGAATTTTCATTGATACCTACCGACTGTGTATATAAGCCGAGGTTCGTAAACTTCAATACCAAAAACATAATGATAACGCACAAGATGGCGACAAATATCGGCGTCGGTACCGGAATGCCGGGTATAAATCCACCAATATAACCAAGAGACGGGTCGCTGACAACCGGCAGCGTATTATTATTAATCCACGATGCAACGGAGCGTCCCGCTGTATACAGAATCAACGTCGCAATCATCGGCTGTATTCTAAATATCGATACTAAAACACCGTTGAATGCCCCAAACAGCATACATACTACACAGGCAACTAAAAATGCAGTCAAAATGCTTGTCTGCAGCTGCTCCGGTCGCGGATTACTGCCACAAAGAACACGCAGTATCACACTACCGCCAATAGCAATCGCCGCGCCGACACTGATATCCTGACCACCGGAAGCCGCCGTTACTAATGTCATTCCCATTGCCAAAATCGCAAGTTCTGAACCAAAGTCTAAGATTGTAACCAACTGTCCTTTCAAAACCAAATCACCGACACTATTCGGCTCCAATGTAATTCCAAAGAAAGATGGGTCAACAATCAGATTAAAAATGGTCAGCAAAAGAAGTGTGGCAATCGGAATGAAGATTTGCTTTTTCACAATCTTTCCTAATACTACAGATATTCCTGTTCCTTTTTTTGCTGTCACTATTTCTCACCTCCGGCAATTGTATTCATTATCTTCGTCTGTGTCAAATCTTCGCCCGTAAGTTCACCTACCACTTTTCTGTCGCGCATGACAATCAGCCGTGAACAGGTACGCAGCATTTCATCTGTTTCAGAAGAGATAAAGGTCACGCTCATTCCTTCTGAGGCAAGTTTTAAGACAAGTTTCTGGATTTCGATTTTAGTACCTACATCAATTCCTCGCGTAGGCTCATCCAAAATCAGATAATCCGGATTCGTCAGCAGCCATCTCGCCAATATTACTTTCTGCTGGTTTCCACCCGACAAAGACTTGATAGGCGTCTCGTCCGATGCCGTCTTTATCGAAAGCAGTTTTATGTATTCTTCCGCAAATTTCTTCGCCTGTGCTTTAGAAAATGGTTTGAAAAAGCCTTTTCTCACCTGCAGGGCAAGAATAATATTATCCCGAACTGACAAATCGCCGACAATACCATCCCTCTTACGGTCTTCTGGAAGATAGGCAATATTTTGTTTCATCGCATTTATCGGTTTCGAAATCTTCACCGGTTTACCTTTTACTTTTACTGAGCCGCCCATTACGCGGTCAGCTCCAAAAATTGCTCTGACACATTCGCTTCGTCCGGAGCCTAACAATCCGGTAAATCCATTTACTTCACCTTTATTAATATGGAAATCAAACGGTTTGATTCCCGCGTTACTAACTAACCCTGCCGCTTCATATACAGGAACACCACTATCATCTTTGGAATATGTTTGCTCCTCACCCTTAATATCTGACATATCGTCTAATTCCTTACCGAGCATCTTCGATACCAACTGCACTCGCGGAAGGTCTTTAATCAGATATTCACCTACCAAAGTACCATCTCGTAAAACTGTAATCTTATCGCACACTTCATATACCTGATCCAAAAAGTGTGTTACAAAAATAATACCTACCCCGCGGGATTTCAAATCTCTCATCAAGCCGAAAAGTTTTTGCACTTCCTGCTCGTCGAGGGAAGATGTCGGCTCATCCAAAATCAATACCCGACACTGCATATCTACCGCACGCGCAATTGCCACCATCTGCTGCACTGCCAGAGAACAGCTCGCTAACTGCTGTGTAGCTTTTGCCGGAATATCTAACGAGCGCAAAATCTTTTCCGCATCGCGGTTCATCTTTTTCCAATTCCGGCCCACCCCCTTTGTCCGTCCGATGAACATATTCTCTGCGACCGATAAATTGGGACAAAGTGTAATCTCCTGATACACTGTACTGATACCGACATTTTGAGCATCCTGTGGAGAACGAATGGAGACTGCTTTATCATGTCCTTTCATAAAAATCTTTCCGTCATCCTTGGAATAGACGCCGGTCAGGACTTTTATCAAAGTTGATTTACCTGCTCCGTTTTCACCCATCAAAGCGTGAATTTCACCCTCACACAAAGTAAAGTCCACATTTTGCAAGGCGCGGACTCCGGGAAAGCTCTTATTAATATCTCTCATTTCCAAGATAGCGTTATCTTTCACCGTCAATTCACTCCTTTATTTTATTTAAAAGAAATGCGGTACAGGCGCATGAAATCCATGTGGTCGTACCGCATAAATGTTACAGAAATTATTTTGACTAAGCTTTACAATTAGATACCAAACTTCTTAATATCGTCGTCTGTAATCTCTTTAGCATCAAAGCCTTTCTCTTCCATAATAACTTTCTTTTCAGAAATGGTCTCGCCTTTCTGCAGCTTCTGGATGATTTCATGAAGAGTCTCAGCCTGGAATGGGTTACACTGGCCATCATAGTTCCAGTTACCTTTCTTAAGCTCTTCCAATGCCCATTTGTTGCAGTCAAAGCCCATGATAATTACGTCTTTGTCAACACCGTGGGATATGTTCGCTTTGTCAAGAGCTGCTGCAGCTCCCTTAGCCATATCGTCGTTCTCTGCATAGATAACGTTGAATGTTTTCTTAGAGTCGATTACAGTCTGTACAATCTGCTGTGCAGTCTCTGTATTCCATTCTGCTGCCTGCTGTGCAACAAGTGTCCAGTTCTTGTCAGCTTTTACCTGCTTATCCAAAGCACCGGTACGACCCTGCTGTGCAGCACTACCCATTTCACCCTGAATATGAATGATTTCATATTTATCAAGATTCTGTTTCTTCAGCCATTCTACTGCTGTTTCACCCTCTTTGTCCATATCGGAAACAACGCCTGCTTCATAAAGGCTCTCATCTGCATCTACGATACGGTCGAAGAGAATAACTTTTGTTCCTGCGTCTTTTGCTTCTTTCAATACAGTATCCCAGCCGGAAGTACCTGCTGCGGAAAGAAGAAGATAATCTACTTCATCCTGAATCATCTTCTGAGCCTGCTGCATCTGCTCATCGTTCTTTTTACTGTAAGCAAAAGATGCATCATAACCGTTTTCCTTCGTGAACTTATCTTTCAAGTCCTTGTCGTTAGCGGTACGGTAACCAGACTCATTCGGGTCATTGTTAATAATACCAACTTTAATCAACTTACTGGAACCGGTATCTGTTCCTGCATCATTGGAACCACTTGTCGGTTTGTCCTCACCGCCACATGCAGTTAAGCCTACGAGCATCATTGCTGCCATTAAAATGGCAAAAAGTTTTTTCATTTTCATTGAAAATAACCTCCAAACATTATATTCTCAAAGATGTGTCCTTGAGTTGAAGATATTATACCATGTATCAATAACACACTAAATGATATATCTGGAACACAAATTGATATAAATAGCATTCTTTCCCGTCGGTTCTATCGGGTACCCCCTGATATCATTCCTTTTCAATGAACATAAAATGATATTTTTCTGCAAAATTTTTAAAAAAACTTAAATTTAATTAAATTTAATAAATAATCTACATATAAACAGAAAATACTATGAACAGCAGGTCAGTTTGGCAGGCATACAGCAAGCTGGCAGAAATGGAGGAAAAAGCAACTATGAACGATAAACAGACATTTAGCAACTGCCACAGAACTTCCGGCAGCAAAAACAAAAAAAACAATATTTCCGGCGCTTCCGTGGACGCCGAACAGGATTCTTCGACTTCCAAATATGTTGTCAGGGACGATAACAGAGAGCGGAAAGACGGCCCCGGTGGTGACTGATTCACCACCGGAGACTGTCTTATCCTATTTTTCATACCATTCACAGCGTCTGCAGCCCTCTTCGGATAATTCATAAATGGTATCGCAGACTTCCGCCATGTATTTGCGGTCGTGGGATACACTGATAACCGCTCCGGAAAATTCTTTTAACATCTTGCGGATAACCGGATTGGACAGTGGGGAAAAGTTTCTCGTAGGTTCATCCAAAATCAGCACATTCGCTTTTTCTACACATATAGAAAGAAGAAATAATTTGGCTTTCTGTCCGCCACTTAACTCTCCTATCGGATGTTCCATCTCTTCTTTTGTAAATTTCAGGCTTCCCAAAAATGTTCTGATTTTCGTCTGCTCTTCCTTATCTCCCGTAATACCCAGATAAGAGAGAGGAGTATCTGCAAAGTTCATTCTATCTCTGTAGTCCTGTGGCATATAAGCGGCCCGTATATCCTTTCTCGGCAAAAGTTCTTCTGCCGCCAGTTTCAACAGTGTCGTCTTTCCCACACCGTTTCTGCCGATGATACATACTTTCTGCGGCCCTCTTATTTCCAATTGGATATTTTTTGTGAGACACCTGTCTCCCGCATACAGTTTTTCCCTTTCCAGATGAAGCACGACTTTCCCCTGCGGTATCTTATCTGTCTCCGCAAACTGAAAGAAAATCGCCTCCTCCACGTCCGGTATTTCTGTCATCATATCAGATTCTTTGTCAAAGCGGCGCTCCATGGATTTTACCGCTTTCATTTTCTTCTTTAACAGCCTCGCTCCGGCGGGATCCTGTCTCGTAATGGTCTCCTGCTGATGTGCCACTTTCTGCTCTATGCGGCGCAGTTTTTCCTGTCTGGACTGATATTCACTGCGCTCCTTTCTTGCCAACTGCTCCTGTTTTTGCAGACTGCGGCTCCTCTCCTCTGCATATTGCCAATACCCCATATTGCAGATGGTATGTCTCGGTTTTCTTTTCTTCCTTATCATTTCCAGATGGATAATGCGGTTGGCGGTTCTTTCCAACAGCGTTTCATCATGGGAAATAAACAATACCGCCCCTTTCCAGTTGCAGATAAACTTCTCCAGCCACGCCAGCGTCTGCAAATCAATGTCATTCGAGGGCTCGTCGAGCAAAAGAACCGTCGGCCGCCTGCACAGCATACGCACAAATTGTAATTTCACCTTTTCTCCGCCGGATAAAGTTCCCATTTTCTGCTGGGAATACAAGATGTCCGGCGGCAATTGCAACTGACTTGCCATCGCGGCCGGCTCCTTCCCATTACAGTTGTAGAACGCCGGTTCTTCGCAGAAAAATTCATAGACAGACATTTCCTTTTCTGCGGATGACAGCTCCTGTTTTATATAGCCCAAAACGCAGCCGTTCCTGATTATCTCTCCGCGGCAGTCCGCGTACCCCTCTATCCGTTTTTCATCATATATGCATTGCAATAAGGTAGATTTTCCATTGCCCTCTTCGCCGATAAGCGCCGCCTTATCCCCGTCGTTGAGATTCAGGGAAAAATCGCAGACCAGCTCCCGCAAATCCTGTCTGTTTGTAATAGACAAATTTTTTATTTGTAACATATATCCAGCTCCTTTCCTTCTGATACCGCCGGATATAGATTCGCTTTCTTTGTGAATCGCGCACTAAACTCAAAGAGTCCGGAAACGTAAAAATCTGCTTTCAGTATAAACCAAAAGCAGATTTTCTTTCCACAAATATAATGTTCTCCGGAACATTAAATAATCTACATTCGGCATCACAAGAACATCCGGTTATTTTCCGGATATAACTATGTCTTCTGCTTGTCTGTAAATTATTTAATAATCATTCCACACCTCCGCAAAACTACGATTTACTTAAATTCTACCTCTCCGCTCTCAATGTCATAAACGGCTCCGATTACTTTGGCATTCGGAAGATTCAGATTATCATTAATCTTCTTTATACTGTGCTCTACATTGAGACAGCATGCTTTGTAGTCGTCTTTTTCATTGCCGACTGCCAGCCGTATCTCATTGGTAATGGATTTTATGTATCCCTCTGCACCACCGGCGATTGCCGCTCCTACCGCACCGCAATGGGTATGACCAAGAACAACTATCAGATTGGAACCAAGGTGCTCTGCCGCATACTCGACACTGCCGAGCTGGAAATCGTTAATGACATTTCCCGCTACACGGATGACAAACAGCTCCCCGATTCCGGCCGAGAAAATACTCTCCGGTATGACGCGGGAATCCGAGCAGGTTACTACGACTGCATACGGATACTGGCCGTTTTCACAAGTATCTTTGCGAATTTCTTTTGAAATATCTCCCGTTCCCGTAGCAGCGTTCAGATATTTCTCATTTCCCTGTTTTAATTTTGACAGCGCTTCCTCTGCCGAAAGACTTTCCACTTTCACATGTTCCGCCATGATAAAACCCTCCTCGTCTTTTTAAAGAGAGTATACCATCTTTTTCTACAATTGTAAATGTTTCATTTCATAAGTTTCCGCCCCGTATTTATGGAAATTTTCAAGAGGATAAATGACTGATTTCTGAAAAAATTGTATACATTTTCCTGATTATCCTTTATAATGTATAATTAAGTGTATTTAAAGAACTTAATATATATGATAAGGAGATTACTATGCCAAAAAGAGAGGACATCAATAAAGTAATGATTATTGGCTCTGGTCCAATTATCATCGGACAGGCATGTGAGTTCGACTATTCCGGAACACAGGCCTGTAAAGCACTTCGTAAACTTGGATATGAGATTGTGTTAGTCAACTCAAATCCGGCAACTATAATGACAGATCCGGAAATTGCAGACGTGACTTACATTGAACCGTTAAATGTAAACCGGTTAGAACAGATAATTGAAAAGGAAAGACCGGACGCCGTTCTTCCAAACCTCGGCGGCCAGTCCGGACTCAACCTCTGCGCCGAACTTGCCAGTCAGGGTATTCTTGACAAATACAACGTACAGGTTATCGGTGTTCAGGTCGACGCCATTGAGCGTGGGGAAGACCGTATTGAATTTAAAAAATCAATGGACGCCATCGGCGTGGAAATGGCAAGAAGTCAGGTATCTTACAGCGTTGAAGAAGCTCTCGCAATTGCGGATGATCTCGGCTATCCGGTAGTGCTTCGTCCGGCTTATACGATGGGCGGCGCCGGCGGCGGCCTTGTATATAATAAGGAAGAATTAAAAACGGTATGCGCCCGCGGTCTTCAGGCCAGTCTGGTCGGACAGGTTCTCGTTGAGGAGTCCATCCTCGGCTGGGAAGAACTTGAACTGGAAGTCGTACGCGATTCTGAGGGCAATATGATTACCGTCTGCTTTATCGAAAACATCGACCCGATGGGAACCCATACCGGAGACTCTTTCTGTTCAGCCCCAATGCTGACAATTTCCGAAGAACTGCAGAAACGCCTGCAGGAACAGGCCTATCGTATTGTAGAATCCGTGAAAGTAATCGGTGGAACTAACGTGCAGTTTGCGCATGACCCTGTTTCCGACCGTATCGTCGTAATTGAAATCAATCCGCGTACATCCCGTTCTTCCGCACTGGCCTCCAAGGCAACCGGTTTCCCGATTGCCCTTGTATCCGCCATGCTGGCCGCAGGTCTTACTCTGCGGGATATTGAGTGCGGAAAATACGGCACTCTGGACAAATACGTTCCGGATGGAGATTATGTAGTAATTAAATTCGCCCGCTGGGCCTTTGAAAAATTCAAAGGCGTAGAAGATAAACTCGGCACGCAAATGCGCGCCGTCGGTGAAGTCATGAGTATCGGCAAGACTTACAAAGAAGCTTTCCAAAAAGCCATCCGCAGTCTTGAGACCGGCCGCTACGGACTCGGCTACGCCAAAGATTATAATACAAAATCCAAAGACGAACTGCTTCTTTTACTGAACACTCCGTCCAGCGACCGTCACTTCATTATGTATGAGGCGCTGAGAAAAGGAGCAACGGTTGATGAAATCTTCAATATTACGAAAGTAAAACACTACTTTATCGAGCAGATGAAAGAGCTCGTTATGGAGGAAGAAGAACTGGCGCGGAAGAAAGGCTCTCTTCCGTCGGATGAGCAGTTAATTTCCGCTAAGAAAAACGGATTCTCCGATAAATATCTGAGTCAGATTTTAGATATTCCGGAAGCAGACATACGCAATAAACGCATCTCGCTCGGCGTTACCGAGGCATGGGAGGGTGTTCATGTAAGCGGTACGCCGGACAGCGCTTATTACTATTCCACATACAATGCCGAAGATAAAAATCCGGTCAATACCGACAAGAAAAAGATTATGATTCTCGGCGGCGGCCCGAATCGAATCGGACAGGGTATCGAATTTGATTACTGCTGTGTTCACGCTTCCCTTGCTCTGAAAAAACTCGGTTTTGAGACGATTATCGTCAACTGCAATCCGGAAACGGTTTCTACCGACTACGATACTTCGGACAAACTTTATTTTGAGCCGCTCACACTGGAAGATGTTCTCAGTATTTACAATAAAGAAAAGCCGCTTGGCGTAATTGCCCAATTCGGCGGACAGACGCCTTTAAATCTCGCCGCTGAACTGGAAAAGAACGGCGTGAAAATCCTCGGAACTTCTCCGTCCGTGATTGACCTCGCCGAAGACCGCGATTTGTTCCGCGCCATGATGGATAAACTGGAAATCCCAATGCCGGAAGCGGGCATGGCGACAACGGTTGACGAGGCGCTGAAAATCGCTAACCAAATCGGATATCCGGTTATGGTGCGCCCATCCTATGTTCTCGGTGGCCGCGGAATGGAAGTCGTATACGACGACGAGAGCCTGTCTGACTATATGCAGGCAGCCGTCGGCGTCACACCGGACAGACCAATCCTTATCGACCGTTTCCTCAATCATGCGATGGAATGCGAAGCAGACGCCATCAGCGACGGCACACACGCCTTTGTTCCCGCCGTTATGGAGCACATTGAGCTGGCAGGCGTGCACTCCGGTGATTCCGCATGTATTATTCCGTCCGTACACATCTCGGAAGAAAACGTTACTACGATTAAAGAATATACAAAGAAAATTGCAGAAGAAATGCATGTTAAGGGCTTAATGAACATGCAGTATGCCATTGAAAACGGCAAGGTTTATGTTTTGGAAGCGAATCCGCGTGCCTCCCGCACCGTTCCGCTTGTATCCAAAGTATGCAACATCCGCATGGTTCCCCTTGCTACGGATATTATTACTTCCGATATTACGGGCAGACCGTCTCCGGTAGCCGGACTGAAACAGCAGAACATTCCTTACTACGGCGTCAAGGAAGCTGTCTTCCCATTTAATATGTTTCCGGAAGTCGACCCGCTTCTCGGCCCTGAAATGAGGTCAACCGGCGAAGTCCTCGGTCTTTCCACTTATTACGGAGAAGCTTTCTTCAAGGCGCAGGAGGCGACGCAGACGAAACTTCCTCTCAAGGGAACGGTACTGATTTCCGTCAACCGCAAAGACAAGCCGGAAGTCGTTGAGATAGCCAATCTGTTTGCAGAAGCAGGTTTCCATATTCTGGCTACCGGCAAGACGCATGAAATCATTACCAATGCCGGTATCGAAGCCGAACTGGTGAAAAAACTGCATGAGGGCCGTCCGAACATTCTGGATTTGATTACTAACGGCAAGATTGATTTGATGATTAACTCTCCGGTCGGCAAAGACAGCGTCCACGACGACAGCTATCTCCGCAAAGCCGCCATTAAGGCAAAAGTTCCTTATATGACGACTATCGCCGCCGCCAAAGCGACGATAAAGGGTATTCTCTATGTACAGAAGCACGGAAACGGCGAGGTAAAATCATTACAGCAAATCCACAGTGAAATTACGGATATGTAATATTACCAATTCAGAAATAATATTTACTCTATAAACCAATCGGGACAACAAGTACTTATATGTTGTCCCGATAATTTTTCTATAACATTTTACTTTTTACACGCTTTCTAACTATTATGCGTGCATAATATCCGTATATTCCGAGATTTCCCTGCTTATCGTACACAAATCACCAAGGTTCAGGTCATGGACATTAGAATGACCGGTAATTCTGGCAAAGACTTTCAGTTCCTCTTTGCAGCAGTTAAGATAATTCGCTACCCGCTTCGCCGCCGCTTCTCCTTTCAGGCGTTTTCGCAATTCCTCATCCTGCGTCGCTACTCCTACCGGACACATTCCACTGCCGCAGATACGGTACTGCTGGCAGGCGGCCGCCACCATTGCCGCAGAGGCTACCGCTACCGCGTCAGCTCCCATGGCAAGGGCTTTAGCAAAATCAGAGGAGACGCGCAGTCCTCCTGTAATGACTAATTCCGCGTCGCAGCGCACGGCGTCCAGATATTTTCTCGCGCGGTGCAGAGCATATACGGTCGGCACGCTTGTGGCATCTCTGATAATTGCCGGAGAGGCGCCGGTGGCGCCGCCTCTGCCGTCAATTGTAATAAAATCAGGTTCGGCAAAAACGACATATTCCAAATCTTTTTCCAGCTTTCCTGCCGCAATCTTAATACCGATTGGACGGCCGTCCGAACGGCGCCGCAATTCCGCGACAAGCTCCCGCAAATCTTCCTTTGTCTCCACGTCGGGAATCGTCGACGGACTGATGATATCTTCCCCCAATGGTTTATTACGGATTTCGGCGATTTCCGGCGTCACTTTCTCCGCCGGAAGATGTCCGCCCATCCCCGGCTTCGTTCCCTGTCCAATCTTTATCTCAATGGCGTCGGCACGTCTGAGATTCTCGTCCGTAACGCTGTAACGGTTTGGCACATACTCAAATATGTAACGATAAGACGCCTCTCTCTCTTCCGGCAGAATACCTCCTTCGCCGCTGCACATCGCCGTCTTTGCCATCGCACTCCCCTCTGCCATAGCTACTTTCGTCTCTTTCGAGAGCGCCCCAAACGACATGTGGGAAATGTAGACCGGACTGTCCAATATCATCGGCCGCTTGGCATGCTTTCCAATGACGGTCATCGTACTCACTGGAGCATGCTCGGAAAGAGGCATGGGATTTAACTGTGCTCCCATAATGAGAATATCATCCCAATTTGGCATTGACATCTTTGTTCCCATCGCTTCAATAATAGATTTGCCATTTACCGCCATCTCCTGTATCTCTTTCATGTAGCGGTAGTCTCCGGTTGTCTTTCTCGTCTCTTTCGGATAACTCAAATCAATGGCCTCATCGTCTGCGCCGTCACACCCCACACAGGCGGCGCCGTCATCGTTGTCTCCGTCAGATAATTGCTCTTCCTGCGAAGCCACTGGCTCGAATTTATCCAGCGGCTGCTTACACATCGGACATTGCCCTAAGTCCTCCAGTTTCTTTCCCTCTGCTTCCTCGTCAAACACATAGCCGCATACACTGCATTTGTAAACCATATTATCATTTCTCCTTTTCCTGTTTATTTTTTACTGCTTATCTTTCTGCTTTTTATTTCATAGCGGAATTGCACAGAAAACATCCGTCCTCATGGGAATTGATTATTCCCACCGCCTGCAGAAATGAATATATAATCGTCGTTCCCACAAACTTCATTCCCCGCTTCTGCAAATCCTTTGATATCCTGTCCGACAGCTCCGAGTTTACCTTATCGTTTTCATAAATAACCTGC
This sequence comes from uncultured Eubacterium sp., assembly GCA_910589595.1. GTDB lineage: Bacteria > Bacillota > Clostridia > Lachnospirales > Lachnospiraceae > Eubacterium_F. The sequence goes on from CAJUTM010000001.1 coordinate 84,865, forward strand.
CCCCCGCTAAATCCCCATATATAATCGGAAAAGGAGCTAAATTCGGCCTGTATCTCCTGAAATACAGCGGCATTTTGAATAGCGGCGCGAATCTTTCTTCCGTTGCGGATAATGCCGGCGTCCTGACGAAGTTCTTCTATTTTCTTTTCGTCATATTGGCTGATTTTTCTATAATCAAAGCCGTCAAACGCCCTCCGGAAGTTCTCACGCTTATTCAACACACATTCCCATGACAAACCGGCCTGAAATGATTCCAGCAGAAGCATTTCAAAATAATAGGCGTCGTCTCTGCGAACTGCCTGTCCCCACTCCTCATCATGATACGCTATATATAAGTCGTTATTGGGATTTGCCCAACGACAGCGAACATTGCCATCTTTGTATATCATGGTTTACCTCATTTCTGCTATTTAAGATAAAAGAAGAGTACAATAGTCAGCTAAGAAATATTGTACCCTCCATGTTATTTTATGACTGTCTTTACCATACGGCAATCACTTCTATTATTTGTACCCCATTGCCAGCATTGTAAAGTTTTTCGCTTCACTTCCCTCTGCCATCTTCAGTTCGATTTCATGGTCGGCAGCGTTCTCTTCTGTCAGTGCTAAATATACTTTACCGTTGTTCCATCCGGACTTATCATAACAGTTCAATGTTGCTTTCTTCACTCCATCGATATACAAATCTGCGGAACCAAACGCTGTCGAATTGCTCTGCTTATACATGAGCATGAGCGTCTTACATTTCACTTTGACTTTCAGCGAATCGCTTCCGCTGTCCTTTTTATGCATCCAGTTGTTCGGGAACCAAGGAGCGCTCTTTGCTCCGTTGTACTCGTATTGGAAATTACCGGTAGCGCTGTCTTTCGCATTGAAGCTGCCCGCCTCAATGGAAGTAATGGCTGTATCCGCACCCAGCTCCGTTGCCGCGTCTATCATTTTAATACCCTGATAAGCGGAAGTCTTTTTCGCCGGCATCGCATCCACATCCGTAATATTGTCCTCTACCGCTGTTTCCTTATCAACCGTATCCATCAACTTCATAATACAATCGGACATCAACTGATAACCTTTGTTATTCGGGTGCAGGTTATCACCGAAATACCAGTCCGAAAAACCATCTAACTTATAGAAGTCTTTGATGGCATCACCCATACTAATCATTGGCAAATCATAGTGCTGCCCGTACTTGCGGTAATCGTTCTCGCAAACGCGGTTCAACGGCTTAAATACAGAGAAAATCAATACAACCGCAGAGCCGGATTTCAACGCTTCGCGAATCAGACCCTCATAGGCGCCTCCTGCCGTCACACAGCCGCTGTCGTTTACGGCAAATTCGATAAAGAGAATGTCCGGACGTGTACTGCCCTCCGGCAGACGGTCAAGAACATCTCTCTGATAACGGATAACGCCGATATCCGATGGCGTACCGCTCATGCCGGCATTGATGAAATGTACATTGCTGCCGTCGTCTTTACCATATGTCTTGCCGAATGCAGTCGCTGATACCTGAGCATAGCATTTTGAGTTCGGAGACGCAAGCGCGCCCTCGGTAATGGAACCGCCGATATAGGCAAGTGTCACATCCTCTCCGTCTCTCGCTTTCTGAATAACCTTTTTCAGACGGGCATTATTTCCGGAAGAATACAGACCTGCCTGCGCCATCTGCGCACTCTGCGCAGCGGACGGAGTAAACGTCTTGTTATCTACCGGTTTACCGATAATCACGACATCATCCACAAGGAAATCAATGCTATCCGACGTCGGACACTCAAAATACATACTGATACCGCCGTCATTGTCCGGAATCGTCAACTCGCCGCTCAACTCTACCCATTGGCCGCTGGCACAGGTTTTTCCCTGGTCGGCATTGTCTATAATTGATTTGTACTGTGTATTGCCATCCAAATCATTGTATTGCACTTTCATGGCAATGCCTTCGGATTTACCGGAATCCTGTTTTACCCATGCGCTAAACTGATAAACATTTCCGGTTTCACATAATTTGGAAAGGTCCATCGAAGCGCCGTGCCATGTAGCGGCGCGTCCGGTACACAACATACTGTTCTTACCGCCCTCGGTATGGTTTTGCTCATTGGAAATCTCTATGGAGCCGCCCCGTCCGGTGAAGCCGTTCGTATCTCCATCTTCGAAATAGTTTTTGTAAATAACCGTCGCTGTCGGCTCCGGCGTCGCCGTAGCAGTTGCCGTGGCTGTAGCCGTAGAGGTCGGAACGGAGGAGTTATTATTGCCACCGGTTCCGCCGGTTGGCGGCGTAGGTGTAGCATTCGACGAATTGGTGTTGGACGGCGGCTGTGACGAATTGTCATTTCCGGATTTGCCACTCGTTTTTTTCGTCACTTTAACCGTAACTTTGCCGAGGCTTCTCGTCTTCTTTTTGTAAACTTCTTTTACGGTAACTTTTGCTTTTCCGACTTTTAAGGCTTTCACCTTTCCGGATTTGTACACTTTTACCTTTTTATTGGAAGCCTTAAACTTATACTTCGCCTTTTTCTTCTTGTATTTAATCTTGATTTTTTTAGAAGCTCCTTTTGGGATGGTGAGACTCTTTTTTGCAAGCTTCGCTTTCTTTTTGGCGGCGTCGCTAACGGTTGCACCTGCTGCCGTAGAACATACTAAAGCCAGTACCAGACCATGACACAGTAACTTCTTTCTGTTTTTGTTTCCCATAAGTCATCTCCTTCTGCTTTTTTATGTAAAACCTTATACTTATGAAACGGATGTTTGGGGTTGCTCCAATATCTTTTTGCGCACCTTAACATCATACTTATACTTTATCAGAAACAGAGACAATAATCAATCAAATTAATGAAAAATCTCACACTCCATACCTGCCGGCCTGCGCCTGCCACATCTCCGCGTATTTTCCTTTTCGTGACAGCAGTTCATCATGCGTTCCCTCTTCAATAATACGGCCGTTTTCCAACATAATAATACGGTCGGCGTCTCTCGTCGTTGACAGGCGGTGCGAAATGTAAAATACGGTCTTGTTCTCTGCCGCCGCATGCATTGCCTTATTCAGATTATATTCGGCAATCGGGTCGAGGGCGCTTGACGGTTCGTCCATGGCAAGCAAATCAACTTCTCCGTAAAAGGCTCTGGCAATCGCCACTTTCTGGCTCTCACCACCGGACAAGTTCACACCCTGTTCATCAAACTCCGTCGTAATCGGAGTGGAAAGTCCCTGCGGCAATGACTGCAGGCGTTCCCCGAACCCGCTGCGGCACAGAGCCGATTCCACTTCTCCCTCAATCTCCTCATTGCTGCTGATATCATCCAACACGACATTTTCCAGCAACGTCGCGCCGTACAGGCAATAATCCTGAAAGACCACTCCCATACGCTCATGGTACTCATCTAGTTTGTACTTACGGATATCGCAGCCGTGATAAGTAATCACTCCCTCTGTCGGGTCATACAGGCGCATAAGCAATTTAATCAGCGTCGTCTTTCCCGCCCCGTTGTAACCGACAATGGCAATCTTTTCTCCGGCAGACACATGGAGAGAGATATCATGCAAAATCTCCGGCGCATCTTCTGTATAACGAAAACTTACGTGTTTGAGACATATATCCCCGACTCCCTGCGGTACTTTCAATCCTATATGATGTTTCAATTCCGCTTCATAGGCAAGAAAGGCCCGTATCTTATCTACATACATACTGTTCTCATTTGCTTTCGGGGCAATCTCGGAAAATCCGCGCATAGCGCGCCGCAGACTTCCCGTGCGGTTAAACAGTACGACCGCATTGCTGTAATCAATCGTGCGGAGTACTGCCGCCTGAAAGATAAGATAGACAATATACAACCCATCCAGAATAAAATCTCCCGCCAGATATTGCTGCGTAAACATAAGGCCCACACGTTTTCCCGCGACCTTTTTGTTAATCTGCTCCATCTTATCGTTCGCTTCTTCAAATTCTTCCTCCAGCATATCTCCCACATCCGGGTGAAGACGAAGTTCTTTCGCATAATCATTGAGATAGAACAGACGGCTGACATAATTTCTCTTGCGCTCATAAGGATTGACTTTCATGCGCACCTTATAATTTATTTTATTGAGTACTTTCGCCAAAAAGAAATTGAGTACAAACGAGACGGAGACAAACAGGATTCCAACCATATCCGTCATCAGATAAAACACGCCCGTAGTAATTATTATCGTAAAGCTCTGCATTATGGAATTGAGCAATTCCAGAAAGCGGTCTATCGAACTTTCCGATTCGGCTACCGCCAGCACAAACTCATTATAGTACTGCGGATTGTCATAGCACGACAAATCCAGTTCCGCCGCTTTCTCGTACATTTTCTCTTTCAACGCCTTATAAAGTTTCGGGCGGGTACGGAAATTCATGGCACTGATAAAATAACCATCCGCCAAAAACTGCGCGATATTAATGAGCAGGATAACCCCAATGACAAGAAATGCTTTCCAAAACGGCTCGCGATATTCGGCACAGTGCAGGACATATTGAATACCTACCGTATGTTCCAGAAAGATAACCATCTGCTGGCGAAATCCGTCAAACAGAAAATACAGCATATACCCCGGAGATACGCTAAAACAAAGCTTCCATAAAAAGAGATGATTATTCCAAACCTGTTTCATGCGCCCACCTCCTCTCGCGCCAGATAATTTACTGCCTGCTTCGTATACATTTCCGCATACGGGCCTTTCTTTTCCATCAATTCTTCATGTACTCCCTCTTCCGCTACCGCGCCGTGCTCCAGCATATAGACATAGTCGGCATTTTGAACGGAAGAAAGGCGGTGGGAAATAAACAACATCGTCTTATCCCTGCCGCTCTCCAGAATCTGTTCGAACAGCTCGTATTCCGCAATCGGGTCAAGGGCGCTGGACGGTTCATCAAAGATTTTAAACGGACTCTGCCGCACAAAAGCTCTGGCGACAATAATCTTCTGGTACTCGCCGCCGGACAGCACGACGCCATCTTCCGCGAACTCTCTCGTCAACATCGTATGTATTCCCATCGGCAGCGAGAGCACTTTCTCATATACGCCGGCCATCTTCAAGGCGTCAACGACCGCCTTTTCATCGTCCGGCGCCGCCTTTCTCATCAATACGTTTTCCATGACCGAAAGAGAGAACATCTGGTGGTCTTGGAATGCGGTTGCAAACAACGCGCGGTATTGCTGCAGATTATAGTCTTTAATATTTCTTCCATTCAGTAATATCTCTCCCTCCGAGGGGTCGTAAAAACGCATTAACAGCTTTACGATTGTCGTTTTGCCGGCTCCGTTATGCCCGACGAGCGCATATGTCTTACCGGCCTCAAAACAGAGATTGAGGTTCCGGATTACTTCCTCCTCTTTATAGGAAAAACTTACATTGCGAAATTCAATCTTCTGTATCTCTTCCCCCGGATTTATGCCGTCATAACTCTCCGGTATCGCCTCCTGATATTCTAAAAAGGTGCGAAGGTTGTCTATAAACAGGCCATTTTTAAAGGCTTTCATTAATGATTCCGTAAAACCGATTAATATCCATGTAGAAGATACCATCATGCTTGTTATGACTGCCAATTCCGACATCGACATGGAATGGCTGACAAGCGTGCGGTAGGCGCCGTAGATAAGCAGTCCCTCAAAAATAAAAGCAAAGACAAAATTGGCCCAGAGCCAATGAAGAACCGCCGCCTTTTTCGTATATTTTTTCGTCACCTCAATCACGCCCTGAATCGCCTCGTCATAATGACGCCGCATTAAGGAAAATGCCTTTGTCAGACGTATTTCCTTGGCGTAGTCCGCCATATACATCACGCGGTTCACATATGCAATTTTGCGGTTATACGGCGCCATATCCTTATTTCTCTCAAAATCAATATGGCTCATTTTCCGATTAAATACAAAATTTCCAATAATAGGAAAGATAATAAAAAGTACCGAATATTTATCTACTTCAAACATGAAACAAAAAGAAACTATCGTTGCGGCCACACCAAAGAGAACGCCCCATATGACATCCACAGTTTCAATCAGCCGCTCGTCTGCCTTTTCCATTGCCAGCGTATATTTGTTATAAAACTCCTTGTCTTCAAAGCACGCCAGCTCCACCTGTCTCGACTTGCGAAACAGGATTCGGTTCAGTCCTTTATTGACGATAACATTGCAGACAGGCAGCACACTGCCGTTTACATAACTATTGTACAGGGTAATAAGGGCAAAGACCGTCGCCGTTATGGCGACAAACGTCATAATGGAAGAAAACTCCTGTTCCGTCTCCAGTGCGTGTACGACATAGCGCATGAAAAAAGCGCTGTAGAAGAGCCATTCAAAATATCCAAGCAGTCTTGTTGCCGCTTTATGTATGACCTGACGGGGGCAAATTTTCCATAACAGCCGCAACGCATAAACATTATTGCGAAACACTCTCTTTTGCTTTTTCATATTATCCTCCATTCCGAAGCGGAGCGGAGGACGTACGAGCAAAAAGCAGCGAAGCTGTTTTTGCTCTGTACATCAATACTATTTGTGGCACCTCGGCACAAATAGTGGTATAAAAAATAAGCTATCGAGCTTATTTTTTACACTATCCTCCATTCCTGATTATTGGGAAAATAAGAGGCAAAAGCAGATAGCCCGCCTTTGTCTCTTACTACGTTTCTAAATCAAATTATAGCACACAGGACATTAAAATCAATAAACCGCTGGTTTACACTACAGTAAACCAGCAGTTTATCCCTACAGTTTCCATATATCTTGATTATATTCTTCGATTGTCCGGTCAGAGGAAAAGAAGCCTGCTTTCGCTGTGTTCACAAACATCTTTTTCGCCCATTCTTTGCGGTTCTCGTAGGCGTCGAGCATAGTTTCTTTTGTCTCGATATACTCTCTGACGTCAAGCAGTGTCATAAACCAGTCTTTGCTGATTAATTCCTTATATAAACGGCACAGATTTGACGGGTCGCCAATCTGTATGAGCTGCTTACTGATAATGAAATCGACCAGTTCTTCAATCAGCGAATCATTATCATAATATTCCCGCGAGCAGTATCCTGCCGTATCATAGAGCCGGATTACCTCATCACTCGATTTTCCGAAGATAAAAATATTATCCTTGCCAACTAAATCGTGTATTTCCACATTCGCTCCGTCCATCGTTCCTAACGTCACCGCCCCGTTGAGCATAAACTTCATATTACCGGTGCCGCTCGCTTCTTTGGAGGCGAGGGAAATCTGCTCAGAAATGTCACAGGCTGGAATCAGCTTCTCCGCCTTTGTCACATTATAATTCTCGACCATAACTACCCTGAGATACGGATTGACGTCATTATCTTTTTCAATCAATTCCTGCATACAGAGAATGAGATGAATGATATCCTTTGCCAGTGTATACGCCGGCGCCGCCTTGGCCCCAAAAATCATCGTAATCGGACGCTTCGGCAGTTTCCCCGCCTTAATCTGCTTATACTTATAAATCAGATAGAGGGCGTTCATCTGCTGACGCTTATACTCATGCAGTCTCTTTACCTGAATGTCATAAACCGAATCGACAGGAATATCAATGTTCTGCGTCTCTTTCAAATACTGCTTGAGAACTTTTTTATTCTCATCCTTAATCGCAATCAGACGCTCCAGTACGGCATCATTGTCTTTATCCTCCAACAGCTTTTCCAACTGCGCGGCATCTTTTTTCCACCCATCGCCTATGCGCTCGGTAATCAGCGCCGCCAACTGCGGGTTACAATGCATCAACCAGCGGCGGAACGTAATGCCGTTTGTCTTATTGTTAAATTTCTCTGGATATATATCATAAAATGCCTTTAACTCTGATTTTTTCAATATTTCCGTGTGCAGGGCAGCCACGCCGTTGACGCTGAATCCAAAGTGGATATCCATATGCGCCATGTGCACGCGGTCGTTTTTATCAATGATGGCAAGTTTTTCGTCCTTGTATTTTTTCTTTACCTTTTCGTCCAGTTTTCGGATAATCGGCAGTAAATGCGGCACGACTTCTTCCAAATCGCGAATCGGCCATTTTTCCAGAGCCTCCGCCAATATCGTGTGGTTCGTATAGGCGCATGTCTTACTGACAATTGCCGCAGCCTCGTCAAAATCAATGCCCCGCTCTGTCAACAGACGGATTAACTCCGGAATAACCATCGACGGATGTGTATCATTTATCTGAATAACGACATGTTCATACATTTTCTTTACATCGTATCCCTTTTCGTCCATCTCTTTCAAAATCAACTGAGCGCCGTTACTTACCATGAAATATTGCTGATATATGCGGAGAAGCTGTCCTTCTCTCGTACTGTCGTCCGGATAGAGGAACAGTGTCAGATTTTTGGCAATATTTTTCTGGTCAAAATCAATCCCGTCCTTTACGAGACTTTCATCCAGCGTATCAACATCAAACAGGTGCAGCTGGTTGACGCCGCTGTCATAGCCGGGAACATCAATGTTATAGAGCGTGGACTGCAAGGTAAAATCAGCAAATTTCACTGGAAAATGAATGCCGGTGTCCGTCAGCCAGCTCTCTTTCTCAATCCATGGATTTTTCTCCTCACGCTGCTTATTGTCGCGGAACACCTGCTGAAACAAACCAAAATGATAGTTCAGGCCAATTCCCGCCCCCGGCAGGCCAAGCGTTGCAATCGAATCAATAAAACAAGCTGCCAGACGCCCTAATCCGCCATTTCCCAGCGATGGCTCCGGCTCTATTTCCTCAATCGCAGACAAATCTTTTCCATTTACGCGAAGCAATTCCTTTACTTCGTCGTAGATGCCAAGGTTGATTAGATTATTGGATAATAATTTGCCAATCAGAAACTCTGCTGAAATATAATAAATCTTTTTCTTCCCTTTGTTCTCCTCTTTCTCTTTGCATAATTCTTTCACTAATGAGAGCAACCCATAATAGACAGTTTCATTTGTTGCCTCCGCAATTCCTATCCCCATGCGCTTTTCCAGCTTCTCTTTCAAGCCCATTCTTTCTGCTCCTTTCCAACCTTTCAAGTATTTTCCTTTTCATTATATTCATTTTTACCATTTTTTTCAACCACTTCCGCAGAAAGATGACGTTATCCTTTTACCGCGCCTGCCACAACGCCCTGAATGATATGCTTCTGACAGGAAAAATAGAACACTATAATAGGGATAATTGCCAGTACGAGCAACGCCATAAGGGAACCGTAATCTTTCGCCCCATAAGAACCCATCAGATATTGAACCGCCACCGGAATCGTTTTATAATTTGTCGATACGCCGATAACAAGATAAGGCAGCAGATAGTCGTTCCAAATCCACATCGCATTTAAAATTGCCACAGTAATAGCTGTCGGTTTCAGCATCGGAAAAACAATTCGGAAAAACGTCTTTAACGGCGTGCAGCCGTCAATCATCGACGCTTCTTCCACCTCGAGCGGAATCGCCTTAATGAAACCACAAAGCATAAACACCGACAGACCGGCTCCGAAGCCCAAATACAGCACTACCATCCCCAGCGGATTATTGAGCGCAAGCATGTCGGCTATCTTCGACATCGTAAACATAATCATCTGAAATGGCACAATCATAGAAAATACAAAGGCAAAATATAATAAACTCGTATACTTTGTTTTCACACGTACCAGATACCATGCCGTCATGGCAGTAAACAAAACGATAACAAACACCGACAGCACAGTAATAAACAAGGAGCACCCAAAGGCGCGGAAGAAATCAGTTTTTTGGATTCCCTCAATAAAGTTGGCAAACCCCGCATACATCTCTCCTGTTGGAATGGCAAAGGGATTGTCACTGATATATAACCGTCCCTTGAACGAATTTAACACCACAAAGAAAATTGGTATAATGAATACAATAAACAGGATAACAAGCATCGCAATAGATAAAATGTCCCATATATTTTTCTTCATTAACTCTCTACCTCCTTTCTTCTCGATAATGCAACCTGCGTAATGCCGATGAGCGCTACTATCAAAAAGAATATGACGCCTTTGGCCTGTCCGACGCCCTCAAATCCCACTTTACCATAAAATGTATTGTAAATATCCAGCGCCATCATCGCCGTCTTGTTAGACGGACCTCCCGCCGTGAGCGCGAGATTCTGGTCGAACATCTTAAACGAGTTGGTAATTGTCAGAAACAGGCATATGGTTATCGAAGACATAATAAGCGGAATCTTAATGCGGAACAATGTCTTAAAAGCAGATGCTCCGTCGATTTTTGCCGCCTCTATCAAATCCGGCGATACATTTTGCAGTCCGGCGATATAAATTACCATAATATAACCTATCATCTGCCAGTTCATCAAAACTACCAAACCCCAGAATCCATATTTTGCATCCATCAGCATCGTAACGCCATAGCGCTCAAGCACTCCGTTTATCATCGACTGCCAAATATAACCGAGTACAATACCGCCAATCAGGTTCGGCATAAAAAATGCCGTGCGGAAAAAGTTCGTCCCGCGAAAGCCCCTTGTCAGCATGAGCGACAGCCCAAAAGCAAAGATGTTAATCGTCACAATCGCGACTACACTAAACGCCACAGTGAAGAGTAAGGATTGCAGAAAATCCTTACTCTCAAAAACTTTCACATAATTTTCCCATCCTACAAAGTTTGCATTCGTAACCGTCGTGAAATTACAAAACGACAAATACAAACCCATCACGAAAGGAATGACAAAGGCAATCAGAAAGGCAATTAAGGTCGGCAGTACGAAAACTGCAAAATACTTTTTTATATTTTTTTCCATATTAATCCTCATTTCTAAAGCGCAGCGGAGGAGGCACGAGCAAAAAGCAGCGTAGCAAAGAATATTTTATATTCTTTTTTTGCTCTGTGCATAACGAACCAAAGGTTCGTATACTATTTGTGGCGCTTCGGCACAAATAGCTGTTACCTCATCAGGATTTTGTTGCCGACTTCTCTGTCTTCCATTGCTTTTTCACCGTATCCACTACATGATTCCAATCCGCCGTCTCCTGTGCGTATTCGAGAAGAGCCGCCCCAAACTGGTCTTTAAACGTCTGACTCGGGAACGTAGTGAAAATCCACGGAATACTCTTTTTTCCACTCTCCATATATTTCAACATATCTTTTGCCAGCGGGTCTTTTGGCTTCTCTTTATCGGAAAACGTAGTAAACGGTGCGATATTGCCAAGTTTATTTGTCATATAATCTTTTCCGACTTCGGATGAAATTAACCAGTTCACAAAGTCAATAGACGCTTTTTGAGACGCTTCCGGAGCCTTTTTGTTTATGGCAAAATAGTTTTCCGTTCCGATACACAGCCCTTGGTCTTTTTCGCCCTCCAGACCGGAGTAAATCGGCAGGAACTTCACGTCTTCCTCTTTTACAACATTGCCCTGCACTTTGGCAATCTGGCTCCACGCCCAGTTTCCGTTCTGAATCATCGCCACCTGTCCGAGTGCAAACTCTGACATCGAATCGTTGACTCCTTTACTTCCTAACATCTTCCGCGGCGTTCCCGAATTGTTCAAATAGAGGTCGAAGACATTTTTAAACTGCTCCTGATGGGAAAATTCGATTTCATCCAAGTCGCTGGCATTTTTCTCCTGAAATTCTTTGTGGACGGCTATATTCGCCAAATGCGTGTGCCATCTCCACTCTTCTCCCGGCATGAGCGACGTGGAGCCAAAGACACCTTTGATTCCCAACTGGCTTCTCTTATTCTGCATATCTTCGACTACCTGCTTCAATTTCTCAAAACTGTTAATCTCGTCTACGGATTTAATGACTGCGCCGCTCTGTGAGATATACTTTTTCATAATGGCATCGTTGTAAATGATTCCATATCCCTCAATCGTATACGGTACTCCGTAAACTCCGCCGTCTTCGCCCGTAATTACCAGCTCTTTGTCAGTCAGCTCCTGATAAAACTTCGTGTCTTTGAGATTGGCACAGTAATCTTTCCACGACTGATAACCGACCGAACCGTTGATTTGGAAAAGTGTCGGTGCGTCGGACTTGGCTATTTCCGATTTGAGGGTAGATTCATAATTACCGCTGGCCGCCGTTACCACTTTCATCTGTACTCCGGTTTCTTCGGTGTACTTCTTTGCCAGCTCCTCCCAGTCGGACGCTACTTCCGGTTTAAAATTCAAATAATAGATAGTTCCTGCATCTGACTTTTTGCCGCTGTCGCCACCACAACCGGTCAGTGAGCAAACCGCCATAATGCTGCATAAAAAAATTGCTATAAAACGTTTCAGCTTCATATTCATTCCTCCTTTTTTGAATATTCTGCTCGTTTTATAGCAATTTATACGCTTTTTCCAATGACTATTCTTCGAAAAGTGAAGTACAATGCGGACAACGGGTTGCTTCGATATCAATTTCGCTCTTGCAAAACGGACAAATTTTTGTTGTTACCGGTTCTTCCTCTCCTTCTTTTTTTGCCGAAAACCTGTTTGTCACCGTATTCATCATTTTTACAATACAAAAAACAACAAGCGCCATAATAAGGAAGTTTAAGACAGCCGTCAGAAATGCTCCGTAATTTAACGTCACATCACCTATAATATGCCACTTTAACTGGTCAAAATTCATGCCGCCGAACAATCCGAGAAACGGATTGATAATATCGGCTACAAGCGACGATACGACACTCGTGAAAGCGCCGCCGATAATGATACCAATTGCCATGTCCATAACATTTCCCCGACTGATAAACTCCTTAAATTCATTGAAGAATTTTTTCATGTGCAGCCTCCTTTTTATTCTTTTGCATATATTTCGACATAATTCGACATTCTCTGAAGACGGCCTGACGATGGCGAATCAGGCTGTCTATGAAAGGATACAGCCTTTCTGCAAAATCAAATTAGCATACTGGCTCCTCTCTCCAGTTGCCACAATCGCGTATGCTCTCCCCGCCTCTTCATAAAAGTCAAAACGCTCCCGCCTGCCCACGGCAGACATTCCTTTTCCCTCATGCTTTTTTAACAAATCTTCATATGTATTCCAGATGGAAATATCGGCGTTATCTCCCTCGCAGCGCTCCATCAAAGTAACCGGCCTCTCCACATACGAATCAAGCGGAAAGAGCGAGAGCACCGCATCTAAAATCTCCGGTATTCCATGCCCGTCCATACGGATGACAACGGCGTCCTTTCCCACGCGTTCCGCCGGAAAATTGGCGTCCGCCAAAACAAGGCAGTCCCCATGCCCCATCTCGCACAACACTTTCAACAACTGTGGCCCGATGATACTCGGTATTCCCTTTAACATTGCAAATCCTCCTTTTTTATAGCATATTGGCTATATGCTGCGGTTTTTCCAACTGCCCAAAGTGGTAAAAACGGATGGCGTTTTCCCCCAAAAAGGCTCTCTTCTCCTGCTCTGTGAGACGGTTGCTCTCCCGAATAAAGCGGACGCTCATCTCATAAGTCAGCGCTACCATCGTGCGCGGATAATCGCTTCCCCACATCAGTTTTTCCATTCCGCATATATCTGCTGCCTCCAAAATGGCATCCACGGCCGCCGGATAAGGATATCCCTCATCATTAAACAGCCACGTCAGCCCGCCGCTCTCGATGTAGACATTGGGATTGCACGCCAGCGCAATCTGTCTCTGCCATCCCTCTGTCGTCACCATCCCAAAATGGCCGATTGCGATTCGCAAATGCGGATACCGTGATATCAGCTCCTGCATTTGCTCTACCTGTATGTCACCGTCCGCCAAATCGACAGAAATAAACATCCCTTTCCGCTCAGTCTCCCGAAAAACCTCCTCATGGTGCAGCAGATTTTTATCCGCCAGCTTGCAGGCGCAAATCTTTACCCCGTCAAAGCCCTCCGTCTTCCAGCCGCTTTTTTCCTCATAGAGCGAGCAGATTTTCATGCGCTTGCCATACTTCTTTTTGCAACTCAAAAGGTAGTCGTCCTGATTACCGTCCATATACTCCTGCGTCACCACGCAGCCGCTCACCCCACCATAGTCCATGTTTCCCAACAGCCGCTCAACGGTACAGCGGTTATCGTCCATGTCGGGCGGCATCATCTGACGGATTTCCCCGCCAAAATTACTCTTGCCGCCGCCAACGGAAAATACCGGACGTCCGTCCACCGTTCCCGCCTGCCTTTCCCATAAATGCGTATGAGCATCTACTATCAAATAATTTTTCACAGTATCACCCCGTCTTTAAATATCGCTATCTCCCGATAGCCGTTTCTCTCATTACACGTCTCCTGTCCATTGACTACTTTCACCACATAGTCCCACAAATCTTTTTCCAAATCCGCTCCGTCTGCCACCGGCCCCGCGTCAAAATCAATCCAGTCCGGCTTCCGCTTGGCAAGTTTGGAATTGCTGGCAATTTTAATCGTCGGCACCGGTGCACCCAGAGGGGTTCCCCGCCCTGTCGTAAACAGAATCAAATGGCACCCCGCCGCCGTCAGGTTCGTAACCGCCACCATATCATTGCCGGGGCCATTGAGCAGATTCAGTCCGCACTTCTCTACCCGCTGCCCGTAATCAAGCACGTCCACAACAGGCGCTATTCCTCCCTTTTGCGTACAGCCGAGAGACTTGTCCTCCAACGTGGAAATTCCCCCCTCTTTATTTCCGGGGGAAGGGTTCTCATAAACCGGCTGTCCGTGGCTGATGAAATACTCTTTAAAACTCTGAATCAGCTTCACCGTTTTATGGAAAACTTCTTCGTCTGCGCAGCGATTCATCAAAATCGTCTCCGCCCCGAACATTTCCGGCACCTCTGTCAACACGGCGCTGCCGCCCGCGGCGACAAGACGGTTCGTATATTTTCCCGTGAGAGAATTGGCCGTAATCCCTGAAAAGCCGTCCGAACCTCCGCATTTGAGTCCCACTTTCAGACGCGAAACGGGAACTTCGGTGCGTTGAAAACCGACGGCATAACTTTGCAACTCGCGGACTAATCTGACGCCCTCCGCGATTTCGTCTTCGCAGTCCTGCGCGACAAGAAATTTTACCCGTCTCTCATCTACGCGCCCGAGTTTCTTTTGGAAGCTGGGAATATTATTGTTCTCACACCCGAGCCCCAGCACAAGGACGCCGCCGGCATTCGGGTGATGAACAAGCCCGCATAAAATCTTCTCCGTTATCCCGTGGTCTTCTCCCAGCTGTGAACAGCCGTACGGATGGGAAAAACAAAACGCTCCGGTGCGGCGGCTGATTTCCTGCGCCACGGAATTTACACAGCCTACCGTGTTCACTATCCACACATCATTGCGAATGCCAATCTGTCCGTCCCCGCGCTCATAGGCGAGAACCGTTCCTCCCTCCCAGCGCGGAAGAGTATATTGCTGCGGCTTATATTCATAAGAAATTTCTTCGTTCAGGTTTGTCTTAATATTGTCCACATGAACAACTTCCCCTTTTCTGATGGCGCGCGTGGCGTGCCCGATTGGAAAGCCGTATTTAATAATATTTTCGCCGGCGGCGATATCCCGCAGCGCCACCTTGTGGCCGCTCTGATAATCGACAGCGACCGTATCCTGCGGATGAATTTGTAATAATCTCACGCCAATCCCCATTCCTCTCTGTAAGCGTATTCCATGCCCTCGCTTTCGATACAGGAAACCATCCTCTCCACTACCTCTTTCATAAAGGACAAATCGCTTCCCCAGTAATCTTCTCTTGCCAGTACCGCCCCGACATCCGCCGTCTTCATAAATTCCATCACCTCCGGCACATCATTCGCTTCCTCCGTATGGTAAAAGCAAATCAGCGCCGCCAGAGATAATGTCAGACAGGCCGGCAGCTTTTTCTGTTTCTCGTAATATTCCAATATTGTCGGCAATACCCGCGTGCGGAATTTGCTTACGGAATTGAGGGCAATGCTCAACAGCCGGTGATTCACAAACGGATTGGCAAACCGCTCCCATACCGCCTTAGCAAACGCAATGTCCTCTTCCCTGCCGCCAAGTACCGGAATAATCTCCTCAAACATGGCGCGCCGCAAAAATCCGCCGGCTAATTCATCCCCAACGCATTCCCTCACCGTATCCAAACCATATAACCGCGCCCCCAATACCATAGCCGTATGGGCGCCATTGAGAATGCGCACTTTCCTCTTCTTATAGGGAGCCACATCGTCTGTCCAGATAACATTTACGCCCGCCCTCTGAAGTGGAAACTCTTTTTCAAAATCGCCCTCAATCACCCATAAGTGAAAGATTTCCGCCGTATTCATCAGCAAATCCACACAGCCGAGACGCTCCGTCAGCGCTTCCTTTTCATCGGCCGGATAGCCGGTACAAATACGGTCTACCAGTGTATTACAGAAATGATTTTCTTCTTCGAGCCAACGCAGAAATTCCGGCGGCAGTTCCCACAATTTGGCATACTGCACGACATATTGCTTTAACAAATCCGCATTGGAATCAATCAGTTCACACGCCAGAATGATAAATCCCGACAGCCCCGCTTCAAATCGCCGGTACAACAGCGCCGTGAGCTTGGCAGGAAACGATTTTGGCGGCCTGTCGTGTAAACTCTCCGTTCCCAGATACTCAATACCTGCTTCCGTCGTATTGGATATAATAATGCGCATATCGGGATTGTCTGCCAGAAGCAGATATTCCTCATATTCCGTATAGGGATTGACGCCGCGGGAAATAGATGTCACTCTCGTGCAGCTCTCCACTACTTCTCCGTTTTCAATTCCCCGCAAAAACTGATGATATACCCCGTTCTGCTCATTCAGCACGGACACCAGTCCTTTTTCAATCGGCTGGACAACTACCACGCTTCCGTCATACAGTCCCTGTTCTCTCATCTGATGGACAAACATATCCGCAAAACTGCGCAAAAATCCGCCCTCTCCAAACTGAATAATCGTCTCTCTCACGCCTGTCTCCTCCTTACATCTTCACTAACACCTTTGCCAAATCGCCCTTGTTTTCCGCCAATGCGCGGAACGCCTCGTCCGCCCGCTCCATCGGATAGACGGCGCTGACAAGTTTCATCACATCGGCTTTTCCCTCCGCAATCCAGTCAATGACCTGAGCAAAGTCGTCGGAACGCGCGTTGCGGCTGCCAAATACATTCAACTCTTTCTTGAGCAGAACGGAATGCAAAAAGGAAGTCTCCCTCTTGCCGTTGCCAATCAAAATAATCTTGCCGGCAAAGGCCGCGCAGTCGATACAGGAGAGAAACGTAGCCGGCAGGCCGCAGGCCTCGATACAGACATCAAACCCGTGCTTATCCGTAATGCGCTCTGTCTCCTCGCGCAAATTGTTTTTATCGCAATTAATAATATTATCCGCCCCTAATTCTTTTGCCAACTGAAGACGGCCATCAAGAATATCTGCCACACAGACTTTAGCCCCTTTTGCTTTCGCCGTCATCAGCGCAAACAGGCCAATCGGCCCCGCTCCTATAATGAGAATCGTATCATTCCTGTCTATCTCCGTGCGGTGCAGCGCATGATAACTGATACTAAACGGCTCCACAAGCGCCAGCTCTTCTGCCGACAGGCCCCGCCCGCCTATAATGCGTTCGATTGGCATGGCGACGTATTCACAAAAACTGCCGTCCCTCTGTACTCCCATCGTCTGATTGTCTTCACAGCAATTGACGAACCCCCGCTGGCACGAATAGCATGTGCCGCAGTTGAAATACGGATTGGCCGTTACGATGTCGCCGGCTTTCAATCCTCTTTCATTCTCCCCGATTTCTACGATTTGCGCACTAAATTCATGCCCCGGAATCCTCGGATATGTAGTAAACGGCTGATTGCCGGTATAACTGGCGACATCTGCGCCGCAGATTCCGCAATAGAGAATGCGCAGCAAAGCTTCGCCCTCCCGAATATCCGGTTTCTTCACTTCCGTCACCTGAATGTTACAAGGTTCCTGAATCCAGACTGCTTTCATCACTCTTTATCCTCCCCGTCTCTGATATAGTCGCCATTCCATATTACCGCGGTCTTCATCGGCGCCTGTTTTCCATATATTCTGTTCCGGTATGTCTCGACCGGCGCTTTTATAAATTCTTCCTTGTCAATCAACTCCACAATTTCGTCATAGCGGCTGTCGGCCAAAATGCGAATTGCCCGCTCCATATGTTCCTGTCGGAAATTGATAGAGCCAAAAATAAGATGATTTTCAAATCCAAACGGCATCGTATCAAAAGAAACTTGCGGCCCTAAAGAAAAACTGTTGTAAATGCCGTTACATCCTAACACGCCGTGCTCAAAGGCAATCCTGTGCTCTGTCTGCGTGCCGCTGACGCCAATAAACATTGTCGCCCTTCCTCCTAATTTTTCCTTGATGGCTGCGGCCAGCTCCTCTTCCGAATCATAATTATTCTGCAAATACGCCGCCCCCGTCTGCTCTATCGCATAGCGGACTTTCGGGGCGTCCTCCCCGCTCCTTGCCACAAATAAAACAGAGGCACCGCGGTGATTGGCGGCAATCAAATCCCCCATAAACATTCCCGTCGTTCCCAGTCCGAAAATCACCGTTCTCTCAAAAATCTCTTCTTTTGCGAGTTCGCGCGCCCTCTGCTCTCCACACTTCTCTCTCGCCATGACAACGCGGAAATTGTGGGCACTCCCCAAATCTTCCATTCTCTCCAACTGAAAAATCATGCACGCATAGGGGTCTGGAAACACCATCCTCTTGGCAAACGCCAAATCCAGTTTGCCATCTTTCACGTAGCCGTCGGGAATCGGCAGCAGCATATCCGGATGAAAATACTGCCGGTCACAAAATAATCCGTCCGCCCCGTCGCACCCGTATTCAAAATAGCTTTCCTCTTCCGTAAAGCGCGTCGGGTCATAGCTGTTTCCCCCGCGTATGAGCACAATGGCAAAACGCTGCTGTGATGGCACCCACACAATTCCCTCATGGCCATTTATCAGCCGCTTTTCGCCTGCGGGAAATTTCGCCCCCAGCAGCCCTTTCTGCCCCATTTTCATCAATTCATAATCTGTTCCGCAAAAGCCGACGATAACCGGCTCGCATAATACCGGTTCTTTCTCATCTTCCCCCCGTAGTCTCCGCCTCTTCACCGCATGAATTTCCACGTCGCCATATACGAGCGGATTCTCGCTGTCGTTTTGAAAATAAGTTCCCTTTACCTGCATACCATATCCTCCATTCCGAAGCGCAGCGGAGGAAGTACGAGCAAAAAGCAGCGGAGCTGTTTTTGCTCTGTACATCAATACTATTTGTGGTGCTTCGGCACAAATAGTGGGTTGAAAAATAAGCTATCGAGCTTATTTTTCAACCTATACCCTCCGTTCCTCCATTCCTCAATAACATCATTATATCTTTTTGCAAAAATTTTTTTATATAAAAATACGACAATCTGCCCCTCTGTGGTGACATATTGCCGCATTTGTCATTTCCGGAACTCTCTTGGCGACTTCCCGTAATATTGGGAAAATGCGTGGGAAAAATGCTCCACGGAAGAATATCCGAGATTGTCGCTGATATCCGTAATCTTCATTTTTGTGTGGGAGAGCATTGTTACCGCCGCCAGCATTCTTGCCTCCCGCTTCTTTTCAGAAAACGATTTGTGATAAATTTTGCGGATAAACCGCTGTGTCTGCCTGACGCTGAACCCGAGCCGCTCCGCCAGCCCCTCCAGACATATCTCACGGTATTCATAGAGAAACATCTCATCCATAACAAGCTGTGCGTTCTCTTCGCGAATCTCATGAGTAAAAAAAGTCTCGTCCGGCTGTGGCAGTTCATCCGGCTGCGGCAGCGACGACCCGTAGCTTCTGACGCAGTCAATGAGAAATTCCGCTAACAGAAAGGGAATCTTCTTTTTCCATCCCAAATCTTTGCGCTTATGCTCCAATATTATCTGCTGCATGAAATGGCGCAGTTCCCCTCTCCCCCTGCCAACCCATCTCACTTCCCGACAAAAAGCGGACATAATCGCTCCCTGCGGGTGCGGTGAATCGACATGCAGATATAAGCCAAACTCCGTGACCGGATTGTCTTTGTCCGGTATCTGTTCGTGAAATACATTGGGGCCGGTCACATAGAGGGTTCCCTCTTCTATCCCGTAACTCACCGTATCGAGAATTACCGTCCCCCTGCCTCCGGCCACATAGTGGATTTCATATATATTTTCACCGTGGCAATGCATCGGCAATACCTGTCTGAATTTGCGGTAACTTACCATCGTCACCCGTATTTTCACATCCTCAATCTCAAAGGAATAATTGCTATAATATTCCATACTCTTCCCCTTTGTTGCGTTTATGTACACGTGCCCTTCTGATTTATGTCACATTATACTATAGAAAAAATGAAGTTTCAAATATATAATAATGTCAAGGTAATAGAGATTGAACACAGGGGGTTACGACAATGAGTCAGTTATTTTATACAAAACCGTCCCATTGGGACTGGAACCGCGCTCTCCCTGTCGGCAACGGCAGACTGGGCGCAATGATTTACGGTGAGGGCAGCCACGAACACTTTCAGCTCAATGAAGATTCGGTCTGGTTCGGGAAAAAACGCGAGCGCAATAATCCCGACGCACTCGCCAATCTGGACAAAATCCGCAAGCTCATCTTAGCGGGCAATATTCCACAAGCCGAAGAACTTTGCAAATATGCCCTTGCCGGTACGCCGCAGAGCCAGCACTCCTATCAGACACTGGGAGACGTATATTTTGATTATTGCGGGGCGCTTAAAGAAAGCAGACACTTCCGGCGCACTCTTGACCTCGCAACCGCAATCCATACGAGCACGATAACCGACGTATCTACTAGTGTAGAATACAAGGTGGAGACTTTTGTAAGCCGGCATTATAACTGTATTGTCGCTCGCTTCTCCGCCTCGGAGAAAGGAAAACTTGACCTCGCCGCTTCCCTGCAGCGCGACTGCTTTTATGAGAAGACGGAGCACACCGAAGACAGCCTCTATATCTCCGGAAATCTCGGGGGCGGCGGTATGGACTTCTGCTGCGGTATGCGCTTTCTTTCCGACAGCGGCGATTTACAGGGAATCGGAGAACATATCGTGACAAAGGGCGCCACGAACGTTACCGTGCTCCTCACGGCTTTCACGGAGTACCGCACCGACAATCCCCGCAGGGAAACGGAGCGTATTCTTTCTTTGGCTTCCGCCGTGGATTACGGGCAGCTAAAGGCAGAACATATCAAAGAATACCAATCCTACTTCTGTCGTATGAGTCTTTCTCTCGACTATGACAGGGAACTCGACAAACTTCCCACGGACGAACGCTTAGCCCGTATCGACGAAGAGCACCCCGACAACGGCCTGATTAATACTTATATGGATTTCGGCCGTTATCTGCTTATCTGCTCCAGCCGCGGCGACTGCCTGCCCGCCAACTTACAGGGTATCTGGAATCGCGACTACAATGCGCCGTGGCAGAGTAAGTTCACGATTAATATCAATACGGAAATGAACTACTGGCCGGCGGGAATCTGCCATCTGTCGGACTGCGAGCTTCCTTTCTTTGAACATCTGCTGCGCATGCTGCCAAACGGCAGGGAAACCGCAAAAAAAATGTACGGCTGCCGCGGCTTTGTCGCTCACCATAACACCGATTTATGGGGTGATACCGCTCCGCAGGATATATGTATCTCGGCTACCTTTTGGGTTATGGGCGCCGCATGGATGTGTACTCATATATGGAATCACTACCTCTACACGCAGGATAGGGAATTTTTACAAAAACTGTATCCGGCGCTTCGGGAAGCAGTACTGTTTTTTCTCGATTTTCTCATTGAAGTGGACGGTTATTACGTCACCTGCCCGTCGCTCTCGCCGGAAAATACTTACATTATGGAAGACGGTACGAGCGGCTGCCTCACTTATGGCTGCACGATGGACAATGAGATTTTGCACGAGCTGTTCTCGCATTTTCTTAAAGCCGCGTCACTCGTGAGGGAAAAAGACAGCGCTCTCATACAAAAAGTAGAAAATTATGATAAAAAAATTGCCCCTCTGCAAATCGGCCGCCACGGCCAGATTATGGAATGGCAGAAGGACTATGAAGAAGCCGAAGCCGGACACCGCCACATCTCACATCTGTGGGCGCTCCATCCGGCCCATCAGATTACAAAAGACGGTACGCCGGAACTCTGTCAGGCGGCAGAAATCACTTTACAGCGCAGGCTTGCCGCCGGCGGCGGCCATACCGGCTGGAGCCGCGCGTGGATTATGAATCTGTATGCGCGCCTGTGGCAGGGGGAACAGGTTTACACAAATCTGCTGTTGCTGTTCCGTCAATCGACTTTACCGAATCTTCTTGATAACCACCCGCCATTTCAGATTGACGGCAACTTCGGCGCCATTGCCGCCATTGCCGAAGCGCTGCTGCAATCCGACGAAGAGCGGACAATTCTGCTCCCCGCGCTTCCCCATGCGTGGAAAGACGGAGAAGTAAAAGGCCTCTGCGGGGTAGGCGGTGTCATCTATGATTTGAGCTGGAAAAATCATTCACTCACGAAAGCCGTTTTGCACGCCGCACATCAGACCGACATTACTTTGCGCTATCAGAATTCGGAAGAACGGCTTTCTATGATGGCAGGGCAGACCATCACGCTGGATTTTTCCGCGTGATGGGGCCTTACCGCCCTAATCATCCTGCAAAGCGTCAAATCCTGACTCTCCGGTTCTCACTTTGATGACGTCACCGACGTCGTAGATAAATATTTTTCCATCGCCGATATGTCCTGTATACAGGGCATCTTTCGCAGCAGCAACCACTTTCGATACAGGTACTGCACTGACAACGACTTCCACTTTCATCTTCGGCAAAAGTGTAAATTCTACCGGTACTCCACGATAATACTCGGCCTTTCCTTTCTGTGTACCGCAGCCAAGCACCTGCGTCACCGTAATACCCTGAACTCCGATTGCATTCAGAGCCTCTTTCAAATCTTCGAATTTACTCTGTCGGCATATGATATCTACTTTTGACAACTTCACATCCGAGGCAATGCCGGCGCTTTCTGTTTTCACCTGAACCGGAACTGCTTCATCCATTGGTACGGACACGGAAGAAGCCGGAGCATATTCCATACCCTTTCCTTTTTTACCCATAATACCGGATATTCCCTCTACAGAAGTGACAAAGCCGGCATATGCACTCTTTAATCCATGTTCTGTCGAATCAAGACCGAGTACTTCTTCCTCTTCAGTAACACGAAGACCGAATACTGCCTTAATCACATAAAAGACTATAAGCATCGTAATAGCTGCCCATGCGGCAACCGCAGCAAAACCTGTAAGCTGCCATCCGAGAAGTTTAAATCCGCCGCCATAAAACAAGCCGCTGACAACATTCCCCGTCCCGTCTGCCAGAGAATATCCCGGTGCACTCGGCGTGGCAAAAAGACCGACGGCAATCGTACCCCAGATACCATTCAGACAGTGAACGGCGACTGCTCCTACCGGGTCGTCAATATGTAATTTGTAATCGAGCAGCCATACGCCAAAGACTACAAGCACACCTGCTACTGCACCGATGCAAATCGCTCCGAGCGCATCCGTGACGTCACAGGACGCCGTAATCGCTACCAGACCGGCTAACGATGCGTTCAGACACATGGATACATCCGGTTTCCCGTATTTTATCCACGTAAAAATCATACAGGTAACTGTTGCGATTGCCGGCGCCACAGTCGTTGTCAGAAAAATTGAGCCGAGCTGCGCCGTACTCGTTGCCGCCGCCCCGTTAAAGCCATACCAGCCAAGCCATAAAATGAATACGCCAAGCGCCCCAATCGTAAGGTTATGTCCCGGGAAGGCGTTTACTTTAACGATTTTATTATTCTTATCCTTTGTAAACTTTCCAATTCGGGGCCCGAGAATTTTTGCTCCCACAAGCGCCGCAATTCCGCCTACCATATGAATGGCGCAGGAACCTGCAAAATCATGGAAGCCCATCTGTGCTAACCAGCCGCCGCCCCAAATCCAGTGCGCTTCAATCGGATAGACAAGCGCGGAAATTACTGCTGAATACACACAGTAGGAAAGGAACTTCGTTCTCTCCGCCATCGCCCCCGATACGATAGTCGCCGTCGTTGCACAAAATACAAGATTGAATATAAAATTCGACCAGTCGAAATTGGCATAATTCGTAAATAAGTCAAATCCCGGTTTGCCGATGAAGCCCAGTAAATCCTCACCGAGTAAAAAGCTAAATCCGATAACGATAAATACTACCGTACCAATACAAAAATCCATCAGGTTTTTCATAATGATATTACCGGTGTTCTTTGCCCTTGTAAAACCTGCTTCCACCATGGCAAATCCGGCCTGCATCCAAAATACCAGCGCCGCTCCTATCAGAAACCAGACTCCCCATAACTCGCTGCTCATGGCAGCCAGCGCTTTTGTCACTTCCTGTGTCATATACATGCACCTCCTGAATATAAGTGTAAGGCTCCATTTTCGCCGTTTGTTCCGCGAAAATAAAACATTCCCTTAGAAATAGAAAAAGCGCCAGAAGATTTCTCTTCTGACGCCCTCGTCATTTACGAGAGCAATTATAAGAGCATTGCCGGTAAATGTCAATAGCGTTTTTTAAACTTTGTAATATGTCACAAAAGCTCATTGTAAAAAATTAATTTTTTAGAAATAATGACAGTATTCTTTTCTTTTTAATCAAAATATGATACTATGATACCAGAGTCGAAAGTACAAAAAACCTTTTAACCACGACATTTGTGTATCACAAAGGCATGATAATATCACAATAGAAAGGTAGTAATTTATGGCAATTAACATTAATGGAAAGAAGACATCTCTGGATGACGCCGCCATTTATCAGCAACGAGACGATAATATGCCGGAAAAAGAGCGGTTTCGGAATATGTCCCCCAAACAACGCTGGACACATTTTTCTACTTATTATCTTCCTAAACTGCTCGTCATAACCGCCATTGCGGCCATCGTTTTTTACATCCTCTGGGTTGACTTCATAAAAAAAGCTGATATTTATATGCGCTGTGCCATTTTAAATGAATCCATTTCCGACAGCGCCCTTACCGAACTGAGCGACCGGTTTACCGAAACGCTGGACATGGATATCGGGCAGAACAAGGCCTCTTTTTACATTTATTACACCGAGCCGGATATCGCCGCACAATTTGGCAGCGACGCCGGAAAAGACCTCTCGGAAATTGGCAGCCGTTTAGTGGCCGGTATGCTTGACACTATGATTGCCACGCCTGCCCACATCGAGCAGACTTACATGAAAAATGGTTTTATAACAGACCTGAGTACCTTTCTCACAAAAGAGGAGTACTCTCGTCTGCAAAAATATTTATATATTCCCTCTACAGACGATAATCAAAAAGGAGCGGCTTACGGTATCCGCATTGCGGAGAGTTCCGTATACCAGTCACTTTTTTCAGACCGTATCCCCTTACAGAAAGACCCTGTATTCTTCATTATGACAAATGCAACGGATGAGGGAAGAAAATATGCCCGCCGATTCATTTACTTTCTTTTTCCGGAAGTATTTGCTATTTCGTAATCGGTTTTACTGCAATTCACTAAATGAGATTTCATTATCCTTTCCGGTCACAGTCTGATCAGAAAGTTCCTCATCTTGTCCATTCCCTCCGGACGCTGTCGGTTTTGCCGTTCCTTTTGGTTTCTTTGTAGTCTTTGGCTTTTTGGTGGTCTTTGGTTTTTTGGTCGGAGTATTAGCACTCTTGTTTCTGGGATCGGCTGCTTCCGTTTCCTTTGCCGTCGGCTCCGTCTGTGCAGCCTCAGTGCCAGATGCGGCAGAGCCGCTTGCCGTATTGTTGGACAGATCCATGATTGATTGCTTGTTTCCGTTTCCATCATCGTCGGAAGATAATTTCCCCATCGTCACCCCAACAATTGTTCCTATAATCAGTATCGCCGCAATTGCAAGAGCGCCGATTGTCGTCAGACTACGTTTTTTTCTTTTCGTCATTTTTCCCTCCTGCTATAAATACACGAACACATATGATATCGGGGAGAAAAAAGGGAAAGAGATCATCCGGTAGTGATTTCAGATGACCCCTTTCCTTTCGATACATATATGCCTTACTGTAAGCTATCAAAACCGGTTTCATTCATACCGATGTCGCTGAAGTCGCTAAGACCCGAGGTCGTGACAATATCCTCGTTGTCAAAATTTATGATTGTTACCTCAGGTTTTTCATACTCCATTTTCATGTTCAATAATCCTCCCTTTCAATTATTTTATTTAGTTTTTTCTGCATATACGTTTTTTCTGCATATACAGTCAGACCCGCACCATTGTCTGTGGGGAACGGGTCGGAAAGATCGACCGAAAGATGCATAAACAAATAGTCTATAAAAAGTATAAATCAAGCAAAGCGGTATCGTCAAGAGAATCTATATAATTTCAACAAAATATACATCGTTTTTTTCTTTTTTTGTGCGGATTGCACAAAAAAATTCAAAGAATATCTACATTCTCTCATATTGTTCTTTCGTTTTGGATGTGGTATAAATAGATAAGGGAAGATGACCGGAAACGGAAACATTAAACAAATAGCAAATCAAATCTAAAAAGAAAGGAAAGAAAAAAATTGAAAAAAGAATTATGTATAAAAAAAGCATTGGCAATGGTTCTGATGCTGGTGTTCTCTTTGTCGTGTGTAATTTCCGCTCCAAAGGTAAAAGCGGAAGGTAGCAAAAAAACAGCTGCTCCGACTGTTACGCTGAATGGCGCAACCATCCGGACAGACGCAAACGACGGAAATCAGGGTCTGCGTTTCAAAATCACGGTAACGGATGCGGCAAATGTCAAGGCCTGTGGTATTGAACTGGCAAAAAGCAGCAACGCGGAAAATCCGCTTGATATCGGAACGGCAAACACAAATTTCCAGAAGATCTATAAAAAAACAACCGAGGATGATGGATCGGTAACCGTGGAGTATGTAGCTGCTGTGACAAATATTCCGAATACTGAGTTGAAGACGGATATTTATGCAAAGGGATATATTATCAAAGCGGATGGCACAAAGGTCTATACGGCAGAACTGGGAAGAAATATGCAGCAGGTGGCAAGCGCAAGCGGTAATACGTTTGATGAAACCGGAAACTTGACGCCTATAGACAGGGTAGGGCTGAAGCTCACGCCTACAGACGGGCGCGGCGTAGGAATCATAAAGGGGCTAAATGAATACTCACTTATTTATTCCAATAAAAAGGTTCATGTCCAGTTTGATGTGAGGATGCAGGGGAAAGTGGCAGATGAAAATGAAACACTCGATATCGTACTAGATGCAGGGAATGGTAATACTAAAATATTAGGAACGGTGACGGTCACAAATGATTGGACGAATGTTGACATCCCGGACGTTCAGTTCCCTCAGATAGGACAAGGGCAGCCATGTATCTATCTCAAGCTTTCTAACGAGAATTCGGATATGTCTGACAAGGAGTTTTACATAAAGAAACGCCTTTTTGAGGTTGTTGATCCTGGTTCGGCGTATACTATTAATTTTGACAATTTTTCGTCTGAGGACGTACATGTTCGTGGAGCCGGAAGTGCCGAAATAGTAGACGCCAATGTGTCGGAGTCGGAATCACCAAATAAGTATCTGGCTTATACACGGGGGAATGGTGATGCGGACTATGCTTTTGGTGCTTATCCGATTATAAAAATTAAACTGCCGGATGGCAAAACACTATCCGATTATGGCAACATCTCATTCAACCAAATGGGGGTTGCAGGAGATGTTGGATATAAGCCGATACATGTAGCTATAACGACTTCTCTCGATGATGCAAAATCGATAAACTCGGAGGATTCTTGTTTAGGTATTGCAGAAAGTGGGTGTGGTTCAGGCGTGTGGGCTTTCATGTCTAACTACAAACTTCCGACTGACAACAGAGCGGACTTAAACGAGTTTTTCCTTATTATTCGAACGCACGCGTTATCTAGTAAGGACGGCGCTTTGACACAATTTGCTATTGATAATATTAAATTTTATGAGAAAGAAACGGTGAAATAGTTGTAATTATTATTTATAATCCGGGTTCTGACAGGACTGTTGCCTGAGGGTGGCAGTCCTGTTTCCTATTTATTTCGTCAAACGTTTCCGAAAATAAACGCGAGAGAAAGAAGCGTTTCGGAAATCTGAGCCTGCGCCCTGAAGCGGGCAGAACATAATAGAGCACACAGAAAACCGGCTACGCCTGTTTTCTCCTCGCCACGACAACAAACCGTCCCTCGTCCGTGTGGTAGGCACACGTCACCAGCGTGAGCAGCTGTTCTCCGTACACCGGCTTCACCCCTGTCTTATGAACGGATAATTTTATGCAGTTCTCAACATAGTCCGTGAATTGTTTTTCCGACAGCGCTCCGCCGTAACGATAATATTTAAACACGTCTTCCTCTTCTTTATATATTTTAGAGCGGAATACGGCCACGACCTCATATTTTCTTTTTTCATAGAGCGTATCAAACTCAATCGTCTTATGCTTCTTGTAAAATGCGGAATCTTCGTAATCTTCCAGATGGGCAAACATCAACCCGCTTTTCATATGATGTCCGTAAACCATCAAATTGCTGTTATTGTCTTCCACATCACAATTGGCGTCCAAAAAAGGAAGTCCGTTGACATCTTTCTTTTTCTTAAAGTTTCTGTGCAGATAATACTCCGAGTCCTTTTTCGTCTGCATCACCGGATAGTCAATCTTCGTATCTTTGACCGTAACCCAGCCAATCAAATCGCCGTTTTTCTTATATAATTTTCTATAGTCTTTCAAAATGGCGCGCCCGTCGGAAGTTTGTAACTCTTCCCCTCCCTCGTTCACACTCTCTATCTTACTCTGCTGCAGCTCCCCCAGCTCGTTTTCCGTCTGTCTGGCTTCCCAAAAATAGCGGAACAGGTACAAGCCGCTGCCGATAAACACAAGAACTAACAGAACTAAAATCACATTGGTAATCCATTTCTTCTTCATCTTCAACCTCCCTAAAATGTCAATCTCATTGACGTAATCAAAAATCTGAATGCTTCTGTTTTAAGCGTTCTTGAAACATATCTTCATATTCTTCAGCAGATGGAGCATCAATAATACCGATACCACTATAATAAATATCAATCGGATATATGGTCTTTCCGTCTATCATCTGTTTCTTAGATACCATAATGTAATCAATAAACTCATTAACGATGGCGGGCGTAAGTTCCCTGATTTCCGTATAACGCCTGACTTTCTCCACAAATTCTGACACATTTGTGGTTTTGTCATTCTGCATTTCAATGTCTGCTTTTAACTGGACAAGAGATTCTTTTAAGGCTTTCTGCTCTGCTTCATAGTTTGCCGACATTGTTGCAAAACGGTACGATTTTGTTCAATTTTATTTGATTCTTTATCCCAACAAAGCAATAAAAACTGTACACTATTAAATCTAAATACATATGAAATTTCTAAATTGGAATTCATAAGAAATTGTTTTATCTCTTCATCAAAAAATGAGCAATCTTCTTTATGCGACCGCATATCATTGTAGGCATATTTCAATAGCATTTTTTGAATCATAACATAATCATATTCTATTAATTTTTTAAATTACAAATTGGCTTACGGCTTGTAAGCCAATTTATTCGGAGAGTTCACTTTCTATTTCCTCTACTGTCGGCAGACTGCTCTTAAATTCCTCACGAAGTACCTTTGTCAATTCATATTCTGCAATCCCAATTGGTTGTGAAATATCATCGAGCGCATACTCAGCAACGACATCATCTTTATCCTTACATATTAGTATACCAATTGTCGGATTATCCTTTTCAGTTTTCATCTGTTTATTGACAGCCGTGACATAAAAATTTAATTTTCCTGCAAATTCTGGCTTGAATTTTTCCGTTTTCAGTTCCACTACAACATAGCAATGAAGGCGGACATGGTAAAAAAGCAAATCCATATAGAATTCACTTTCACCGACATGCAAATGTATTTGCCTGCCAAGATACGAAAAACCTGTGCCCAATTCTAATAGAAATTGAGTAATTTGATTGATAAGGGCATCTTCCAATTCTTTTTCGTCATATTTTTCTCTCAAGGTCAGAAAGTCAAAATTGTATGGATTTCTCAATGTTTGTTCAGCTAAATCAGATTGCGGCTCTGGCAATTTAAATTGAAAATTGGTAATAGCTTTGCCTTGTCTGTCATACAAACCGCTATCTATTTGATGTTCTAAAACAGTTCTGCTCCAACCGTTATCCATCGTTTTCTGCGCATAAAATAATGCTTCTGCAATACTTTTACACTTATACATAATCCTCTGATTATGCCCCCACGGAATAGATTTAATTATTTTTTCAATTAATTCCATTTGGCTTACAGCCTGTAAGCCATTTTCGTCGGAGTTATAAAATTTATACCAATAACGTATGCTTTTTAAGTTTTGCACTGAAAAACCCGACATATTAGGAAAAGTCTTTCGTAAATCTTTACTCATTGTTGCAAGAAATGCCTCTCCCCATTTTGCATTTTTCTGCTTGGCAACAATATCTCTGCCTATATCCCAATATAAATCAAGCATCTCATGATTCACCTTAACAGAAGCCTTTATCTGACTATGCTTTATCCTGTTCTTTATATTCTCTATCCATGCTTTATATTCATCATCCACAATAAAGCCAACCTCTCTACCTGCCACTTTTATCTTCCTCCAATCAGTATATCCTATCCTTTGACTGTATATGTGTTTTCTATTTTACCATATACAAATGAATTTTTCCACTTTTTCAGATGAAACAGCGACATTAGCTGTGCGCCAATGCCGCTTTCAAAATCAATTAAAAATAAGTTCTGCAAAAATAATTTCATTTGCCTGTTGTCTGATACAATTCATTAATTGTGTCCATTTTATAGGGTTAATTGCCTTTAATTGTTCTGTTATTTCTTGTTTTTGTTTCATCTGCTCTACAATCCGAAAACCATCTGTTTTATCAATATGCTGAAAAATATCATAGTTATTTACAAGCATTCTAAACCCCAATAAATCATTAAAATGTCAATCTCATTGACGTAAAACGTATGCCATCTGCTTTCTTCTCCGGCCCTAACGGCTGAAACCCGATTTTTTCATAAAACCCAACCGCATAGGGGGAAGAATTTACTGTCACGGCGCGTATGTCCGGCTCCATTGTCTCCACGTGCGCCACCGCCATCCTCACAAGACGCTTTGCGATTCCCAGATGATGGAACTGCTCCCTCACAAAAAGCAGGCTGATATGCTGCCCCTCGCGCAAAGCAATCACGCCGACCAGATAAGTATTCAAATAACATCCCCAAAACGTCATTTCGCCCTGACGGACTTTCTCAACCATATTGCCATACTCAATAAAATGACGAAAAGTCTTAATCCCCATCTCTTCATAATCCGGCGCCTCAAATACCTGAAATACCTCCCACACAAGGTCAAGTGCATCCTGAAGCCTGCCGGAGGTTATTTTACATAGCTGCATAATATCCTCCATTCCGAAGCGCAGCGGAGGAAGTATGAGCAAAAAACAGCGTAGCTGTTTTTTGCTCTGTACATCAATACTATTTGTGACGCTTCGGCACAAATAGTGGTGTGAAAAATAAGTTATCGAGCTTATTTTTCACACTATCCTCATTCCCAACTAAATAATCCGTGTCGTATATTCTTCTGGTATAAACTACTATATACTTGTAAGTATATAAAAATTCGTTGCCAGTGTCAAAGTTTTTTGCTATTCTAATCGTAACAGGAAACGTTTTCGAAACGGAGGTTCAAAATGAAACAGTTATTTAATAATCAATGGTTCTTTCACAAAGAAGCGTTAGGTACTTCCATGCAGACTTTTTTCGACACCGATGACTGGCAGGCGGTAGATGTTCCGCATGACTGGATGATTTATGACAGCGAAGACCTCTATGCGCAGGGAATCAGTTGTTACAAAAAAACTTTTACTGTCGATGACATCGGTACCGACCGTCTCTCCCTTCTTTTCGAGGGCGTATATATGAACAATACGATGTACCTCAACGGGGAGAAAATTTTTTACTGGCCTTACGGCTATTCCCAATTTGAAGTCGACCTTACCGCGCATATAAAGTCGGGAGAGAATACTATTTACATAACAAATGTGTATGAGCTGCCAAACAGCCGCTGGTATTCGGGTTCCGGCATATACCGCAATGTCTGGCTGATTCGCCGTCCTTGCGTACACCTGACGACCGATGGCGTTTATATTTCCACGCACCGACAGGGCGGCGAATGGACGCTTTCTATTGATACCGAAATCCAAAACGATTCCGGTGCCGGTGACGCGGTGACATTGCGCCATACAATTTACGCGCCGTCAGGGGATGAAATCTGCTGCCGCACAGAAACCGTTGCGCTGAAAACCGGACTTCAGATTGACCGGCAGACAATAACAATCGAAAAACCTCTTCTCTGGGATATAAAAGAGCCAAATCAATACTGTGTAAAAACCGAACTTCTATCAGGGGATACGGTAATTGATACGGATAGCAGCCGCTTTGGATTCCGCACCATACGCTTTGACAGCCGCAAAGGCTTTTTTTTAAACGATACGCACGTGATTATTAACGGCTCCTGCGAACACCACACACTTGGCGCACTAGGCGCCGCCATAAACAGGGAAGCCGTGCGCCGGCAACTAACTACGATGAAAAAAATGGGGGTAAACGCCATCCGCAGCGCCCACAATATGCCGGCCGTGGAATTACTGGAACTCTGCGACGAAATGGGGCTTCTCCTCTTCACGGAAAGTTTCGATATGTGGGAACGCTGTAAAACCGACTACGACTATGGCAACTACTTTAATGAATGGTGGAAAAAAGATGTCACCAGCTGGGTTCGTCAGAACCGCAATCATCCGTCTGTCTTTATCTGGGGTATCGGCAATGAAATCCACGACGTCAACTACGAGCGCGGCTTGGAAATTACCTGTATGCTGCGGAACGCGGTAAGAGAACTGGATTATCATGGCAATGCCGTAATTGCTATGGGCTCTAATATTATGGGCAGCGAAGGCGCACAAAAATGTACCGCCGAAGTAGATTTGGCCGGCTATAACTACTTAGAAAGCCTCTATGATGAACACCATGCCAAATATCCGGATTGGTGTATTTTCGGAAGCGAAACCGCTTCTACCTTACAGAGCAGGGGAATCTATCATTTTCCGCTCAGCAACCACCTGCTTACTTATGAAGACGGCCAGTGCTCCTCTCTCGGCAACTGTACGACAAACTGGGGCGCCAAAGATACCGATACCGTCATTTGTGCGCACCGCGACAGAGAATACTGTTTCGGCCAGTTTATATGGAGCGGTTGGGATTACCTCGGCGAGCCGACTCCTTATTTTACAAAAAATTCCTTTTTCGGTCAGGTAGACACCGCCGGTTTCCCTAAAGACAGCTATTTTCATTATATGGCGGAATGGACGGATTATCGGGAAAACCCGATGATTCATCTGCTCCCTTTCTGGGACTTTAACCCGCAGCAGCTAATTGACATACGCATCTTCTCCAACGCGCCGAAAGTAGAACTCTTTTTTAATGGTACGTCGCAGGGTGTAAAAGAAATTGACCATGCTCACGGCGCGCACCTGTCCGCCGACTGGCAGCTCCCCTACCATGACGGAACATTGCGCGCGGTCGCCTACGATGAAAATAACACAATAATTGCCACGGACGAGCAGCGCTCTTTTGGCAATGCCGAGTCTATCGTCTTAAAGCCGGACAAGGAAACTCTTCTCGCCAATGGCGAAGATTTGTTGTTTTTGGAAATCAATACCGTCGACAAAGATGATATCTTTGTCGCTAACAGCCGTAGCCGCATGCATGTGTCGGTGACAGGCGCAGGACGGCTGATTGGGCTGGATAATGGCGACAGCACGGATTTTGAGCAGTTCAAGGGCACAAGCCGCAAACTATTCAGCGGCCGTCTGCTCGCCATTATCGCCGCCAAAACGGAAGCCGGCACGGTACATATAGAAGTCACTTCTCCGTCTCTGAAAACAGCGGCGCTTGATATTGCGGCAGTAAATGCTCCCGTCCGCTCCGGTATCTCCTGCTTTATGGAAAATCAGGAAACTTATCCGGAAAAAGCCGATGAGATTCCCGTGCGCAAGATTGAGCTTATCAACCACGGAACTAATCATCTGAATGAAACGGAGCAGACGACGCGTGTGACGGCAACCATTTTCCCCGCTAACGCTACCTGTCGCGATATCGCATTTCAGGCTGTCACATCGGACGGCGTGGAGAGCAATTGCGTGCGCATTGAAGTTGAAGAAAATACGGCCATCCTCCACGCTCTTGGGGATGGTGCATTCCGTCTCTGCTGTTCCTGCAACAACGGAGGCGAGGTCTCGGAAGTCCTGTCGGAGCTGGAATTTGACGTGACCGGACTCGGCGAAGCCACTCTCGACCCTTATAAAATAGTCAACGGCATTCATAACAGCCACTGCACAAGCGAGGCAAAACTCAGTTTTCAGGGCGGCGTTTACATTACTTCCGAAGAACGCACCCGCTTCCTGTTTGAAAACGTCGATTTCGGGGAATACGGGGCAACGGATATGCATATCCCCATCTTTTCTTTTGAAGATGAACTGCCGGTTGAAATCTGGCTCGGCGATTCGGAGAATGGGGGCACCTGCCTTGTCAAAGATTTCTATCGGGCCAAGAGCTGGTATAACCACTATCAGGAAAATGTATACGAGCTTCCGCAGCGAATCAAGGGCATACAGGCGATATCCATCGTCGTCTATCCGACGATAAAATTATCCCTGCAGGGTTTTTACTGCACGAGACAGAAAAAAGCATACGGAAAACTTTTTGCCACGGAAAATAATTCGATTACCGGCGACTCTTTCACGGTTGGCGAACAGGCGGTCACTGACATTGGAAATAATGTGACTATCGAATTTGAGCACATGGATTTTGGCGAAAAGGGGCCGGATAAAATCGTTATCTGCGGCCACTCCCCTATTCCCATGAATACGATTCATATCCGCTTTATCCGCGGGGACGGCACAGAAATCCGCCATATGGCAGAGTTCCCACAGAGCGATGACTATCAGGAACTCACGTTCCCGATTGGCGATTTTTGCGGAAATGGGAAAATAAATTTTATCTTTATGCCGGGGAGCCGCTTTGATTTTCAATGGTTTCAGTTTTCATAATCGGGTTTCTTATGAAAACACTTGTATAAACCATAAAAAGTAGTATAATTAAATATGTAACATGGCCATTAAAACTGAAGGAGGTCCATCATGAGAACGATGACAAGAAACAAAGCAAAGGGGTTTGCTGTCCTTTTATCTGCTGCAATGATATTAGGTACAACGGTAATGCCGGCGGTTGACGCCAAGGCGAAGAAGCCGAAACTGAGTAAGACAAAGATTTCCATTGAGCAGGGGAAAAAGGCAAAAGTTACTGTAAAAAATGCGAAGAAGGTTACATGGAAACTGACTAAGGCAGGCAAAAAGATTA
This sequence comes from uncultured Eubacterium sp., assembly GCA_910589595.1. Taxonomy (GTDB): domain Bacteria; phylum Bacillota; class Clostridia; order Lachnospirales; family Lachnospiraceae; genus Eubacterium_F. The sequence continues at coordinate 120,312 of CAJUTM010000001.1, forward strand.
TTTCCCTGTCGAAAAAGTCGAAAAAAGGGGTGACAATTAAGGCAAAGAAAGCCGGCAAAGCAAAAATCAGCGTAATAATGAAAGCGAAAAAGAAAACATACAAAAAGAAGCTGACTGTTACCGTTACAAAGAAACAGACTACGGATACAAAAACGACAAATACAAATACAAACACCAATGCAAATACAGACAAGGCAACACCGACACCGTCCGCTACTCCGACGGCTACGCCGACACCGCCATCAACAGACACACCAAGTAGTGCAGCGCCGGCAGCATATAAAGTCGATTTTGAAAAGGACGCAAAATTCGAAGACAGCTATTGCGCTGAACAGAGCGTGTCAGCAGCAGGCGCTTCGGTTACATTCGGACAATTCCACGGTATTTTCTATACATTGCCTAATACCGAGCAAATGCAGAAAAGCAATTATAAGTATGCTTATATCACCTACACTTCTGAGGGAAGCGAACTGAAAGTATCGTTCCTGAACAAGGACGCAGGCGAAAATGGTCTGGCTGACCCATTGGAGACATACGGAAGACAGGAAAATGATTTGAGAGTGGAAGTCGGCACACTTACCGAGACGGCGGAAGAACAGACATTGACACTGACATCCGACGACGGCATTGCAACAAACGGCGTGCAGATTTTCAACTGGGGTGAATCCGCAGAGCTCGTAATCAAAAACATAGTCTTCAGTGAAAAGGAACTGACACCTGATGAACTTGCTGCCGTAAAATAAAATTTCTTATATGATGTAATCCACACGGTGGAACGTAAAAAGATAATGCTAAGTCAGGGATTAACATCCACGGCTTAGCATTTTTTCGTCGGGAGTATTACACCGAATCCTATATGAAAAGAAACAGTAGACTTTTCCCATTAATCATAGTACAATATTATAGACTGTATTATATTGCAAAAGGCTGGTGCTTAACATGTATGAAAATCAGACTTCATCTCAAAATAATGAGTTTACTATAATGGAAGATTCTGGATACATCAAAGAACAACATCAGGAAATTCTTCTCGGAAAAGAAGAAGGACTGGATGTTTCATTGTATTCCAATCCGGAACTCAACTGGCTGCAGATGGAACAGATACGCATGGGTATTAAAGATAAAGTAGATGTTTCCAAATATGCCGACCCTTCTTTCAGCTATGAGACGATGAAACAAATCCGACTTTCCTTTTATTCTTCTATCGACCTTATTCCCTATGTGCACAGAGGATTTGTCGATGATGAGTTGGAGCAGATTCGCCTCGCTTTAGAAGACGAACTTCCTATTGATACATGGCTGACGGACGATATGTATGTGCAGCAAATTTATGAAATACGAATCGGACTGTATGAAGGATTGGATGTTTCCATCTACGCCACTTCACATTATAATTGGATGCAGATGAAAGAAATTCGTTTAGGTTTGGAGAAGAAGCTAAAAGTCTCCTTTTACACAAACTTCCTGTTCAGCCACTGGCAGATGAAAGAAATCCGTTTAGGACTGGAAGCCGGTCTGGATGTGTCATCTTATGCAAAACTGATTTATTCAGGCACGGATATGAAACAGAAACGGGAAAAGCTTTTAGCAGAAAAAACAACAAAACATGCCACTTCCAATAAACCGGGGATTGACTTGGATGCATATGTGAAAAAAGATTTCAGTATTCTTGTAGAGAATGACGGCAATAAGGCGTTTGCCTACATTCCTTGGTTTCCCGGCAACAGGGTTACCGAAGCGGATATTTATGACGCCCTCGAAAAGAGAGGAATTGTCATCGGAATCAAAGACGATGTCATTACCGATATGATAAAGAAAAGAAGAATGAACGAAAAGATACTGATAGCCGAAGGAACTCCTGCCGAGGCCGGAAAAAACGGATGGTATGAATTTTTTGTGCGTCTTGATTTACCTCGTATCCCGGCGCCGCTTCCGGACGGTGGCGTCGATTATGTCAATATCGAAGCTTTTGAAATGGTCGATGAGGGGCAGAAAATCGCCGTATATCATCCGGCAGAAAAAGGCGTTGACGGACAAAACGTGTTTGGCGAAGTACTTCACGCCAGCAAGGGACTGGAAAAGAAGCCGCTCAAGGGCGAGGGATTCACAATCGCTCCCGACGGAGTTACTTATCTGGCCAGAATAAGTGGAAAGTTCGAGTATATAAACGGACGGATTATTATTTCCAATATGATTATCGTCAATGAGGATGTAACTGCCGTTACCGGAAAGCTGGAAGTGGACGGTTCCGTGTATGTGATTGGCAGCGTATATTCCGGAGGAAGCATCGAAGCAACCGGAGATATTATTGTTGAGCACAACGTCGAAACGGCAAAACTCGTTGCCGGCGGCAACGTCATGATAAAAAAAGGAAGCTGCTCAAAACACGACTGTTTTATCGACGCCAAAGGAGAAGTTTCCGGCAGCTTTTTTGAATCAGCCAATATCAATGCGGGCGGCAATGTCAAAGCAAACTACGTTATGAACAGCGATATCAATACGATGGGAAAAGTTATCGTATCCGGCAGCAAGGGCGTGCTTCTTGGCGGAAAGATATGTGCAGTAAGAGGTGTGGACACTTATAATCTCGGCAACAGTTCCCATATAAGAACATTTCTTGAAGTAGGACGAAACAAACTATATGATAAACAACAGGCTGTTTTTGCAGAAAAGAGAGAACGCATTTTAGAAGAACTGTCTATGCTCGAAGACAAATGGAATAAAATTTTGCAATCACTTCCGCCAGACAGAGATCAGGCGGTGACCCTCATAAAGAAACTGAATGCCACGATTGTGGCAAAAGACCACGAACTTGCTGAACTGGATGCCAACATATCAAAACTTACCAATATTACCAATCAGGATATGAAAGCTATTTTTGTCAGAGGAAATGCCTATGAGGGAACTATGATTGAGATTAACAAAATAAAATATATGCTGCAAACGCATGTAAACAGAGTGATTTTTAAACAAAAAAATAAAATTGTGGTAGCCGTTAAACTATAAAATGAAAAAAGAAAGTATGGGTAGAAAATGAAACGTGATACAATTTTAATTCTTGAACAAGACGACGCCAGTCGTAAAATGTTAGTTGATTTATTTAAAAATAAATATAAAATATTATCAGCTCCGGATGAAAAAGAGGGACTCGAATTATTGAGAAGCCATGCACAGTCCTTAGCTGTCGTTCTTTTTAATCTTCTGTTACCGGTCAAGGACGATTTCAAAATAATGCAAAGGCTAAGCGAGAAGAAAGTTCTCAGCCGAATCCCATTTATTATGATTACGAGCGAAAGAGCCGCTCAATACGAAAAACAGGGATATAAATATGGAGTTGTAAGCTATCTGAAAAAACCTTTTCATCCGGAAATTGCAACACATCTGATAGATAATGTTGTAGAAGTATTTCAATATAAAAGGCAGTTGGAAGTTACGGTGAAAAACCAAACCGAAAAACTGAAAAAGCAAAATTCCATGTTAAAGCTTATGGCAGATAAGCAGAAACATATGAATGAAGTTCTGATTGAGTCACTAAGTAACATGGTGGAATTTAGAAATCTGGAATCGGAACAGCACATCAAAAGGGTTCGGGAATTTTCTCTCTGTCTCGGAAACAGTGTTATGAAACTATATCCGGAATACGAACTCACGGAAGAAAAGCTGGAAATTATCGGCTGGGCCTCTTCCCTGCACGATATCGGCAAAATTGTCATTCCCGATAATATTATATTAAAATCCGGTAAATTAAATGAGGACGAATATGAAGTTATCAAATCCCACACGACAAAAGGTGCGGAAATCATCGAAAAGGTCATTCATATAGATAGCAAAATATTCTGTGATTACGCCATTGATATCGCCCGCCATCACCATGAAAAATACGATGGAAACGGTTATCCGGACGGCCTGAAAGGAGAGGAAATCAGTATTGCGGCGCAAATCGTTGCCCTCGTAGACGTATACGATGCGCTTACTTCCAAGCGTGTTTATAAAGCCGCCTACAACACGGAAAAGGCTTACCAGATTATTATAAACGGCCAGAGCGGTTCTTTCTCCTCTAAATTATTGCAGGCTTTCACGGAAGTGCGAAAGGAATTTGAAATTATCGTCACGAAATACTGTGATAAAAATTAGTACAACGAAAATATCGGTTCGCCAAAACAGGCAAACCGGCGAAAGGCAATGAAAATGGGATAACAGAGAGGCGGCGCCTGCTCCAGACGCCGCCTTAGAAGAATCGGCGATAAGCAAATCAACAATAAGTACAGCCAATAATAGCACTCTTATCCCTGACATAGTTCCTTTTCGCCACATAATATCCTCTGTTCCCTCCTTTTATACACCCGATACCGTTTTCCATCAATCCAGTGCTTCCATCGTTGCGCGGATTTCCTGAATAAATTGCTCACTGTTAAGAACGGTGACGTCTTCAAGCTCTGTTATCAGCGCCAAATCTTTCGTCATCTTACCGCTCTCTATTGTCTGCAAAGTAGCCTTCTCCAACTTATCCGCAAACGTCATCAACTCCGGAATTTCATCCAGTTCTCCCCGCTTGCGCAACGCGCCTGTCCAAGCAAAAATCGTGGCAACCGAATTGGTCGAAGTCTCCTCGCCTTTCAGATGTTTATAATAATGACGCTGTACCGTTCCGTGCGCCGCTTCATATTCGTACACACCATCCGGTGAAACCAATACCGATGTCATCATTGCCAGAGAACCACAGGCGGAAGACACCATATCACTCATTACATCGCCGTCATAATTTTTACATGCCCAGATAAAACCGCCCTTTGTTTTCATCACACGGGCTACCGCATCATCAATTAAAGTATAGAAGTACTCCAATCCTGCTGCCTCAAATTTTTCTTTATATTCTTTTTCATATACGTCTGCAAATATATCTTTAAAATTGTGGTCATACTTTTTGGAAATCGTATCCTTTGTCGCAAACCACAAATCCTGCTTCGTATCCAGTGCGTAGGAAAAACATGCTCTGGCAAAACTCGTAATCGACTTATCCGTATTATGGATACCCTGAATAATGCCGGAACCATCAAACTGATGAATCAATTCACGAATCTCCGTTCCATCCTCCGCTGTAAAAACAAGCTCTGCCTTTCCGGCTCCCGGTACTTTAATCTCTGTATTTTTATATACATCACCATAAGCATGACGAGCAAGTGTAATCGGCTTCTCCCAGTTTTTTACACACGGCTCAATACCTTTTACCTGTATCGGAGTGCGGAATACCGTACCATCAAGCGCAGCACGAATCGTTCCATTCGGTGACTTCCACATCTCTTTTAAATCATATTCGGTCATTCGTGCGGCATTTGGTGTTATCGTCGCACATTTCACGGCAACTCCGTATTTTTTCGTTGCCTCTGCCGAGTCAAACGTAACTTTATCGTTTGTCTCGTTCCGGTATTCAAGACCCAAATCATAATACTCCGTCTTTAAATCAATATAAGGAAGCAGTAACTCATCCTTAATCATCTTCCACAAAATGCGGGTCATTTCATCTCCGTCCATTTCTACAAGAGGTGTTTTCATCTGAATTTTTGCCATTCTGTCCTCCATTCCGAAGCGCTGGCAGAGGCGCATAATGTATAAGCCTCCCCGTGCTTCTATCTTTTTTTTCGTTTCTATTCTTTGTCGCCTTTTACTATAACATAAATCGGTGGGAATTGTCAAAACAACTGGAAAAGAGTAAACAAAGAGAAAAGTTTACTCGCATGGGCACTTGCGTTATACAAGCACGTAGCGGTATGGATATGCACAATACGCATATCTCATACCGACGCGCTTGTAACCCATGCTCCGTAAATCTTTTCTCTTTCCTATGCTCTGCTACAATTTGATTAATATGGTTTTGAGATGTTTACATTTTCTTGCTTTTATCACCTCTGTCGCTATCACATCTAAAATCTTATTTGTTTTATTTTTGGTTGTTCTGACATTTTGTCAGGAGAAGTAGACGATTTCTTCTGACGGCGCTTCTGCCTGTTCGATTTTGTCTGCCCACAACATTGGTACTTTCGTCTGCTGTCTGTGGGAATATTCCGGTTTTACTTTTACGCTTACTTTCACCCATGAATCGAGGTCGAGTTCCGCCGCCTGCGGATGGTGGCAGATAAATCCTATCTTGGCTATGTCGTCGGCACAGCATGTCATGGCCTTGCGCGCCGGAACAAAAGCGTCGTTTGGAAATGTGCGGTTACGGTATACCTGCCCCTTGAATACGACTGTCTTACCTTCATATTTTTCCGGATGCTCGCTGACATCCAGATACCACAGACCAAAATCGTCATCTTCCAGTTCGATTATATCAGCGTTAATATCATAAGGCAATTCCTCTTCAATATTACTTTCTACAGAGCCGTCCTCTGATTCGAAGAGAACCTGTGCCGCACGATTGATTGCCTTTACATTCCGCCGCATTGACGCCTTGTCCATCTCCCTGTCACAGCGGTTAAAGATAACTAAATCCGACTGCTGAAAATGCGACATAATCAAAGATTTCATATTATTGATATACATTGAAAATGTCTCGGCGTTTACCGTTGTAAACGTCTGCACAACAATCCAGTTTTCCGGAATCGTCTCATTGATAAGTCTCGTTATATCCCACATGCCGTTTACTTCAATGACAATGCGCGCCGGCTTATACTCCTTTACTAAATCTTTGCACTTGCTTTCCGTCAATCCATCTTCGTCGTCAATAACGACCATATCCACTTTATTGTATCGAAGAAGTTCCTCTTCAATCTCCGCCTCCCCTTCCTCTGTCAGAAGAAAGAGCGTCCGCAGACCATCTTCAAAATTACCTTCTTTCAAAATCTCCTGGAAACAGGTGGATTTCCCGCTTTCCAAAAATCCGGTAAACAGATATACCGGAATATCACGATTGCCAAACATATCCTTTCCTCCCTTTGAAAGGTTCCTTTAAATATGAAACAATTCTTTTATTTCTTTCTCTTTTAACTCTGCACCAATGACGCACATCCGCCCCGTATAATCCGCACTTCCACGGCGAATTTCATATTCCTCCGGCACTAAATCAAAATGGAACCACTCGCCCTCAACGGCCGGCACAATTCCTTTGGCGCGAAGAATATTGCCATATCCGCAGTCTTCGGATGATAATTTCTTCAAGATGTCCGTCAGCTCATCCTCGCTGTACTTGTGTGCGCTCTCCATCCCGAGACTGGTAAATACATCATCCGCATGATGGTGATGATGGTGTTCTCCGTCATGGTGATGATGGTGCTCTCCCTCGTGGTGGCAGCACTCTCCCTCATGGTGATGATGGTGCTCTCCCTCGTGATGACAGCACTCTCCCTCATGGTGATGATGGTGCTCTCCCTCGTGGTGATGATGACCGCATTCCGGACAAACTTCCTCTTCCGCCAGCAGTTCCAACTCCAGAGAATTACTTTCCTCTATCGCCCCGAGTATCTGCTTTCCGTCAATCTGCTCCCACGGGGTAGTAATGATGGATGCCTGACTGTTTTTCTCTCGTATCAGCGACAGCGCAAGCGCTAATTTCTCTTCGCTGAGTTTGTCCGTCCTGCTCAAAACAATCGTCTTCGCATGTTCTATCTGATTATTATAAAATTCTCCGAAGTTTTTCATATACATCTTACATTTAGTAGCGTCGGCAACTGTGACATATCCGTTCATCTTTACATCTTCATTCTTTTCCATGACGCCGGATACCGCTTTACTGACATCGGATAGTTTTCCCACGCCGGACGGCTCAATAATGATACGGTCAGGCGAGTATGTGTCGAGAACTTCCTGCAGGGCTGTACCGAAATCGCCGACAAGCGAACAGCATATACAGCCGGAATTCATCTCGGTTACATTGATACCGGAATCTTTCAAAAATCCCCCGTCAATACCAATCTCTCCAAATTCGTTCTCAATGAGAACAAGCTTTTCTCCCTGAAAAGCCTCCTGTATGAGTTTTTTAATCAATGTCGTTTTACCGGCTCCCAAAAAGCCGGAGAAAATGTCAATCTTTGTCATCGCTTTCCTCCATTTCCAAGCGCCCTCACTTGATTTTTTATAACCTTTTACTCTTATTCATTATACTCATTTCCCATGTAATATCAAGAGGTTTCCGGACATAGAATACGCTGCTGCTCCATGAGCCAGACATCGGCCTCTGCAATGCCCCCGTCACTGAACTCAAATTCTTTTCTGAGCGGCGTCTCTTTTGTTTTCTCTAAAATAAAAGGGCCTTTCCATGCGACGGCAGCCAGTACTTTATGCTCGTCGTCGCCCTTCTTGTAAATCCGGAAATTCATCCCGCGGTAACTTCCCTTAAAAATACTTTTTTCATAATATAAAATCGAATACAGTGTAATTCCTTCCAATCTTCCGCCTCCTTGCATATAGTAAAGTATAACACATTTTTTGAGAAAAAACTTGAAAATTAGTGAAAAACATGGTTTACTATATTAATACACGTACTATATTATTTGAATAGGGAGAGATGTTTCATGAAAAAAGTAGTCAAATTCGGCGGCAGTTCTCTGGCAAGCGCAGAACAATTTATTAAAGTCGGCAATATTATACGCGCAGACAAAGACCGCCGATATGTAGTACCCTCGGCTCCGGGTAAACGTTTTCCAGACGATACAAAGGTTACTGATTTATTATATTCCTGTTACGAATTAGCTGAGCGCGGTCAGGCATTTACCAAACAGCTCAATCAAATTAAGGAGCGTTACAATGAAATAATTCACGGTTTGCATCTGAAATTCTCCCTTGATGATGATTTTGACACCATCAAAAAGAAATTTTTAGATAAAGCAGGCTCTATGTATGCCGCTTCCCGCGGTGAATATCTGAACGGAAAAATCATGGCTAAATACCTCGGCTATGAATTTATAGACGCCGCTAATGTCATACGCTTTCATTCCGACGGTACCTGTGACACCGAAAAAACGAACCAACTGTTAGCCCAATATCTGGAGCAGGCAGAATACGCTGTTATTCCCGGATTTTACGGTGCGATGGCAAACGGCAAAGTAGTTACTTTTTCCCGCGGTGGCTCCGATATCACCGGCTCCCTCGTGGCAAAAGCAGTCAATGCCGACCTCTATGAGAACTGGACGGATGTTTCCGGCTGTCTTGTCACAGACCCGAGAATCATTAAAAATCCGGAAGTAATTCACACGATTACTTATATGGAACTTCGCGAGTTAGCTTATATGGGCGCTTCCGTCCTCCACGAAGACGCCATCTTTCCGGTACGGAAAGCGGGCATCCCGATTAACATCCGCAACACGAACCGTCCGGAAGACGAAGGGACGATGATTGTGGAAAGTACCTGCCGCATTCCCGCCTATACGATTACCGGTATCGCCGGCAAAAAAGGGTTTGTCGCCGTCAACATCGAAAAAGACATGATGAATTCGGAAATTGGTTTCGGACGTCGGGTACTGAGCGCGTTTGAAGACAACGGAATTTCTTTCGAGCACATGCCATCCGGTATTGATACGATGACTATCTTTGTCCATCAGGATGAATTTCAGGAAAAAGAGCAGAAAGTAATTGCCGATATTAACCGTCTGGCGAAACCGGATACCATCCATATGGAATCTGACCTTGCCCTAATCGCTGTCGTTGGCCGCGGCATGAAGAGCACCCGCGGTACAGCCGGACGTCTTTTCTCCGCACTGGCGCACGCGCACATCAATGTCAAAATGATTGATCAGGGTTCCAGTGAGTTAAATATTATTATCGGCGTCCGCAATGAAGATTTTGAAGACGCCATTCAGGCAATTTACAATATCTTTGTCGTGGCACAACTGTAAAACAGATTAGTATTATATAAGAGAACACAAATACACAAGCGGGGTGAACGGAATGGCAGATAATCAGGAAATCTTCACGAATTTTGCCGGATTTCAATGTCTGGAGCACTTGCACAACAATTCTACAGGAATCTATTTAAGCACTTGCGGAATGCAAAACTGCCCTTCCGGATATTCCTACGGCCCCGGCACGAGGGATATTTACATCATCCACTTCATCTGCGAGGGAAAAGGAACTTATCAGGTAAACGGCATGACTTATCATCTGCATAAAGGAGACTTCTTTGTCATCTATCCGGATACGGAAATTTTCTATCAGGCAGATAATAACGAACCTTGGGACTATATATGGGTTGGTTTTCAGGGAATCAAGGCCGAGACATATCTTGGCTATGCCGGCGTAGACAGAAATAACCTTATCGGCCACTGTTATAACACTTCGTATATGCTTTCCTGCGTACAACAGATGACGTTTGCCCGCGTGCTGACTCATTATAATGAGCTTCGCCGTCAGGCAGCTCTGCTGCAGGTGTTTGCCGCACTGATTGAGCAGCACCATGAGCAGCTCTCGGAAGAAGAACAGGTCGAGTATCCACACCATATTTATATTGACCGCACGTTAGATTACGTCCAGACACACGTAAGCGAAAACATACGGATTCAGGATATTGCAAATTATATCGGTATTGACCGCAGTTATCTGACGTCTATTTTCAAGAAATCTTTAGGAATCTCACCACAGGAATACTTAGTAAACTACCGAATGGAATACGCTTCTGAATTATTAAAGGAATCAGATGTGAAAATCGCCGCCATTGCCCACGAAGTAGGTTATCACGACCCTCTTACTTTTTCCAAAGTGTTCAAAAAACACATGAAACTGTCGCCTACACAATGGCGGTTAGCTCACACTGATTCCCAAGATTAGAAAATAGCTATATTATTTATTAAATTTCCACATCAGCCGCATAGTCCACATTGTCAAAGTGGAAACCAAACATCTGATAGAAGTCTTCCCAGTAACCGTCTATGTCGCTGATTTCTTTAATATTTTCCGACGTCACTTTCGTCCACAAGTCTGCTATTTTACTCTGCACGCAGTCTTTCATTTCCCAATCATCCAGACGGAACATCGACTGGCCGTCTACTTCTCTCTGCGGAAGTTTTTCCACAAAAAGACGCTGCATCTGCTCAATACATCCCTCGTGGAGCCCCTCTTCTTTCATCACCTTGTACAGAAGTGAAATGTAGAGCGGAACAACCGGAATCGCCGAACTACTTTGCGTAACCAGCGCTTTATTTACGGAAATATAAGCCTGCAGTCCTCTATCGGCATATTTTTTTGTCAACGCCACAGAGGTGTCGTATAAATGCTTCTTCGCCTGACCAATCGTACCGTCTTTATAAATTGCGTGCGTCAACTCCGGCCCGATATAGGAATACGCCAGCGTAACTGCATTGTCCGCCAGCACACCGGCCTCTGCCAGAGCATCAATCCACGCCTGCCAGTCCTCACCGCCCATTACGGACACCGTATTTTGAATCTCCTCTTCATTGGCAACCGGTACTGTCACCTCTTTTATCTCATTCGTGCGCAAATCTATCGTCTTGTTCTTAAATTCGTTTCCTATCGTCTTCAGCACGCTGGATACAGATGTTCCGTCCGGCAGCGTTCTTCTCGGAGCGGCCAGACTGTAGACGACCATATCTGCCTTGCCCCATTCTTTTTTTATTTCCTCAATGACCTGTGCTTTCATCTCCTGCGAAAATCCGTCGCCGTTAAAAGACTTCGCACTGTAGCCGTCCGCCGTCGCAAATTCTTCAAATGCCTTTGTATTATACCATCCGGCCGTTGCCGTACGACGTCCGTTCGACTCCTTTTCAAAGGACACGCCAATCGTATCCGCACCGTAGCCATAAGTAACGGCAATCCGGCTCGCCAGTCCATATCCGGTAGAGGCTCCAATCACCAATACCTTTTTCGGGCCATCTGTCGTCCCTTTCTGTTTGCAGTACGCAATCTGTCTCCTCACGCTCTCTTTGCACCCCTCTGGATGAGCGGTCGTACAAATAAAGCCTTTTACTTTTGCCTCAACAACCATAACTGCCTCCATTTCATAACTAATCATTTCCATTCAGGTTCTCGCACCCGAATCTTTTACATAAGTACATAAAACAAAATCATAAAAAAATGTAAGATACTGCCCGCCAGTACGAATAAATGAAACACAGAATGCAAATATTTTTTCTTCTTGCCGATACCGTACAGGATAGCTCCTACCGTATAAGCAATACCGCCGGTCAGAAGAAACACCGTTCCTCCCATGCCCAATACGCGTACGGTCGGGCCGATAAAGAAAACAATGCACCACCCCATCGCTATATAGCAAATCATCGAAAGAATCTGGTATTTCTTTAAATCAATGGCAGTCAGCGTCGCCGCAACAAAACAGCAGGCCCACACGATTCCGAATATAACAAATGCCTGTACCGGATACAGGGGGCGCAACGCCGCCAGCGTTACGGGCGTATAAGTACCCGCAATCAGAAAATATATCGTACAATGGTCGATTACCTGAAATACCTTTTTCGGCATTTCAGGTTTCAGACCGTGATAAATACTTGACATCGTATACAACAGCACCATCGTTCCGCCATAAATGGCCGCCCCGACGACGCCCCATACGTCGCTGCACAACACGGCAAATACTACACAAAGAACCAACGCCGCTATCGCCAGCGCACCTCCGACAATATGTGAAACCATATTAAATATTTCTTCACCCTTTGTATAAGAAGGAAGTTTCCTGTCCTCTAACTTTGTTCTTACACGCTTCATTGTTTTACCTCATTTTGATTTTAATATGCCACGCTTATTACCGGCTTTTCCGGCGAATGAACAGAGTGGCGAAAATGCCTGCCAATGATACAATAAACGTAATGCTGACCGGTATTACCGGAACGCTGTCCCCTGTCTCCGGAGACGCATCATAGTACATCGAAGTACCCGAAGCTCTTCCGCCGTTTGCGCTCATCAATCCTCCCGATGAGCGGCTTACGCTTTGCTGACGGTAAGCCAATACATAAGTGGAGAACTTATCCGTGGCAAAGGTTACTGTTTTTGCTGACGAATCTAAATCCGGCAATATCGAAGCAGAACCGTTGTGTACCCGAATCACAGCAAATTTGCGCGAAGCATCTTGCAGATTCTCCGGTACGGCTACCGTTATCGATATCGGTTTATTCGTAGAGCTTACCTTTTTCTCCGTGCTACTTCCCACTTTTTTCCAAAGAGTAATATCCAGATACTCGCCAACGGAATACCCTCCCAGATTGGCGATAATAACTTCCTTATCGCTCTGCGGAACGCTGCTGTCAATGTTCTTTATGCGAAGTTCAATATTGGCGTTGCTTCCTTCCCCTACTGCCTGCTGCTCGCCGGCATTTAAAACAGATTTTTTCAATTCATTGGTACTCGTCGTCAGGGAAGTGTTTGGCGCGCCCTGCACCACTTTCACCAGTTTCTTAATAGTTCCCTCTTTTGCCGTATAAATATCGTTGGCATCCGGTGTCGAAGACGGCGCCGGAGTTGCTCCGGTATTGTCCTCTTTCGGTTCTTCCGGAGTAACCGGAAGTTCTGCCGGCTGATTCATAACGACTGTCATATCATTTACATTGCCCGCACAGTCTGTTGCCACTATTACATAAACCATTGTTTCCTGTTCAGCCACCAATGTAAATTTCGCTTTTCCATTCTCAACCGGTCTTGCCTCTCCATTGACCGTGACGCTTGTCAGATAGTCATCCTCTACCGTTACCTCCCGTGTATTGACTTCATATGTTGCTTCATCCTTTATGCCCTGAATGATTGGCGCTTTAACATCTTTTTTATAGTAGAAAGTGGACTGATAATATATCTCCCCGGTTTCAGTATTAGTAACATAGAAACTCGTTTCACCACTGTCCGTATCCTCTTTCAACACAATGGACTCCTGTGTCTTTGTATCTTTCTCGTCCAGCAGCAATGCATAGCCTTCTTTCGGGCGGATAATAATATCTGACGTATACCAACCCGAATTTGATACCGTACCATCTATAACGTATTGTCCATCTTTTCCTGTTGTTGCATATCGACGTTCTACAAGAAGCAGCCCGGATTTGTAAACAAACTTATAATTATCTGCCTTTCCTCCGGATGGTGTCAACTCGCTTGTCTCTGTGGCAATGCCGTCTTCCACTACCTCTGGCGCCTGATAACCGGCCGCTGTTTCCGGCGTCTCCAACACACCTTTATGCTTTACAAAACCGGTCACTTTAACGGAAGAAGCTGTGATTTTTTCGTGATAATACAAATCGCCTCCCATATATGTCGCCGTCAGAGTCGCCTTATTCACAGCAAAACTACATGTTGTGTCGGCTTCTTTTCCTCCGTTGTAAATCAGTTTGACATCCGTCGTATATACGCCATGCGCCAAATCCTTTTTCGCGACAATCCAGAAACTTTCTCCTGTCTGTTTAACTTCGAAGTCTCCATTGTTACTGAGGATGACGTCCGAAATCGTTGCTTCGGCATTGGCTTTCTCCGTATTTTCCCATGTCACCTCAACTTGCGGTTCTGACTCATATCCGTAAGCTTCGGATTTAATCTTCAATGTATTTGCCGTGATATCGTACACCGGTTTTGTAACTGTAAACTCTCTCTCTGCATTATTTCCGGCTTCATCACTAGCTACCACCGTATACGTCTGCGAACCTGCCTTAGGACAAGGTATCTTTCTCGACGCCGTCTTAGCCGTTCCGTCCCCGTCCGTAATTTGCAGCGCGCTTCCGGAAGCTGCCGTATTCGTTCCCTCAAACAGCGTCGCCTGTTTCAGATTGTTATCCGATACTTTTAGATTCAGTTCATCGGTAACGTATTCTTGTTCGTCAACAATGCTGAATTCCTTACCGTTTTCCACTCTGTTTATATCCGGCTGTTTGTTATCAAATACCATGCCGTTCGATGAAATATATGTAACTAAACCGGCATGATTCGTTATTTTCGCATAGATAACCGCCCGCTCATACTCTTCCGGTGAAATCGAAAAGCCGTTATCATATTGTTTCCATTCTACCCCTGTCTCCAAATCATCTTTTGACAGAGCATGATCAGAAACACAATACTCAATCGTCTCCAACCCACTCTCTTCATCAGTTGCACTAATGCTGACCGCCTTTGTATCGTTGAAGAATACACCAAAGGTAATCGTATTACCAAATGAATTAAATAAGTCGGTAGAAACCGTGATGCCCTCGCCCGCACGGAAATACGGAGGCGTAAAATCAATTTTTATATTTTCCCTCATCAGAGAGGAGATTTCACCCGTATCTGCATTCATTACATAAAACTCTTCCGTTACCCCGTTCACAGGGCCATTTACGGTAATCGTCTGTTCGGAGCCGGCAAAAGAAGCTTCATCATCCGTCCGGCTGATGTAATGTCCCTGCGCAGAGCGAATTGCTACCGTCGGCGAAGTATACCAGTCATAACCATTAACCCTGTCGCCTACAATGACATACCCCTGACGAAGGGCATGGCGCTGTACATCCAAGTCTCCGGCGGCGTACTCGAAAACATAATCTGTCGCCTGACCCTCTCCTGGTATTAACTGCATACTCTTCATCGCACGCATATCGGAAGTGAATTTCTCACGATTTCCCTCCTCGTCCTGATAATACAAGGAAGGCATTACAAACCCGGGGTCTGCCTTTAAGGTTGCCAATGTATCACCGTTTTTAAAATCGGACGGAGAAAATTCAATCGTTCCCTCCAAATCCGGATAGGTATGATATCCGACATCCTCCTGACCGGTATAACGGACTAACATCTTTGCCTGTTTTACGGTTACATAACAGCGGCAAGTTGTCGTTGATTCTTCTTCACCATTATAATACACGCGTAATACAGCCTCGTGTGTTCCTGTGTGAAGTCCCTGTTTCGGTCTGACGGTAATCGTCCCCGGCACTACTTCAAAGGCGTCTCCGGCCTCGATTTCTACACTATCAACCGTTACTTTTTCCTGTGTTCCTTTTATTTTCAATACCGCTTCCAATGGCGTAACCGAGGCATAGCCATAAGTCAACGCATCTTCTTCGCTGCCAAAATCCAAATCCAGCGCATCGACATCAAAGAGTGGATTTTTCATGGTAATCGTTGTTTCTTTCTGGTTTCCGGCAATATCCTCTGCCGTAATGATATAAACTACTTCACTATCCGTGCCATTTGCCCCGTGAAGTGTAAACTGCACGCTGCCGTTCACGATATCATCACCGGATTTTGTATCGCTGACTACCCCGTTGCGGGTAATCGTCACACGTTTCAGATTAGTATCGCTGACACTAATATTTTTTCTGTCTGCAACATAGGTAATCTCATCACCCAGTTGTTTCTTATTACAGGTTATGACAGGCAATGTGCGGTCAATCGTCAACTCTCCAGACGACGCATAACTGATATTGCCCGCTGCATCTTCTACTTTCGCATACAGTACAACCAGACCGTCTGCATCCGCAGTAACAGTTTCTCCCTCTTTCCACTCTTTCCATGACGCTCCCTTTAACTGCGAATCAGTAAGCACTTTCTGTGATTTACAATAATAACGCTTCGCCAATCCACTCATCGCATCCGTAGCAGTCAGATGAAAAACTATCTCATCTTTAGAAAAACCATCATTTATCCCCGCTTCATCGTAAGAAATAGAAGCTTCCGGTGCCACCGTGTCAATATTAATCGCACCGTCTCTTTTCTCCGTCACTGTAATAGCCGAAGTAATTGCCTGATTGCTATTATTGCGCAGGAAAACAATAGATTTTTCCGGCCCCTGATTCATTCCGTCTGATGAATAAATCAATTCACTCTGGAAATTATCTTCTGCCGTACTGATACTATATCCAGAGGCTGGAACAAGGGAAACAGCAGAAGTATACCACTGCTTTCCATTTACGTTTTTGCCTTTTGTTCCCTTAATCGTATATGGCCTGCTTGGTGCCGGAATACGTCGGATAAGTATCGTCTTGTTTAAATCAAGAGTCTTTGCCGTGTAGTTCTCCCCCTCACTCACATGCAAATAAATGGAATAAGGTTCGTCTCTATCTGCTTTTGGCCTGTTCTCTGTAGTTCCATCTTTTACTACAATATACGCTTTTCCCATACCTTCGCGTTTGCTGACAACCGGAGGGTCAATCGCCTCTCCCGTATAATAATACTCATCTTTAATCGCACTGATATCAAAATCACTTACATCCGGTTCTGCTTTTGCGACAGATACAACAATGTCCTTTGTACGCACTTCATCCGAATCCAAATTTACACCATCATTATCTACACTCTTAATCACACAGTAGTAATAATAGTCGCCGGCATGAATGCTCTTCGGAATCGTATAAGCCCTTGTCAGCGCACCATTGCCGCTTAACGGCTCGCCAATCCCTCCTGCTGTTCTGCTCATATACCACTGATAGTCAATACCTGCTCCTTCCGGCGCAGATGCTTGAATACTAATCGTAAAGGTATCGCTTAAAGGATATGTATGTACACCCGTTCCGTCTTGCTCCACCGTATATGTAGGCGCCTCCAGTTTCACAGCCTTTGCTGTCTGTTTCCGGCGAACAGGCTTTTCTACATCCGGTTTTTGCGTTGGAGACGCATCCTCATCAGAGTCGTCCTTTTTGGCTCCGGCTGTTTCTGGTGTGGCCGTTGCCTGTCCGGCGTCGCTGTCATCTTCTTTCGCTTCTGCCGTCGGCTTCTCCTCCTGCTCTTCCTCGTCTTCCTTTTCTTCCTGTTTGATTTGTTCTGTCGGTTCCGGCGTCTCCGGCTCTTCTGTCACAACCGGTTCTACCGTTGCCTGCGGCGTCTCCGTCGGATCCCATTCATCCTCTGCCACAACTTCTGTCGACGGTTCTTCCCCTGTCTCATTCGCCAGTGTAGGCAGGACGACTACGGCCCCGATAACAACGGCGGCACACAAAACTCCTAACAACCCTGTCCTTACTTTGCGGTATTCACTTTCCACAAACAGCTTTCTCACCGCATGATAAACAGCAAGAAACGCAATCACAAAAAAGGTAATCGGATATGCCAGAATTTTGCACTTGCGGCCTATGCCAATCAAAGATTTTAAAATACGGTTCTTTAATCCCTTCTTATTTTGCTTCATAGAATCCCTCCATGGATAAATTTTCCGAAATGGATTTGGCATAACGAAAACCCACACAGCCACCTATGCCTGAATCCTTTAGTTAATTAATATCATTATACACCATAATAAGAGCGGAATGCAAGTAGAGAATGCCTCACAACAGGGCAATCGCTTAATCATTTGCTTCCCCGAATTTATACATTGCGCGGGTATCATGCGGTATCGTTGTCCTTGTATCACTTCCCGAAAAATAATTATTTCTTTTCGTTTACAGAACGCCGCCCGAGCAATTGTCTGAGATGTCTGCTGTCGTTTTTTCCTGACTTTTGACAGCCCGTTTGCACTAGACCGCTACGCAGCGGTGCAAATGCACCACCGGAGCGATTGTGGTCATACTGCGGGTGGCACCAAAGGTGCCACCCGCAGTTAATCAGTTACAGAGGTGGTGCATAAGTACCGGCGAGCGGTCAATGCTGCAAAAGTCAGGAAAAACGACAATGCAGACAGTGAGTTTTGCGAGAGGCGGCGAAAGATTTCTGTAAACAAAAGAAACAATATATTTTTCGTTGGGAGTGGATACCGGATAAGATACCGCATGATACCCGCTGCCCTGAAATGATAAATGATTAAGCGATTGCCCCAGCCTCGCAAATACGGCGTTTAATCCATAATATCTACGTCTTCCCCGCGAAGAATTTTATTAATATTGCGGACAGCGCACATTTTACCGCACATCGTACAGGTATCTTCTTTTTCCGGCCTGCTTTCTGCGCGGTAGCGCCGTGCCTTTTCCGAATCAATCGCCAGTTCAAACTGCTTTTCCCAATCCAGTTCACGGCGCGCTTCGCTCATCTGATAATCCCATTGCGCCGCTTCCGGAATCCCTTTTGCCACATCCGCTGCATGAGCGGCGATTTTAGCTGCTATAATCCCCTCTTTTACATCTTCTAACGTCGGCAGGCGCAAATGTTCCGCCGGCGTGACATAACAGAGAAAAGAGGCTCCATAAGTAGCGGCAACAGCTCCCCCGATGGCGCTCGTAATATGGTCGTACCCCGGCGCCACATCAGTAACAAGCGGGCCAAGAACATAAAAAGGAGCTCCCTTGCATATCGTCTGTTGAATTTCCATATTGGCGCGAATCTGGTTAAGCGGCATATGGCCCGGCCCCTCAATCAGAACCTGCACATGGTGGTCCCATGCGCGTTGCGTCAGCCGTCCCAATTCCACCAACTCGGAAATCTGGGAAATATCGCCGGCATCTTCAAGACTGCCCGGCCGGCAGGCGTCCCCCAGACTGATTGTCACATCGTATTTTTCACAAATATCCAGAAGCTCGTCATAACGCTCATAAAACGGATTTTCATTTCCGGTCAGCTCCATCCATGCAAAAATAATCGAGCCGCCGCGGGATACAATGTTTGTATGACGCTTGCTTTCCTTAAAACGCACCGCCGTCTCGCGGTTGATACCGCAATGTATCGTCATAAAATCGACGCCGTCTTCCGCGTGCATTCTCACAACGTCCATCCACTCGTCGGAAGTGATATCCTTTAACGCCTTATTATAGTAAACAACGGCATCATAAATCGGCACCGTTCCAATCACTGCCGAGCACTCCTTGGTCAGCTTACGGCGGAATTTGCGCGTATCCCCAAACGAACTTAAGTCCATAATCGCTTCCGCTCCCATATTAACGGCCGCCTGTACTTTCTGCATTTCCACATCAAGGTCAAGACAGTCCCGGCTGGTTCCCAGATTCACATTGATTTTCGTCTTCAGCCTCGTACCTATCCCATACGGCTTTAAACTCTTATGATTGATGTTTGCCGGAATCACAATCTGGCCTTTTGCCACCAGTTCCCGCAACTGTTCCACGTCCATGTTCTCATAAGCGCTGACCTGTTCCATCTCCGGCGTGATAATTCCTTTTATCGCAGCATCCATCTGCGTTGTATAACGGCTCATAGTATCCTCCATTTCTGCGCGTGTGTCTTTCCCCGTCACGCATTTTCAGAACAAAGGACCACATATAAAAATGTGGCCCCTTGTTTTTATTTTCGTCATTGTTGGTGTTTCTATTATATCTCATGTCCCTCGTTTTGTAAACAACTTTCTTCCAAAAGATGGAATAGCGCAATTTTATAAATGAGGACGATTTTTACATCTCTGTCACAATAACGATTGCACATAAATTCCATAACTTTATAGACGTAGCACAAACCAGTCGCCGCAAGCGCCGTATACAAAATGACAGCCGGCAGGCCGAGGAACAGCAAAGTAGCTATCGTCACAAAACATCCTATGGAAATATACCAGAAATTTTTGCTTATGCGGATAGACACCTGCACGGTCTCCAATAAATCTCTCAGTGCAAGATTGAGATTATCCGAATTTTCATGGCGCAGATTTTCATATATGTCACAAAAAATATCCATACTTTCTTTCCTGTCCAGTTTATCCGTATAGCAGGCATACCGGTCTCTGCCAAATTCTCTTTGAATAAATTTCCCTAAAACACTTTTCACGCTTAATCTCCTTTTGTAAATTATGCAACTCCTTATTATCCTATAGTATTCAACGATATCTTGTTTTGTTATACTTCTCTTTTTAAATTACCGTTTATACCCAATAAAATTATCTCTGACCTGCGAAATACCGGTACTTTGCATAATTATTCTGACAAACAGGAACCTTTATAAAAATCGGAGTCGTTTTTTGGCGCCGCAAAATTAATTACAAAAATTTGTACATTGTTGTCGAATTAAATTCCTCTCCCGCCTTTAACAGGCAGGACTTAAATTCAGGAACATTGATGGAATTTGGGAAAAACTGCGTTTCAAAACAAATTCCTGTGCGTTTCGTATAAACGGCTTTTCCCTCTTCTCTGTTAATAAAATTACCTGTATACAACTGCATCCCCGGCAAATCGGTATATACTTCCATCGTACGCCCGCAGGAAGATTCCGTCACTTCGCACACTTTTGCAAAAGCCCCGTCCGGCTTATCCAAAACAAAATTGTGGTCATAACCGCCAGCCAGAACAATTGGCTCATAATCACTATCAATATCATCGCCAATCTTTCTCGGCTCTCTGAAATCCATCGGCGTGCCGGTTACATCAACCAGACTTCCATCCGGAATCAAATCGCTGCCCGTTCCGGTAAAACAATTCGCCTTAATTGTTACCATGTGGTCGGTAATAGTACCGCCGTCATGTCCTTTTAAATTGAAATAGCTGTGATTTGTCAAATTACAAAGCGTATCTTTATCGGATTTTGTCTTATAGGAAATCTTTAATGCATTATCCTCCGTCAATGCATAAGTTACTGCAATTTCCAGATTCCCCGGATATCCCTGTTCCATATCCGGACTCACGCGGGAAAATGTCACGCTGTCGTCCGTTGCCGACGCCTCATACATCACGTGATGATACCCCGGCGTTCCGCCGTGAAGATTGTTTTCACCGTCGTTTTTCTCCAATTCGTACGTCGTCCCGCCTAACTCAAATTTCGCCTGTCCAATACGGTTGCCGTGGCGGCCGATAAACGCCCCAAAGAAACAGCCGTTTTCTTCATAACCGGCTACATCGTCAAATCCTAAGACGATATCAGCAACTTTTCCATTTTTGTCCGGCACAATAAGACTTACGATGTTAGCTCCGTAATCAATAGCGCTCACACTCATGCCGTTTTTATTTGTAATCGTGTAAAGCGTTACCTCCGTCCCCTCTTTTGTGCGTCCGAAACTCCTTTTTTCCATACTCATTATCTTTCCTCCTATCCTTTTATTTATTTCATGTTCCCAAAAAACACAACAAAAATAATTCCTGTCTGCACGACAAGGATTGCCGGCATACCCACCACAAACTTTTTGTGTCTGGTCTTATGGCGAAAACAGTACATTCCCGCCAAAGCTCCTATACTGCCGCCAAGAGCAGCCTGCGTAAACAGCACCCGCTCCGGAACACGCCACTTCCCTTTCCTTGCCTTTCTCTTGTCCATTCCCATAGTCACAAAGGCGATTCCGTTTATGGCAAACAGGTACAGCCACATCAAATCGTGTATTGATACTGTCATTTATCCGTTTCCTCTTCTTTCGCCGTAACCTCAATACCAAGTTCTTCTAACTGCTCCGGCGCAACAACTCCCGGCGCCTGCGTCATAAGGCAGGACGCATCTTTTACTTTCGGGAAAGCAATGACTTCACGGATATTGTCTTCTTTTGCCATCAGCATAATCAGGCGGTCAAATCCATACGCCAGACCGGCATGTGGCGGCACTCCGTAACGAAAAGCATCCAGAAGGAAGCCAAACTGCTCATGGGCGTCCTCTTTCGTAAACCCGAGTGTCTCAAACATTTTTTCCTGTATATCGCTGCGGTGGATACGAATCGAACCGCCGCCAATCTCCGTGCCGTTGAGCACGATATCATATGCCTGCGCGCGCACACGCCCCGGCTCACTGTCAAGATACGGCAAATCTTCTTCCATCGGCATCGTAAACGGATGGTGCATCGCCTGATATCTGCCCAATTCCTCACTGTACTCAAGAAGTGGAAATTCCGTAACCCATAAAAACTTATATTCATTTTTGTCAAGTAACTCCATCTGGCGTGCAAGTTCCAAACGCAAATTGCCAAGAACATCCCACACAACTTTGTTTTTGTCTGCCGCAAAGAGAAGCAAATCGCCCGCTTCTCCCGCCATTGCCTGTACAAGCTGCTCCAACTCTTCCTCTGTTAAAAATTTGGCAAATGAAGATTTGTAAGTGCCGTCTTCATTAATGGAAAGATAAGCAAGTCCTTTGGCGCCAAAGTCTCTCGCAAAATCTACTAACTTATCAATCTTCTTGCGGGGCATAGCTCCCTGTCCTTTGGCATTGATGCCGCGGACGGAACCACCAGCCTCGATTGCTCCGGTAAAAACACCGAAACCGCAATTCCGTACTACATCTGTAACATCCTGTAATTCCATGCCGAATCGTGTATCTGGTTTATCTGAGCCAAAACGGTCCATCGCCTCCTGCCATGTCATTCTCGGCAGCGGCACCGGCACATCCACATCAATTAAAGCAAACAGTTTTTTCAGCAGCCGTTCGTTTACTTCTATCACCTCATCCATATCGGCAAAAGATAATTCCATATCTATCTGGGTAAATTCCGGCTGACGGTCTGCACGCAAATCTTCATCGCGAAAACATTTGGCAATCTGAAAATAGCGGTCGCATCCGGAACACATCAATAACTGTTTTAAGAGCTGCGGACTCTGTGGCAGCGCATAAAAACTACCCTGATGTACACGACTCGGCACTAAATAGTCGCGGGCCCCCTCCGGCGTACTTTTATTTAACATCGGCGTTTCAATTTCAAGAAAGCCCTCTTCGTCAAAGAAGCTGTGAAGCAGCAGGGAAGCCTTGCTGCGGAGAAGCAGGTTTCTCTGCAAATCCGGACGGCGCAAATCGAGATAGCGGTATTTCAGACGCACCTCATCTCTCGTCTTACTGTTCTCCTCCACCGGAAACGGCGGCGTATCTGATTCGGACAGAATGCGGATATCGTTTGCCACTACTTCGATTTCCCCCGTTTTCAAATTCTCATTTACCGCTCCGGAACGCCTTGTCACTTCACCGGTAACGGCAACAACAAATTCACTGCGCAGTTTTGCCGCTTTTGCAAATCCCTCGGCACCCACCTGGTTCTCTTCAAAAATCAACTGTATAATCCCGCTGCGGTCGCGGAGGTCGACAAAGACAATACCGCCCTTATTACGGCTCTTTTGTACCCAGCCCATCACGGTAACTGTCTGTCCCACATTCTCTGTACTAAGTTCTGCACAACGGCAGGTTCGCTTCAAACCACTCATTGATTCTTCCATGATTCATTCTCCTCCTCTTTTCCTAATCAGCAAAAAATTCTTCGATTTCTGTATATCCCTCAGACATCAACTGCTCTTTCTGGAATTTTTTATTTTTCTTCATGCGGTTGATATTGACATAAACACCCTGTTCGCGTTCTGCTTTCGCTTTCTCCATCACTTTGCGGAACAAATCCGAATCGGCTTTCCTGTCTATCAGATAGGCTTTCCTTGCTCCCGCGGCAGGCACTTTAAAATCGCGCTCTAAAAGCAGCATGACAATGCGCTCAAATCCAATCGAGAAGCCACAGGCACAAGTATCGTTTCCGGTAAATTTGCCAATCATTTCGTCATAGCGTCCGCCGCCGCCGACAGAGCCGCCAAATTCATCCATTGAAATCTCGAAAATCGGGCCAGTATAATAACTCATCCCCCGCACTAAAGTGGCGTCAAACGATATATTAAAGTCGGCGGATTTCAATGCTCCGACCGTGGAAATTATCGTTTCCAGATTTTCTGCGACGCCCTCATCCAGACAATTCCCCAAAGTATCTTTCATATAACGGACGCCCGCTATATCATTGGTTACGCTGCGGAACAAATCCGTACACTTTGCCACGGAAGCGGCAGCGTATCCTGCCTCAAGAAGCTCTTTCTCTACTCCCTCCATGCCAATCTTGTCCATCTTATCTAACACAATAAACACATCGTCGTACTCTTCTTCCGGAAAACCGCAGTATTTTGCCATTCCTTTTAACATTTTACGGTCATTGATGCGAATGGTGAAGTGATTGAAATCAAGCTTGCCAAGCAGAGTCGTCGTCGCCAGAATCAGCTCAATCTCTGCCAGATAAGTCGGCTCGCCGAGAATGTCGATATCACACTGCATAAACTGACGAAAGCGTCCCCGCTGCGGTCGGTCTGCCCGCCAGACATTGCCCATCTGCAGCGCCTTAAACGGATTCGGAAGCGCCGCGGCGTTATTGGCATAATAGCGCGAGAGCGGCACAGTCAAATCATAACGGAGCCCGCCGTCCACTACGTCCATCTCGGTCTGCGCGCTTTCCAGATTCAGCTTCTGCCCGCGCTTGAGAATTTTGAAAATCAGTTTTTCATTCTCTCCACCCTGCTTACTGTTAAGATTTTCAATGTGCTCGACACAGGGAGTCTCAATAGACTGAAAGCCAAACGTTTTATAAGTCTCTTTAATCTGGTTAATCACATAATCGCGAATTTCCATCTCTTCCGGCAGAATATCTTTCATTCCTGTCGTTGGTTTCTTCTTCAATGCCATAATTGTTTTTTCCTTTCTATCATCTCATCAATGCGGCTAATATAATCATCGACACTTTTTACATTTTCAATGCGCTCCATGCGGTCTTCATCGTGGATTACATATTTGGTAGAACCTCCGCTGCCAACAGCCACTATCGTCTCCAGTTCCTCCATAATAAAAATGTTATAGAGACATTCTTTCCCCGCTCTGGCATACGCTACATTTTCCTGATTCGTATTATAAGAAGAGCCCGCCTTATTCTTCTGGCGATACATATAGTAAGGCTCATAGCCATAGCTGCGAAGCATTTCCCCGCTCGTCCGCTGAAGCACGGATATAAGCGTATCCTCGGGATACATAGCGCCCCCTTGCTCAAACTGCTCGCGCCGCATGCGCGAGGCCCGTTTAATCACTAAGGTATGTACGGTCACACTATCGGGGTCTAACTCATGAAGCTGCATGACCGTTCCCGTAAAGTCTACTTCATCCTCTTCTGGAAGACCAATTATCACATCCATATTAATATTATCAAAGCCGAGTTTTCTCGCCAGACGAAATACTTTCTTTACCTGCGCTACCGAATGCCGCCGCCCCAGTAAATCAAGCGTTCCCTGTTTCATGGACTGCGGATTAATGGAGATGCGTGTGACGCCGGCTTTTTTCAATATCCGCAGCTTTTCCTCCGAAATGCTGTCCGGCCTCCCGGCCTCCACCGTAAATTCAGCGATTTCCGCCATCGGTAAATACTGATAAAGCATATCCATCAAAAACTGGAGCTGCCCCTCATTGAGAGACGTCGGCGTTCCACCGCCAATATAGATGGTCTGAAGCCTTTTTTGCTCCCTTGCGGCCATTTCCGCCATCACGGCAATCTCCTTTTTCAACGCCTGCAAATAGGAATCGACTTTGTCTTTATATATCTCATAATCATAAGAAGAAAATGAACAGTATTGGCAGATAGACGGACAGAAAGGTATCCCCACATATAAATTATAGCTGTTCCGGTGGTCAAACTCCCTTGTCAGTTCGTATTCTTTTGCTGCCACATCGTAAGCCAGCTTTACCTTGCCCCAGCTAAGCAGGTAATCTTCCCGAAGAGAAATCAGTATGTCTTCCCGACGCATTCCATCGCGCATCATGCGGAAAGGTATTTTGGCCGGCCTTATGCCTGTCAATATCCCCCACGGAAGCTCCCGACCCATTTTCTTTACAAATGCTTGATAAACTTTGGCTTTCACCGAATTTTTCGTATAATCTTCCGGCACCGTATCATCCAGAATAACGCAGCCGTCTACCATACACTTTATCGGAAAACCTCTGTCTTCCGCCCATTCTTCTCTCTCCAAAATCTGGCAGGCAAGCTCCGGATAAAATCCCTGAGCCAGTGAGCGTAAATCATAAGAAAATTCCCCCGCGGGAAAAGCCTTATTTTTTTTGATTTCGTATTGCACCATATCAACACACCTCTATGCGTATGGATTATTTGCTGCCTCGTATGCAACATTCGTTTCCGGCCCATGTCCCGGATAAATCTTTACTTCGCCGGGCAGGGCAAGTACTTTTTCGCGGACGGAGCGAAGCAGTTCGCGGCCGTTTCCCGTCGGAAAATCCGTTCGTCCAATCGATTCCATAAATATCGTATCACCGCTAAACAGCACCTTTTCATCTTCGGCATAATAGCAGCAGCCGCCCTTTGTATGTCCCGGCGTATGGATGACCTGAAACGTCAGGCCGGCAATCGTAATTGTTTGTCCATCGCGCAACAAAACATCGGGCTCCAGTCCCACTTCGTATCCCATCATAACGCTGCCATTCAGCTCCGGATTTATCAACAACTCTTTCTCCTCTTGAAAAGCATACACTTTACCGCCCGCCGCGGACACCAAATCACTTACCGCCGTAATGTGGTCAAAATGTCCATGCGTCAACAAAATGCCCTCCAGAGCGAGATTTCTCTTTTTCATATAGCCGGCAATTTTATCGGCCTCATCGCCGGGGTCAATGACAAGACAGGATTGGCTCCCCTCTTTTTTTACTATATAACAATTAGTATAAACCGGCCCTACCGTCAATACCGTTATTTCCATCGTTTCCTCCCTTCACAAACAAGCGCTCTATCCGTTCGCACTACGCTCGATGTCCGTCACACTTTCAACCGTACGGAGTTTCGCCATCAATCGGTCTAACTGCTCCACTCCGTTTATCTCAAATCCTATTGTAAGCGTTGCTTTCTCCTGCTTTGTCGTACGCACATTCATTGATTTCACATCAATACGGTTTTCCGTAAAAATACGGGATACATCGAAAAGAACTCCGCTCCGGTTATAGCAGTAAATTACAATCTCTACCGGATACGCCTCGTCGCTCTCTCCCGCTTCCGGACTCCACTCCGCTTCGATTAGGCGGTTTTTCTCTCCCAGAGGCAGGTGTATCATATTCACACAATCCGTGCGGTGAATGGAAACGCCGCGCCCGCGCGTTACGAAGCCCACGATTTCATCCCCCGGCACCGGACTGCAGCATTTTGAGAAACGCACAGCCAAATCATCCAGTCCCTCTACAATAATCCCGCTCCTGCTTTTCAGCGGCTCGTGCGGGCTGCGCCCCGCCACCTGCTTGGCCTCTTTGGCGCTTTCAATGACCTCGTTCACCTGCGCGTCAGATACAATCCGCTTATTCTTCTTATTATATACATCCTGCAGTTTATTAACGACCTGACCTTCTTTGAGACCGCCATGCCCAATGGCCGCGCATACGGATTCCCAATCACTGAACCCGTACTTACTCATACACGCTTCCGTATATTCGTTCCGCAGAAGCGGCGTCAAATCAATGCCTTTATTTTTACAATAAGTATGCAGAAGTTCTTTTCCCTTAATAATATTATCTTCTTTAAACTCGTTCCGAAACCACTGATTTATTTTATTTTTCGCCTGACTGCTCTTTACAACATTTAACCAGTCGCGGCTCGGTCCCTTGCTGTTCTGGCTCGTAATAATATCAATGCGGTCGCCGTTTTGTATTTCATAATCGAGCTTGACAATGTTTCCGTTTACTCTGGCGCCAACCATGCGGTTTCCGACCGCACTGTGAACGGCATAGGCAAAATCAATCGGCGTCGAGCCGGCCGGCAGATTCTTGACGTCGCCGTTTGGAGTAAAGCAGTATATACGGTCAGAATACAAATCCAAATCGCTCTTAATCGAGCTCAAAAATTCCTTATTGTCGTCCATGTCATGCTGCCATTCCAGAATACGGCGCAGCCATGCCATTTTCTCTTCTTCGCTCTGGTTTTGGGCCGCGTCGCTGCCGCCGCTCTCTTTATAGCGCCAATGCGCGGCAATTCCGTATTCCGCCGTCTTATGCATTTCATAAGTACGAATCTGAATCTCAAACGGCTGTCCGTTCGGCCCAATCAGCGTCGTGTGCAGAGACTGGTAATGATTCGGTTTCGGCATAGCGATATAATCTTTAAAACGCCCCGGAATTGGCTTGAACATCTCGTGAATAATACCTAACGCCGTATAGCACTCCTGATCGTCATCGACAATAATGCGGATGGCAAACAAATCATAAATCTGTTCCAGCGATTTGTGCTGTGTCACCATTTTGCGGTAAATACTGAACAAATGCTTCACACGTCCGTCAATCGTCGCCTTAATACCGTTCTCGACCAGATGTCTGTCGACTTCTTCCATAATATCTTTTACGAAATTTTCTTTCACTCCCTTAATCTCATTAAAACGCTTGCTTAAATCGTGATAAGCGTCCGGTTCCAGATAGCGGAGCGATAAATCATCCAGTTCAACTTTAACTTTGGAAATACCGAGGCGGTCGGCAATCGGAGCATAAATGTCCATTGTCTCGCGGGACTTTTCCCTCTGCTTCTCGGGTTTCATAAACTCCATCGTCCGCATATTATGAAGCCTGTCGGCCAGTTTAATAATAATCACCCGAATATCTTTGGCCATTGCCAAAAACATTTTGCGCAGATTTTCCGCCTGCAGTTCCAATTTATCCGCGGAATAATTCAACTGGGTCAACTTTGTTACACCGTCCACAAGCGCGGCCACTTCCGCACTGAACATCCCGGTCAAATCCTCAGTCGTATATTTCGTATCTTCCACGACGTCATGGAGCAGGCCGCCGACAATTGTCTCTTTGTCCATCTCCAACTGGGCAAGAATAATTGCCACGCACACCGGATGAATCAAATAGGGTTCCCCTGACTTCCTCTTCTGCTCCTTATGGGCGTCTTTTGCCAAATCATAGGCTTTAATAATAATATCCAAATCGCTGGAAGGATGGTAACTGCTCACTGTCGTTTTCAGTATTTCAAATAAATCGTCCGGCTCCGTAAAATTCGGTGGAATGAGTTCGGTCGATAGTTCACCGGTATCAAAAGTACCTATCAATCCGATTTTCTTCTCCATCTCCATACAATCATCCTCCTTTCCCCAATTTGTCTGATAACCTATACATTTTCCTTATTATAAAGGTGTTTCTTACAAAATGCAACATTCACTTATATTTTCCGGTAGACAGCCGCACATTTTGTCCGTCGGAAGTTGCTACGATTGTTCCCATTGTATCGGTACGGTAAATCTGGACATCATCATCTTCTAATTTTGCCAGCACCTCCGCGTGCGGGTGTCCATAAGAATTATCCGCACCACAGCTAATTACCGCATAAGCGGGGTTCGACGCTTGTAGAAAGGCGTCGCTGGTAGCGGTATAGCTCCCGTGATGTCCTACCTTTAATACATCGCATTCCAAATCATACGAATGTTTCAAAATATCATTTTCAGACTCCTCTTCGGCGTCACCCATCATCAGAAAGCGGTTTCTGCCATAGGCAACCTGAACAACTAACGAATTGTTATTGGCGTCTTTATAATTTCTTTCCGGCGCCAGAAAGCGGATGACAACATTCCCATCATATGTATAGCTTTTTCCGAGTTCCGGCATTTGCTGAACCAGCCCCTTTTCCTGCAGGGCCTCTTCCACCTGCTGATAAGTCTTTGTCTCTTTTTTTGCCTCCGGCAAATATACCGTATCCGTGGGAATGCTCTTTAACACATCATCCAGTCCTCCTATATGGTCGCTGTCCGGATGTGTTCCAACCAAAACGTCTAACTTTTCAATCTTCTGACTTTTCAGGTATTCTACTACTGTAGCACCTCTCTCGTTTTTGCCGGCGTCAATAAGCATATGGAAATTCCCTTTGGAAATTAATGTTGCGTCTCCCTGCCCGACATCCAGATAGGTGACTACAAGCTGATTTTTATCCGGCGTCGTATCTTTGATTTCTTCCGCCGGATGCAGCAGTCCCATGAGCGGCTGATACAGCAGCGCGGCGATAATGAGCAAAACCGGAACTAATAATTGCCGGATTACTGCTTTCTTTTGTCTCTTCGTTGGCATTGTTTTCACTGCTCCTTTTTAATGTAAAATGTATCATATTCGCCTTTCCTTGTAAAGATATAGAAAGAAACGCTTGCAAAATTGGAATTTTTTAGTACAATATAATAGAGTTCGTATATTATAAACAAGATTTAGTTATGGAGGAAAGAGAAATAAAATGATTCAAGCGAGCAACATATCATTACGTTTTGGCAAAAAGGCCCTCTTTGAAGAGGTCAATATAAAATTTACGGAAGGTAACTGCTATGGTATTATCGGCGCCAACGGAGCCGGTAAATCTACTTTCCTGAAAATATTATCCGGAGAATTAGAGCCTACGACCGGTGAAATCAGTCTCGGAGCGGGACAGCGTCTGTCCGTGCTGGAGCAGGACCACTTTAAATACGACGATCAGGTCGTGCTGGATACGGTTATTGCCGGCAACCAGAGACTTTTTGATATTATGAAAGAAAAGGACGCCATTTACGCAAAGGAAGATTTTACTGAGGAAGACGGCATCCGTGCAAGCGAATTGGAAGCCGAATTTGCCACAATGAACGGTTGGGAAGCAGAAGCTGACGCCGCTACTTTACTAAATGGTTTAGGTATTGAAACAGAAGTCCATAATAAAATAATGAGCGAATTGCCGGATACGGATAAAGTGAAAATCCTGCTTGCCCGCGCTCTTTTCGGCAATCCTGACATTCTTCTTCTCGACGAGCCGACGAACCATTTGGATTTGGATTCCATCCGCTGGTTAGAGGAGTTTTTAATTGATTTTGAAAATACTATTATCGTAGTGTCGCACGACCGCTATTTCTTAAATAAAGTTTGTACGCATACGGTTGACCTCGATTATGGCAAAATGCAGATTTATGCAGGTAACTACGACTTCTGGTATGAGTCCAGCCAGTTGATGATTAAGCAGATGAAAGAAGCGAACAAAAAGAAAGAAGAAAAAATCAAGGAATTGCAGGAATTTATTCAGCGATTCAGCGCTAACGCTTCCAAATCCAAACAGGCTACTTCAAGAAAACGTGCTCTGGAAAAAATCGAGCTGGATACACTGCGTCCTTCCAGCCGCAAATATCCCTACGTTGATTTCAAACCTGACCGCGAAATCGGCAACGAAGTATTAACGGTAACAAATCTGAGTAAAACAATAGACGGCGAAAAAGTACTCGACAATGTATCTTTCACCGTTGGCCACGACGATAAAATTGCTTTTGTCGGCTCATACGGCATTGCTGCCACGACGCTTTTCCAGATTTTGGCAGGCGAAATGGAGCCGGACGAGGGAGACTACAAATGGGGAATTACTACTTCTAATTCGTATTTCCCGAAAGATAACACCCCTTATTTTACAAGCAATGATACAATCGTTGACTGGTTGATGCCTTTTTCTCCCGAAAAAGACGCTACTTATGTCCGCGGTTTTCTCGGACGGATGCTCTTTAAAGGCGAGGATGGACTGAAAAAAGTAAACGTTCTCTCCGGCGGCGAAAAAGTGCGCGTTATGTTGTCAAAGATGATGATGCTTGGCTCTAATGTATTATTGCTCGACGAGCCGACAAACCATTTGGATATGGAATCCATCACATCTGTCAACAACGGTTTAATTAAATTTCCCGGCGTCGTCCTCTTCACATCACAAGACCACCAGTTTATTCAGACGATTGCCAACCGGATTATTGAATTCACGCCAAACGGCATGATTGATAAAGTAACAACTTACGACGAATATCTGGACAACGACGAGATGGCTCGTAAACGTCAGGCATTAAGCTAAACTTTCAAAATGATAAAGGAGATGATACTTTGGGCCCCAGTGACGCGGTAAATATATTAGTTTTAGTTATATTGCTTATTTTATCCGCCTTTTTTTCTTCTGCTGAAACAGCATTGACGACAGCAAACAAAATTCGTCTGCGCGCCTTGGCGGAAGAAAAGAACAAAGCTGCTAAGCGGGTACTGAAACTGGTTGAAGAACCATCTAAAATGCTTAGCGCAATATTAATTTGTAACAATGTTGTAAACCTCTCTGCTTCATCCTTTTCCACAACATATGCTTTCAGCATTTGTCAACGGCTCGGGTGGCAGCAGAGTGCAAGTATCGGAGCGGGAATTGCTACGGGTATACTGACCGTTTTAATTCTTATTTTTGGTGAAATCACACCTAAGAATCTGGCTACCAGAAACGCTGAAAAGTTAGCGCTTTTCTATTCCCGTCCAATTTTATTTTTTACAAACATATTGACACCCGTTATATTTATCGTCAATCAATTTTCGCGTTTTCTGCTGTTTATTATGAGAATTGATACATCAAAGAAAGAATCCGCGATTACTGAAGACGAACTGCGCACCTTTGTAGACGTCAGCCACGAAGAGGGCGTTATCGAGAGCGAAGAACGGCAAATGATTACCAACATCGTTGACTTTGGCGATTCTCTGGCAAAGGACGTTATGATTCCCCGTATGGATATTACAATGGTCGATTCGGCTATTTCTTACGAAGAACTGCTTACCGTGTTTACTGAAAATAAATTTGCCCGTTTACCGGTATATGAAGAAACCATTGACAATATTATCGGTATCATCAACTTAAAAGATTTCGTATTTTATAAAGGAAACAAAGAAAACTTAGATATAAAAACATTGATTCGGGAAGCCCATGTTACTTACGAGTACAAAAATGTCGCTGAACTCTTTATGGAAATGAGAAAAGACTCTATTCCAATGACAATCGTCCTTGACGAATACGGCGCTCTGGCCGGATTGATTACGATTGAGGACCTCATTGAAGAAATCGTCGGTGAACTTCGCGATGAATACGACGCGGACGAAGAAGATGATATCCAAAAAATCAGTGATACCGTCTATCAGGTACTTGGCTCCACTTCCTTAGACGACATTGCCGAGACATTAAGTCTCCCACTGACTTCTGACGATTATGACTCAATTGCCGGACATATTATCAACCTTCTTCAACATTTTCCAAACGTCGGTGAAACGGCCGAAGATAAGTACGGCATCTATACGGTTCTCGACGCGGACGGAAACCGAATTGATAAAATCCGCCTTGAAATCAAACCAAGAGAAGACGAAGAGGACGAGGAAGAAAGCGAAGATTAATGATAAGCCTGACGATGGCAAATCTTTTTCCCCCGCATATTAAAGTATTGGCGCCACCATCTTTTAATTGACAATCAGATTGCGGCGCACCGATACTTTACACGTTTTTCCGTTCGTCATCCGATACGAACCGATTGCTTCTATATCCATTTGCCCCAGTGCAAAATTGATATCATGTACCTTTATCGTCACATCTGCTTTTCCGTCCAGCTTGCGTATCATTGCCTGAAGAAAGGCTGCCATCATCTCATTTTGATTGCTAATCCCATACCCTCCCCCAAATATAACCTCTTCCATTGTTTGCGACATAGCTTCTGCAAGCGAATTTTCCAACTGTTCCTCCTGCCATGTCTTTGTATTTATATTATTCTGTATCATTGCAACTAAAAATATGGAACTGATTCCTATTACGGAAACAATTATTGTTTTCACAAATACCTCTCTTTCTCCGCACTATCTTATCGGGCATAACCATCAATTACATAACGTTTCTTTGTCTGTGTCATCGGAAACACAAACTCATATTGCATCGTCACTCTCGCATCCTTATCATTTTTCCCATAGCAGCGGACGGATAACTGATATCCCTGCCGCTCCGCCTCTGTTACACAATCACGAATTACCGTACTATCAAAATAGCTGTCCTCAAGCTGCCTGACGATTCCCGCAAAATATTCTTTGGCGCCGCAATATTGCATATTCAGGGAAACATAGGTAACGCTAATCCAAAACAAAGCCGTCAGAAAGATAAAGAGAACAAACTGACTCACAATTCCCCTCATTCCATCACTCTCCCATCCACTAATAACTGTATTGTCTTCTCTGCCGTTTTTCCCGAAACCGGACTTTTCACCTCTATTTCCACTTCGTGTATACCAGCCCGCTCCGTAGAAAATCTTCCGCCGTCAATTCCCGCCGTATGGCACCGGAATATTAAATGTGAACTTATATCATTCCCTCTCTCATCCCTTGCCTGTGCCATCTGCGACAGCAACAGCCCCTGCCCCTGTGCGACCCGCATACTCTGCGCTAATAATTGGGGGCCGTCGCCTGAAATATAAGTCCTGTTCTCAACAGGCGGGTTCTTTTTATCTGTCATGCCGAACTGCTTCCACTGCCAGAAGAGCACGAGACAAAGAAGCACCGCCAGCACCACAGGCAGAACGACGAGACAAAGGGATACCCGCTTTTTTATAACAAAGATATCAGTTGTAATCCCCATATAACAAAACCTCCAAATATAATTAGTGCTATCCATTCACTGTATTGTTCCAGCAAATCTTCCATACGCTCATCCTTTCTATCCCTGCGCCATCTGCAAAACAAATATAAACGCATCCAAAACAATCTTCCCACCGGCGATTAACATGGGAATCTGCTTTACGAGCTGAAAAGCGGACAGCGCAATTTGCTGGCGGTTTAATTCCCTTTGTTCAATCATCCGCTGATTCTGCTCCACGAGAAAATAAACCTGCTTCTGTATATCCGGATTGCCATTGCTGCTAAAAGAATACAGAAGTTTCATTCCGGAATGTAATTCCGGCAAATCCCGATTGCGAAAAAATTGTACATACGGTATCAGGGAATTTGGCTGTTCATAAATATTTTCCAGCAGACGGCGGACTTCTTCTGCCAATTCCCCCCGCAAACCGTGACAGGACTGTTGCAGCGCATGATATACGCTGTCCTGCTGCAAATATAGCGATACGCTCCACAGCCAGTAGGGAAACTCCTCCTCAAGGGTGTCTCCGAACCGGTGGCTGCTGTCGAGCCATGACTTTGCGCAATTGTTATAAACAAAGAGAACAAATAGTGGCAACGAAACTAAAACTACAGTTGTAGATACCTGATAAACCGTCATATTTTCTACTCTATGCACTATATTACAGGGCAGAATCATATGAGTGGCACAGCACATGAGAAGAGCAAAAACAGCCGCCAGAAAAAACTCTTTTCTCAAAAAAGATTTCTTTTTCTGATAGACGGCAGTGCGTTGTTTCCAACTCTGCAAATCCCCTAACATCATGTCAATAGCGGTAATAACTTCTCCTCCCGTCTTTTCGATTTGCGCTATGTAGCGGTGCATCATCTCCAGTCTTCTACTATTGTAGATACTCTCAATTTCGCAGAATGCACCTGACAATATTGTTTTTCCCTGTCCGTTCCCGCCCGTTTCCATAATATAGATTGCGCGCTGAATCGCCTGATATATATTGCTCTTTTCTTCAAAAAGATTGCAACAGTCCTCCCATGCCATCCTTACATGACCCAGCCTCTTATATGAACAGAGAAACTGCTCCATATAAACCGTCACTTCGTAATAATCCTCTTTGGCACATTCTCCTTTTCTGCTAATTTTATAATAGAAAAGGGCGTACGCCTGCGATAAAATGAGCAGAACTGCCGCATATAGCCAGTGCAGACGAAATCCGCCAATGAAACAGGCATAAAAGACGAGCATAAAAACTGATATGATTATT
Organism: uncultured Eubacterium sp.; assembly: GCA_910589595.1. Lineage (GTDB taxonomy): Bacteria > Bacillota > Clostridia > Lachnospirales > Lachnospiraceae > Eubacterium_F. Next base: position 156,461 of record CAJUTM010000001.1, read on the forward strand.
CTTTTCTTCATACGCCACCTCCCGACGGAAGCACAATCCCCTCCTCGCGAAACCGCTCTGATATATGGTGTGGCAAGTTACAATCCACCGGGTTCCCATCCTCCATCAGCATTATTATCTGATTTATCGTTTCTTCCCATCCTCTTGCATAACGCTCAAAAAGCGCTATCTGCTCGATACGCCGGAGTATTTTCCCGTCTTCCCCTCTTATTTTCTTTACTAAAATGCCCACATCCAGATAACGGTAAGTATCATTTTCAATCCGCTTCAAATCTTCCTGTCCGCCCGCCATATTTTTCATTCTCTCTGGAATATTACGCACATCATCCGTATGAATCGTAGTGATTCCGCTGGCTCCCGTACTGAGCGTCTCCAACAGGTAACGAATTTCCGTGGAGCGGATTTCCGACAAAATAATCCAGTCCGGCAATTGCCGCAGGCAGGCCTTTATCGCTTCCATATAAGTAAAGTTCTCGGCCACTTTCATCTCGACACAGTCTTTATTGGGGTTTATTTTCTGATAATGGATTTCCAGCACATCTTCAATCGTGATGACCCGCTCTCTAGCGGGAATAAACTGCGTCAGATATTTTAGCAGTTCCGTCTTTCCCGCTCCGGACAGACCGCATATGACGATACTGAAATGCGCCCCGATACATTGATGGAGGAAAGAGAGGACACTTTCGCTGCAATACCCCTCTTCTACTAAATTTCCCTTTTTCAAACGCCGGATGGCCGGCGTCTTTCTCAACGACAGTGACGTTCCCGTATGCGCCACGCTCTGATGGACAATACTGATACGCAGTTCTTCAGTTTCCGCCTCCATAACCGGATGTGTCCGGTTAATGACCTGATTAGTCACATTGGCAATCAACGTCACGAGCCGCTCCACAAAATCAGCCGAGAGAATGTCCGCAGCCATATATCTTCCTCTCTCTAAATCATCAATCCACAACTGCTTTCCATTCCAATTAATATCCGTCACTTTATCTTCAATCAGATATGGATAAAGGACTCCAAAATCCTGACGTTTCAATAAATACTTTTTTTGAAAATCATTCATCCCCAAACACCTCGCCTCTTGTTTTTTGCAAATCTGCGCATAAATTCCTGATTCGTCTCCTGCGAAAACGGGTCGTCACGCCGCTCCATAAACTGTTGTACCGCCAGTACATCATCCCTGCTGAAGTGCCACTCCTCTTTCACTTTTTCTGTCTGCAAAACCGGAGAAAAACGTATTTGGGGCATTGGTTTTTCTTTTGAATGCGCCCGACGTTCCACCACTGTTATAGTAATCGTAAATGGCGTTTCCTTTCCCCTCCCATAGCGTCTCTTTTCTCCCGTTTTCATGTAATAGCGATGGCCGTACTGGTCTCTGACACAGCCTTTGACAATATACTTTCCCGCCCTGTTTTCCTTTAAGTTACCGTATTCTACTTTTGTCTCCATAACAGCGTCTTCCCGCTTGTCACAGTCATCTTTCCAACTCATCCCCTCCCACAAAAAAGTTTTCCATCTCTCTTTGTCTAACCCCTTTAATTCATCCGCAAAGAGATAACGGGGAGCCGTCTATTCAGCCGTCCGTCCCGAAATGATTTACCCCGCACGTCAACCGGCAATACCGCTCCGCTCTTACTCTGTGCGGTCACTCCATAACATAAGACATCTTTCGTTACATACTCCCCCTCATAGAAAACCAATCTGCTTCTCTCACATTGTATGCGGGGGTCTTCCGGTAACTTCTTCACCCGTTTTACCCGTCTCCTGTCCTCTCTCTCCCTGTTGCCTTTTATAACGTTCTTTTTCTTCTCTTTCTTTTCTTCCCTTTCACCAATATAATAGCCGCCCTTTTGCCGCTTGAGTACCCAACCCGCTCTTGTCTTTAAGACAAAAGCGCCTTTACCCCCTCTTAACAGACAAAGACCTTTTCTGTAAGAATACGGCTCCACTACAACCTGTTTTCTGCTCTTCCAATTCCTTTTTACAATTACGTTAGCAGAAGAGGCAATATACAATTGCCCGATACTCGCATTCTTTTCCAACATGCAGGAACCCGCCAGCCACACCGGACGCTCCTCGTCATCCCGATTCACTTCTATGCTGCCACCGCTAATCTCTAACTCCGAATGTGCTTCCGTATAAATGGCGCCTCCACGCTGCGAAGCATAATTGTCCTGTATGAATCCACCCGAAATAGTACATATGCCCCGATTGTATAAAGCGCCGCCCGCCCCTCCATACCTCTTTCCGGCAGTCTCATACGCGACCGCCCTGTTTCCTTTTATGACACCGCCCCTTACTTTCAACTCCCCCTCATTGTAAATGGCGGCGCCAAGTCCTTCAAAACCTTTGACGGCTCCGGCTCCTCTCACCTGATTATCTGTTATCTTTCCCCTGTAAATAATCATGCGACCGCCTTTTTCTATCCGCACGCCTGCGCCACAGGATACATTTTCATTGTTCGATAATTGTCCGCCATCGATAATGCACTGTGCTCCCGACTGAACCCAGATGGCTCCTCCGCCGTCTACCGCCAGTTTCCGGTTTACATTCCTCTTCCAAACAGCGCCTGCACCGACAATCGTTTTGCCGCTCCTTGCCTCCAGTAATCTCCCGAATACGTTTCCGGCAGCGCCGGAAGAATTTCCCGCTCCCGATACAGTGACATTTTTCCACTCGCACCGGACTCCCATCATTAAAAACAAAGTTCCCCCATACAGCACCCCTCTCTTCTTTCCACGCCGCAAAGTATACCGCTTTCCGTCAATCACCTTATGGCCGCGTATCGTTATCGGGCGTAACAGCGAAATATCTGCACCCAGTTCAATCTGTTTTTTCTGTTCACATTCCAACACTTCTTTCAGTTCTTCAAAGTCCTTTACAATGACTTTCGCCTGCACCGGAAACGACAAAAGAATCGTTTCGGATAAAATGAGCGCGAACAGGATGATTCGTATCCATCTGCCTTTCATTCCTCCCCACCTCCTCTCTCGTATTTTCTGATTTGATAGTGAAACAATCCGACTGCTTCTCTGGCGGCTACCATAAAATCATGGTTTTCCGCATGCGCCGGAGAAGAATAATTTTTGAGCAGAAAGGGGATGATTTGTCCATTGGAAATAGCATCGGAAAAATGTACATTGTGCGGAATCACACCAATCCGGCTTCCGGAAATGTTATATCGCTTCATAATCTCGCCCCGCGTCAATTGGGAATTGGCGTCATAATTTCCAACAAGATAAAACGCCCGTTTCTGAATGGAAGAATAGTTTCGAAAAAAGTGCTCCAGAAATTGCAGGTTCTGACTTAAATTAACAACAACCATATCCGCTTTCTGCAAAATTTTGCGGGAACTGACAAGCGGCGCGGCAGTGGTATCCACAAGCACCCTGTCGCTGTGCTGCTCAAGAAATCTCATCGTCCGCACAGCTTCTCTTTCCATATAGTACTCCAGATTTTGCGCGCTTCTGTCGTTGGACGGCAAATAAAACAGCCGTTTACCGAGATAATCTCTCGTCTGGCAATACAGACGTTCCTTTGTTATCTCTTCGCCCTGCTCTACGATTCGCAGTACTTTCCCGAGACCACTCTCTACTTCATATTGATAATTTTCTTTCACTTCACGGTTGGAATAATGGTTGAATAATGTACTTTCCAAATTGATAATATTCCGATGATTTTCAAAGATAATCGTCCGGTCTTCCGGACAATCTAATGCAGATAATACACTGATACAAGCAAGATTGCTTGTGACACATGCCCTACCCCTTCCATTGCTCCAAAAAGCAATTTTCAAATCTGTACCCCCTTTTGAATTGTTTTGGGTGGATTGGCTCTTATCATAACACCGCTGATGCCATTTGTAAATTATTAAATTCTCACAAAAAGGATTCGCTATCTTTGTGAAAAAGCACGTTTTTTCAGCGATATACGACAAAACAACGGCTATTGAAGCGTATAGCGCCCACCAACCGCACCCCATCTCTAAGAAGCAGCTTCGCTGATTTTTACTCCGCACAGAGCGGTCTTTCCTATAAGATAAAAAAATCCCCCGAAATATATCGGGGGATACTATTGACAAATACACTTTTATTCAGGGGATTTTACCAATCATTTTGCTCCATACTTCTCAAAATATTTATCGAGCGCCTCTTTCATCGCATCATCAATTACTACCCTGCCCTGACATTCCCTGTTATACAAGCATTCTAAAACATCGCTCATAGACACAATAGCGGCTGTCTTAAATCCATACTCTTCATGGAGTTCATCCAGAGCGGATTGCTCGCTGTTTCTTCCTTTCTCCATGCGGTTTAGCGATACTATCAGACCCAAAATCTCAACATCGCCCTGTGCTTTCAGAATCGGAAATGTCTCTTCAATCGACTTTCCGGATGTTGTTACATCTTCAATAATGACTACTCTGTCGCCATCTTTCAACTTACTTCCCAAAAGAATACCGGTATCGCCATGGTCCTTTTCTTCCTTTCGGTTCGAGCAATATCGAATCTCTTTACCGTACAATTCATAAAAAGCGATTGCCGTAGCTACACTAAGCGGTATCCCTTTATAAGCAGGACCAAAGAGAACGTCAAAGTCTTCTCCAAAATTATCATGTATAGCTTTCGCATAATATTCACCGAGACGCTTTAACTGTGAGCCTGTCACATAGGCGCCCGCATTCATAAAAAAGGGGGATTTGCGACCGCTTTTCAACGTAAATTCACCAAATTTCAACACATCTGATTCTACCATAAATTCTATAAATTCCTGCTTATATTGCTCCATCCTTTTCATCCTCCTGTCCATCAGTATATGTAATTATAACATCCGGCCACTATAATGTAAACTCATTTCTATTTGATTCGCAAGATTCGCAAGACAAATATACGCCTGCCTCTACTTCTCACTTTTCTGCACAATCTCATAGGTGAGATTCAGGAGTTGTTCTATCATTTCCAGTGTGGATGAATCAAATTTTTCCAATGTTTTAGTAATGCTGGATTCTATGTCCTTGCTCTTGCATCCGGTCATAATATAGTCCGCACTTACCTCCAGCACTTCTGCCAGATGCATCAGTGAACAGGCGGAAAAGCCTTTCAGTCCACGTTCAATTTCATATAAAAAACCGGCTGAAATTCCTGCCAGTTCAGATAGACATTCTCTCGAGTAACCGTGGTCAAGTCTCGTACTCATAATGCGATATCCAATCTCTTTGTTATTCATTTCCTTTTTCATTTTTAACAATCTCCTGTCTTGAAATATGTTTCTATTTCTGTTTTCTGCACGTATTATACACGTTTGGAGACTATAAGACGGCTTACATTCCCCAAAAATGTTTTTTCTGTCTCAAAACGGCAAAAAGCATGCTTTAGCCTCACTTTTTTCTTTTTCGCTTTATAATGAACTGATTCGATGTAAAAATGAAACAGGTTTTGTCATCCTGTGATAAACTAAATGGTTATTTCTTTGTAAGATAGGACAAATTATTATTTTCAGCTGTTCATAACCATTTGAATTGCATTGAGCAGCTCCACTACCGAATTGATATCCGTATTATTATCATTTTTGATAATTTGCAATATCCGCTCTTCCTTTTTATCCATATCATCATAAAAGAAGTATTCAACATCTGTATCTAACGCTTTAGCAATACGATAAAAAACAGAGACAGAAAAACCTTTACGTCCTGTTTCTATTTCATAAAGAAATGAGGGCGAAACATCTGCTAACGTTGCCAGCGTTTCCCGTGTGTAATTCTTTTCGGTTCTCTTTCTTAGTATTTGCATTCCCACAGACTTACTGATTTGTTTATCCGACATTCCTACTTACCTCCGAGTAAATAGTATCAAAATATGTCAAATTTTAGTACAAGCTATAGTAATCAACGTTTGACACAATAGACAGACACCGGACGTACGCGCCTATGCTCACATTTTCTGATGTATTCTGCTCATAAACGACTTCTTCATAACCGGCCCGATTTCGAGCACACGGTCGCTCTCCCTCAAATGAATCATACGGTTCACGGTATCCACGGTCTTAATATATGACAAATTGACAATTGTCCCGCGGTTGCATTTTATAAAATCATCCGAATCCAATTCCTCCAGCATTGCCTTACAGGATTTGTAGGGCACGCAAAAACATTCCCGCTTCGTCGTTATATGTAATTTGTGGTCTTTGCTTTCTATATACATAATTTCATCCAAAGCAACCATTTCCAGCAGTCCGTCCACGTGAAAATATATATTCTTCTTTTTTGTATTGACGGTGTGGTATTTTATTGCTTCGCGAATCGTTTCCTTTACTTTTTCAGGATCAAACGGTTTTTCTATAAACCGGTAACAATGTATCGATGAATACATACACATCTTCGGGTCATACAACGAAGTGATGATAATAATCGGCGTAAATAAATATTTTTCCACCGCCCTTATCTCCTGTGCAAAATCCGCTCCCGACTGGTCGCTCATTGTCTGCGGATGTAAAATAATATCCACCAAAAATAAATCAATCGTATGCTTCATGGCAATGGCATATGCTTCCTCTTCTCCCGCAGCCTCGTATATTACGGCAGAAGTTTCTACTTCTTTCACCAAATGAGCCAGCGCCTTTCTCGCCTCTTCCTTATCTTCCAATATAAGAACTTCTTTCACATTTACCACGCTCCTATCCTGCGTCCATTTGCCATTTTGCTAAAGTTACCTTTTTGAATACTAAACTGCTTTTTATTTACCTCAAAGCAGGAAAATTTTAAGTTTAGTTGATTTTATACACATTCTGATAAAGAATTTATGATTTGGAAGTTCCCTTTGCTATAATTTTTTTCAGGAGGCGCGGGAATTATGATTCATGATTATTTACAAGAAAATTTCGGTTATTCCGATTTCCAGATTGGGCAGATTCGCTATGCTGTTGTCAGTATTTTATCGGAAATAAGTAAAATTATTATTATGGGGATATTCTTCTCCTATATTCATTATTTCCCACAGTACCTTGTAGCTATCGCCGTCCTGCTGACGCTGAGAACCTGTACGGGGGGACTTCATTTTAAACACTATTTTAGCTGTTTTCTCGTTTCGCTTGGCATTATTTTTGCCGGCGTCTGTGTACTTCCCCTCATTCCGGTAGCAAGACCGCTTTATTTTATTTTGCTTCTTGGGTGTATAATTGTCAACTATTTTCTTGCTCCCATCGTCTCTTCATACCGCCCCGTTCCCAATGGGGTTCAGATAAAAAAATCAAAGAGACAGGCTTTTTACATCATTACCGTTTACGCTCTCATTATGTTTATTGTGCCAACCAACCGGTACACTATCGCCGGTTTTTGGATAATCCTGCTGCAATCAGTACAGCTTATTGCAGCAAAACTTATTAAAAAGGAGGCGGAAAAAGAAAATGAAGCACTTGACAAAACCATGGATTTTCAAAGCGTGTAACCTCTGCATTGGCTTGGCGGGATTACTGCATTGGACTAAAATGAGTTTACTCCTATTTGGCGAGCAGAAGTATCCGGAAGAAACAGAAAAATAATTATTACCGGACGAATGAGGGCAAAACGGATTGTCCTCATTTTTCTTTGTCTATATCAAATTCAAAAACGAGCCTTCCTCCCTGTGCCTTTTCGTAGTAAACACACAATACGCAGTCATACGAGCACAATATATCAACCACATTTGCCAGTCCAATCCCTCTTCCCTCGCCCTTTGTCGAATAGTCGGGCATAGTAAATCGGGCAATCTCCTCACGCATGAAATATGCAGAATCGTTTTTTACACTGATATGTACGGAATGCGAATCTTCATATATTTCCACCTCAATATTTCTTCTCTCACTTTCGACGACGGCTTCCATCGCATTATCCAACAGAATACCCATTATTTCCACAATTTTGTACTGCGGGATAATACATTTCATCTTATTGATTTTGATATCAAAATCAACATGGCAACCGTTGTTCTCTATCTCATGGAATTTCGAATAGAGAAAACCGATAAGAATCGGAGAACCACCGCACAACAAGCGCGAAAAGCGATTGTCACGAAGAAGTTCTCCACAATATTTTCTTTGCATTGCAATAAGTTCATCAAGGTCTTTTGCCAGCAAATGCTGACTATAAATGGCATTTATCTGATTGTCAAAATCATGCTGTTTTCTCCGTATGGACTCCAACAACTGCCGGTATACATTGTCGTAGGAGTTCCGCAGCTCAATCTCCTTCTCTTTTGCCAGTTTATCGTACTTTTCCCGCTGCCAATTCATGATAAGAATACCTATTAGAACCGTCCACACTCCAAATATCAAATAATCCGTTATTCTTAAAAATTCTGTCATTTTGTATGCCACAATAATATATACAGCACCAACAAAACATAACAATGTTGCAATATTAATAAGCATATCATAATTCATCACAAGTTTCGAAATCTTCCATAGTCTTTCTTTCCTGCTGATTATATAAATCACTATTATAGTAAGTGAATTAATCGTTATCATCAACAAATCTATTTTCACAAAGTTTTCTAACATTAATGTTGGAATAGAACAGATAATCTGAACAGCAACTCCAAATATAATATAGAGCATAAAATTCACATTAGCTTTTCTCACTGAACACTTGAATTTCGTCAACTCATATATGTAAATACCGATATAACCGAATAGCGCCGTTCCCTTTGACCATCCAAAATAATTCGCTGTCTCTACAATGATAACTTCCGACAAAATAAAAACGGTATCATGAATCATAAAACAGTACTTCTTACCAAACAAATGGTTTACGCATATCAATGTTGCCACCAACTCCAACACTGTATTTATACACGTCAGCATAGCTACTGTTCTCCCTTACTCAGCTCTTCTATCATCTCCGCATAATAGCGTAGTCTCTGAGCAATGTTCTCCGGTGTCATCTGACGGATATAGACGCCGTCTTCCGTAATGCGGGCAGGTTCACCCGCATTTCCAAATATAAAATTCATATCACAATGCAAGTCCTGTGCTAATATATAGGCATATGAACTTGATAATCCGGTCTCTCCTCTCTCGATACGATACACGCCATCCTCTGATATATGAAAGATTTCCGCCAGTTCCTTTCTGCTTATCCCATAGACTGAGCGGAACTTCTTTAAATTGGCGCCGATAATCGCATCTTCATGTCGCTTTTCTATCATATTTTCCTCCATTCCGGAGCATCACAACTTTCTTTGAGAATCGGTGATTCTTTCACTCCTTTTCGTACTAACTAAATGATACCAATAAACACCGGAAACCTGTTCGTTGATATCCGCCGATTACTCGGTATTTTGCCCCTTTTTTGCCTGTTTTACTAAGTTTTATGAAGAAAAAATGAGTATAAACAGACAAACTCTTCTGAAAGAATCAAAAAAGCATGGCCATACAGCCATGCTTTTTTGACAGATATAATTACTCTGACGCGTTTACACACCCAATAATATCACAAATGCTATCCAATCCTTCTCTCTCCGTATAAGCTTCCAGACCATTGATAATTTCCACGGTTGTGCGGGGATTGTAAAAATTCGCCGTTCCCACGGCAATCATAGTAGCTCCTGCCATAAGAAATTCCAATGCATCTTCTGTATTTTCAATGCCCCCCATACCAAGAACCGGTATTTTTACCGCATTCGCCACCTGATAAACCATGCGCACCGCTACTGGCTTTACACAGGGGCCTGACATACCGCCCGTCTGATTGGCAATGGCAAATGTCTTGCGGGAGACATCTATCTTCATTCCCGTCAATGTATTAATAAGCGAAACACCGTCTGCGCCCCCCGCCTCTACCGCACGCGCCATCTCCGCAATATCGGTTACGTTAGGACTCAATTTCATAATTACCGGCTGCTTCGCCACTCTTTTCACCGCTCTCGTAATCGCCTCTGCCATCTCCGGTTTCTGTCCGAACGCAATCCCGCCGGCCTTGACATTCGGGCAGGAAATATTAATCTCCAGCATATCAATATCTTCTTCTGCCAGACGCTCCACGACTTCTACATAGTCTTCCTGCGAGCGCCCGCACACGTTTACAATAATACGGGCATTTCTCTCCCGAAGATACGGTAAATCCCTGTCAATCAACACATCTATACCGGGATTTTGCAGCCCGATTGCATTGAGCATGCCGCTGTGGGTTTCCGCAATGCGCGGGGTCGGATTTCCCGCCCACGGCACATTGGCAACACCTTTCGTAGTAACTGCACCAAGCCTGTGCAAATCGACAAATTCGCTATACTCTAATCCGGAACCAAAAGTTCCGGATGCTGTTGTCACAGGATTATCAAACGTAAGTCCTGCAAAATTTACTGCTAGTCTATCCGACATGATATCCTCCTTTTATAACTCAATCTCCGTTGACAAAAACACCGGGCCATCTTTGCAAATCCTCTTATTATGTACGTTAGAATGGGAGTCTACTTCTGTAGACTGACAAACACAGGCAAGACATGCCCCTATGCCGCAGGCCATTTTCTCCTCCAGCGACAACCATGCGGGAATATTTTTTTCCTCTCCCCATCTCTTTACCCCGCGCAGCATGGGCAGCGGCCCGCAGGAATAAATCACTTCACCGTCAACTCCCTCTGCCTGCAGCACGTCGATAACATTTCCTTTCAAGCCGACACTTCCGTCTTCCGTGGCTATCAATACCCATTCCGCCGCCTCTTCCAGTTCCCGCCGCAAAAATGTGCGGCTGTCACGATAGCCGGCGACTACCGTCACCTCTCCCGACAATTCCTTCGCAAGCTGTAACATCGGCGGTATACCTATCCCTCCCGCAATCAGAACCGCTTTCTTGTCCTCCAGCGGGAAACCATTTCCCAACGGCCCCATAATACGAATGGTATCCCCCTCATTCTTCCGCGAAAACTCTCTCGTTCCCGCTCCGACTACGCGATAGACGATACGCAGCATTCCCCTGTCTCTGTCTATCTCACAAAGGCTAATCGGTCTCGGCAGCAACTTGTCACCATCTTCACAAAAGAGCGAAATAAACTGACCGGACACGGCCTGTCCTGCTATTTCCGGCGCCAGCAGCCACATCGAATAGATGTCCTCCGCCAATGGTTCCGTCTGTACAACCTTTGCCATGCACTGTTCTTTTGCCATCACAAACCTCCCCCTTAGAAAATGTGGTTGATGTCTTCAATCATGTCCAAGACAGCCTGACGGGAAGCGTCTGCATAATTCTCCTCACCAAAAGCCGCGTACTTTTCCTGCTTATAGGCACAGATAATGCCACGGGAAGAATTGACAATGGCTCCCAATCCGTCGCTGTTAAAGTAAGGGCGCAAAGCATCTGAGGTTCCCCCTTGTGCACCATACCCGGGAACAAGAATATAGGATTTTGGCATAAGCTCCCGAAGAACTTTTCCCATCTCCGGATAGGTCGCTCCCACTACGGCGCCAACCTGACTGTAGCCGCAGTTGCCGATAACTTCTGCCCCCCATTTGTCCACATATTCTCCCACAACTTCATACAGTGCTCTTCCCTCTATTTTTTTATCCTGAAATTCCCCGGAAGATGGATTAGACGTTTTGACAAGAACAAAGATTCCCTTATTTTCTTCTTTGCACACATCTACGAATGGTTTTACCCCGTCAGTCCCCAGATAAGGATTGACCGTTATAAAATCTTCATCGAAACCGGCAACTCTCTTGCTGCCAATCTGTACTTTCCCGAGATGCCCGGTTGCATAAGCAGCCGAAGTCGAACCGATATCGCCACGCTTAACATCACCAATCACAACAAGTCCTTTTTCTTTACAATAATCTACCGTCTTTTTAAATGCTTCCATCCCCGGCAGGCCAAACTGCTCATACATTGCAATCTGCGGTTTGACGGCAGGAATTAAATCATAAGTCACATCAATAATCCCTTTATTGTATTCCCATATAGCGGCGCCAGCGGCCTCGCATGTCTCCCCCTGCTCCCGAATTGCCTTGTCGATAATCCGGCTTGGAATGTAACTGAGCATAGGGTCTAATCCAACAACAACCGGAGCCTTTGTCTTTCTGATATTCTCTACTAACTTATCAATCATTTTAATCCTCCATCTTCTCTGCAAAATTTACTGTCTGCACTCAATCTCCTGACGGCTCATACTGATAAACAATTTTCCCGCCGACAATCGTATAATACACTCTTCCGTTGACGGTGTGTCCGTGAAACGGCGTATTCCTGCCCTTGGAGATAAACGTATTCTTATCAATTTCATACTCTGAATCCATATCCGCTATCGTTATATCCGCAGGCATGCCAACAGATAAGTCTCCTCCCGCGACGCCCAATATACGGTGTGGCGCCGTGCTCATGCGCTCTGCCAACTGCAGCGGCGTCAAATACCCCTTTTTCACAAGATATGTCACCGCCAATGCATAAGCCGTCTCCGAGCCGACAATTCCAAACGGCGCTTCTGCTATGGATTTTCTTTTTTCCTCTTCCCCGTGCGGCGCATGGTCTGTCGAGACAGCCTCCATCACACCGTCGGAAAGTCCCTGACAGAGAGCCTCAACATCTGCTCTGCTCCGGAGCGGCGGATTCATTTTATAATTGGCGTCGTCTTCCCGTATGTCTTCATCCGTCAAAATGAAATGGTGTGGGCATACCTCTCCGGATACCGGCAATCCATCTTCTTTGGCGGCGCGAATCATTTTCACACTATCCTCGGTGGAACAGTGACAGAGATGAAGTTTTGCCCCCGTCTCTTTCGCCAGCAAAATATCTCTGGCAACGATAACATCTTCTACCGCGTTCGTGATGCCTGCCATGCCGAGTTCCTCCGCTCGTTTTCCGGCATTCATGGCTCCGCTGCCAACCATATTTTTATCTTCACAGTGCGCCATTACAGGAAGCCCCAGTCTGGCAGCTTCTCTCATCGCCTTGCGGTACAAATCCGCGTCCATGACCGACTTGCCGTCCTCACTAATCGCTCTGGCTCCTGCCGCAGCCATTCCGGCAATATCCGTCAGCACCTCACCATTTTGCCCCTGCGTCACCGCACCGACCGGATATACATGAATGGGACTGTCTTTCTCTGCAATTTCCAACACTCTTTTTATCATCTCCGGACTATCTGTCGCCGGCTTCGTGTTCGGCATTGGGCACACGCCGGTAAAGCCGCCTTTTGCCATCGCTTTCGTACCGGTCGCTATCGTTTCCTTATATTCAAATCCCGGTTCACGCAAATGTACGTGAAGGTCAAGGAAGCCCGGCATCACATACTTACCGGAAGCATCAATAACGATTGCCTGCTTTTTCCACTCTTCTGAAGCCGTATCTGACGAAAGGCTGCCGATACCAGCAACCTTTCCATCTACAACATATAAATCACATATTTCATCGCGCATATTCGCAGGGTCCAGAAGATGTCCATTTTTAATCCATAGGTTCAACGAATAAATCCACCTTTCCAAAATCATCTAAGCCGAAACTACTTGTCAGGCCTGCTTTTTCTACATCTTTTACAACTGCCTGATTGGTAATGACCTGAGAAATATCCTCTTTCAGTACCCATAAGCTGTCGTGCAAATCTTCGGATAAAATAATTTCATCGTTTTGCGCATCACACAAAAAGGCAATTCCTGACGTGCAGATTTCTCCTGCCGTAAAGCCCCATGTATACAACGGCTTATTCACTTGCACAGACAAACCTGTCTTCTCCTTAATAATACGCGCTACCGCTCCCTCAGGAGTCTCTCCGAATACCATTTCCCCATCAATGAATTCCCACTGATAAGGCTCGAAAATGCGGTCGTCATACCATCGCTCTACTGCTAAAAATTTGTTCTTGTACTGTACAATTCCTTTTACCAATATACGAAATTTGCCCATGATACACCTCCAATCTCACACTACTCTTACCGAGCTGTAATATATCCTTTTGCTTTTAATAATTCGGCCATCAACACAGCACCGCCAGCAGCACCGCGCACCGTATTGTGGGAAAGACCGACAAACTTCCAGTCAAAATAGCTATCCTCACGAAGCCGTCCGATACTGACGCCAAAACCATCTTCATAATCAACATCCAAAGCAACCTGCGGCCGGTTATCATCTTCCAAATATTGAATAAACTGTTTCGGCGCACTCGGTAAATCCAACTCCTGCGGTTCTCCCTTAAACTCCACCAACGCCTGTATCAGCTCTTCTTTTGTTACTTTCTTTTTGAAATTCACAAACGCCGCTGCCGTATGACCATCCAAAACCGGCACACGAATACACTGGCTCGTAATCAGCGGAGTCTCCGCACTCACAATTACACCGTCTTTTACCTCTCCCCATAAACGAAGCGGTTCTTTCTCACTTTTCTCTTCTTCACCGCCAATATAAGGAATGATATTGTGCTCCATCTCCGGCCACTCTTTAAATGTCTTTCCGGCGCCGGAAATTGCCTGATAAGTAGTAGCTACTACAACTGTAGGCTCAAACTTCTTCCATGCCGTCAGCGCAGGCGCATAACTTTGAATGGAGCAGTTTGGTTTAACACAGACAAATCCCCGCTTTGTACCAAGACGTTTCTTTTGACTCTCAATCACTTGCAAATGCTCTGGATTAATCTCCGGTACAATCATAGGAACATCCGGCGTCCACCGATGCGCACTGTTATTGGAAACAACCGGAACCTCTGCTTTTGCATAAGCATCTTCAATTTCCCTGATTTCTTCTTTTGTCATATCTACGGCACTGAATACAAAGTCAACTTCACGGCTGACTTCTTCAATTTCATTCACGTTTTTTACAATTATTTTTTTTACTGCTTCCGGCATCGGCGTCTGCATCTTCCACCGTCCGCCAACAGCCTCCTCATATGTCTTTCCGGCGCTACGCGGACTGGCAGCAATGGCAACCACCTCAAACCACGGATGATTTTCCAATATTGAGAGAAATCTCTGTCCTACCATACCGGTACCTCCAAGGATACCTACTCGCAATTTATCACTCATGATATTCCTCCATCTTCTCATAATCTTCTTTATTATAATACAAAAAGAATAAATATGCAATAAAAACCGCTCTATTGCAAACACGGAAGTGATAAACAATACAGCGGTTCCTTTCATTTTCTGACAAATATTAAGTTTCTCATGCAAACTTATTTTGCATAGTCCACTACTCTTGATTCACGGATTACATTAACTTTAATCTGACCCGGATATTGCAACTCATCTTCAATCTGCTTCGACAAATCACGGGCAAGAAGTACCATCTCATCATCGTTAATCTGATCCGGTACAACCATCACTCGAACCTCTCTACCTGCCTGAATAGCAAAAGACTTATCAACTCCCTTAAAGCTGTTAGAAATATCTTCTAATTGTTTCAACCTATTCGTGTAGGTCTCCAATGTCTCACGACGCGCTCCCGGACGCGCTGCAGAAATAGCGTCTGCCGCCTGCACCAGACAGGCAATCATACTCTCTGCCTCCACATCTCCATGATGCGCTTCTACCGCATTAATTACCAGAGCGGATTCTTTGAATTTGCGACACAAATCAGCGCCCAATTGAATATGGGAACCCTCCATATCATGGTCTACGGATTTGCCAATATCATGTAACAGTCCGGCGCGTTTTGCCATACGGACATCCACACCAATTTCACCAGCCAGAAGTCCGGACAAATGCGCTACTTCTATCGAATGTTTCAACGCATTCTGACCATAGCTGGTACGAAATTTCATCTTACCTAACAGGCGAATCAGTTCCGGATGAATACCGTGTACCCCAACTTCCAACGTCGCTTCTTCGCCCTCTTCACGAATCATTGTTTCCACTTCTTTTCTGGCTTTTTCAACCATTTCCTCGATTCTGGCAGGATGTATTCTGCCATCTACGATTAATTTTTCCAAAGCAATTCTGGCTACCTCACGGCGAATCGGGTCAAACCCTGATAAGATGACCGCTTCCGGCGTATCGTCGATTATCAAATCAATACCGGTCAGGTTTTCCAATGTGCGGATATTTCTACCCTCACGACCGATAATCCTGCCTTTCATCTCATCGCTTGGCAACGGCACGACAGAAATCGTCGTCTCCGACACATGGTCTGCCGCACACTTCTGAATAGCCGTAACTACATAATCCTTGGCTTTCTTGTTTGCCTCATCTTTCGCCTGACGTTCCAATTCTTTTACCAAAACTGCTGTCTCGTGTTTAACATCTTCTTCCACAGTCTTTAATAAGTACTCTTTTGCTTGTTCGGAGGTGAGACCGGAAATCTTTTCTAACTCGCGCAAATGACTTTCCCGAAGTTCCGCAACCTTTTCACGTTCTTTCTCAAAATTGGCCTCTTTTGCGCTTAACTTCGATTCCCTTTTCTCGAGTGCATCCAGCTTTTTGTCCAGAGTCTCTTCTTTCCCTAACACACGTTTTTCGTAACGTTGAATTTCCGCTCTACGCTCTTTGGTCTCTTTGTCAAGATCATTTTTGGCTTTCAGATTTTCCTCTTTCGCCTCCAACAGAGCCTCGCGCTTTTTAGTCTCAGCAGTCTTTAATGCGTCGTCAATAATCTCTCTCGCTTTCTCCTCGGCGTTGCCGACCTTTGCCTCTCCTACCTTGATGTGGTAAGAAATCGCGCTTTTCCAAGAAATCAATATCGCTGCTGCCAACAATAAAACAATGACTACAATAGCTACGATTACATGTGCAACCTCTAATGTCATCACCAGAGTGCACCTCCTTATTTTATTCCGTATGTATAATATAAAAGGGTATACATACAACATCTAGTATTTTACACTCTATTCAGCTAATTGTCAAGGAGAGGCACAGATTTTCTACCGTGTATGCCTCCTCAAATAACAATTCGTCAGCCAGAAATGCCAGATTCCCGTCGGAGTGTTCCAGCTCTTTGGCAAAAATTCGTGAGAGAGTAATCCGGTCTTCTTTCGTAAAACCGCCCTCCTTTCGCGCGCACCATGCACAATCCATGTCGCGCAGCATAAGAAAGCTGGCGACAACCATCTTTGCCCTCGCCAGATAATCATAGTCGTCAACACACCTCGCAAGAAACAGAAAACTGTAATAGACAAGCATATGCTCATATTCGTACAACCGGTTCCGGCTCTCTATTTCCTGCCATAATTTCTGCTGCTCCTGAACATACCGCAAATCTCCGTCCGGTGGGGTAAGATATCTTTTTTGCAGCAACCCCAGTATTTCTTCCCACTCCTGACTTATACTGTCCATCTCCGTAAACGTGCGCAGCCTCGACAGGAAAAAGCGGTAGCAAAGCTGCCAGCACGGTTTTTCTACATTCGTAGAGTTATTGAAAAATACTGTTTCATCAATTTCTTTCACAATTCCGGCCTCATTCCGGTTCAGGCATTCCTGAACTTTTTCAGCATAGTGTAGAAAGTGAATTATCCGTTTCGACAATGGTAGTTTCCGGTTTTGCAAAATGGCAACCGACATATCGCGGGCATAGCGAACCGCCTCCGCCAACAAAAGCTCCTCTTCGCTCTCCTCCATCTCCGGCTCGCCGTCCGTCTCTTCCTCTACAAAGGAAAGCGGAGCTTCGTCTGCATATAACAGCCGTCCCGCCTCAGCGCAGCTGCAGCTTAAGGAAAGTTCCCTCGCACCGCCATATTCCAAGTAGTTGCGGGGCGTATCCGTACAGACATCACAGAGCGCCCCCTCTCCCAAGGCAAGATATAAATCACAGAGATTGTTATCATTAAGAAAAGGACAGCGTCTGTTCTCTTTTAATATAAATCCGTGTTTTTCGTAAACATCTTCACAATCTTCGCCGTATTCGCGTATACTTTGGCGAAGCCGGCGGCCAAATTCACCCTCTACGCTCATATAGTAGTCATAACTCACATCATCAATATCTATCTCCCATCCCGCACAGCAGGTATCCTCACACTGCCCCGCTATACACTGGAATTTTTCATAGTACTTTGGATAACGAAATTTCAATCCTCTCTCCTCCTGTTTATTTTTGATATCATATCACAATAAGATAATTGTTTCCACTATTTTTGTAACAAGTTCAGACGAATCAATATAGAAAAATAAGCTTTTATTTGCTATAATAATATCATAAACAGCGATGTAACAGTAAAAATCATTTCACTGTGGAAAAGAGAGGGTTTATATGGCTTCAGAGAAAGAACTTTTCGTCACAAAACAATATGTTCCCATGGGACAGCCAATCGTGCAAAACGAAAACACGATTATTTACAAAGTAAAATGTCTGGCGGAAACCGGTTCTCCCATCGGCATATTGAAAATGTACCGTCAGCGGAACATACAGAGTCTTTATACAAGACTTTATCAATTGGATTACAGCGAATGGCCGCACATATATAATGTAAAATTTTTTGATGGCAATACATTAGTCGTGGAAGAGTACTTAGAGGGAAATACACTGGCCGAGCTGCTGGAGCAAAACCGCGCCCGCAATGTTTCCTTTACAGAAGAAGAAGCTTATCAGATTATGGACCGTCTCTGCGACTGCATTCAGCAGCTCATGCAGCCGGAGCCGCCTATCATCCACCACAACCTGAAACCAAGTAATATTTTCGTCACCTCGGCGGGAGCCATTAAACTTCTGGATTTTGTTCCCGGCTTTTCCAAACCGAAAAATCCGTTCCGCAGCCTGTGGAAAACATTAGGAAATCTTTTTCACCAGATGTTGACGGGCGAAACCCCCAAAAATGGAAAATGCACTTACGACGGCCGATACGAAACAGTCATTCGTAAGTGCATGGAGAAAAATCCCGAGAAGCAATATAAAGACATCGCCGAATTGAAAGAGGACCTCGAATATACCAATACTCACTTTTCAAAAAAAGCTCCCCGTGGAATTGCCGGAATTCCCTACGCGCTGACATATCCCTTTCAGGGATTTCTATTGGCTATTGAGTGGAGCCTCATCTCGTTCTTCTGGTTTCGTGGCAATCAAACAACAATGTGTCTGTTTGTCGTAATCTTTGTCTTGCATTCAATAGTGTTTGTCATTCAACGCCACTCTTACTTAAAAGAACGAAACATTCATTTGAGTACTGCACGCAAAGCCTTTCCAGTACTCTTATTGGCAATTATTTTATTTTGCCTCTTTCGGGTTATTTCTTTCATAAATTAATTACCGGTTTTTAGGACAGACTATCATTCCCCGATGACAGCCGTCACTGCTGCTACTCAATCAATTTGTTCGTTTTCAAAGCAAGTACTCTGTCAACCGGATATTTACAGCTTTTATAATAGCTGGAAGAGAATAATACATAGGTGTATGTGCCATAGATGGCAACCCCCTCCGACATCGGCGGCAATTTCATTTTCTTGAGTGCGGTATTTTTCAAAACTTTTCCCGAGCCGTTTGCCTGCGCAAAAGATGGCCGGTAAGTCCGAATCTGGGAAATATATCCGCTTTTTGCTTTCTTTGTCCGATAGCTTCTTGTCAATATCATAGTTCCGTCGCTGCTGAATGTAACTCCCTGCGTCTTACTCGGCACAGACATCGTATAGGCAGGCACTAAAGAAGGCAATGTCTGCGTATTATTAAGTTTATATCCTTTCATCGTCGAAGTACTCTGACTAAAGGAGCCAATCCATAAGACACCGTTGTAATATCCCATATAGGAGGCCGTTGAGTCTAATGCACAGACATTCCGGTAACTGTTCAATACGGTATAAGAAGTTCCCGCATTGACTGCGTCTGTTACTACGCTATACGGAAAACTGGCAACGGCTTTCCCTTTCGAAACCCAGACATTGGTGCCGTCAAAAGCCAATCCGCCGACTTTTGCCTTGCTTGGAAGAACAATCGTCGTAATATATGACTTGGAAGCGCGGCTGACTACATAAATAACGGAAGAATCTTCCTTTTTATAATCATAGGCCGAAATGAGGAAATAACTTCCAGCCAGACACATTCCCTGCGGAACCATCGTTGTACAGGCAAATCCACCTGCATTTGTCGTTTTCATACCCGGTATAGCAAAACTTTTATTGTAATTCATGGCAGCTTTTGTCTTCTTATATGTCTTGTATGCCGGTGAAGCTTTAAATTTGGCTTTCGTGCTATATTTCTTGGCCGTTTTCGACGTTGCCGACACCGATACCGGTGTTGCCGAAACAGCCGTCGACAAATCACCTTCTACCACTACCCCATTAACCGTACGATACGCTGCAATACGATAATAATATGTCGTTCCGTTCACCAGAGATGTTTTCGTATATTCTGTTGCCGCGGCATCTTTCACAGTCGCCATCAGTGTATAAGCAGCGTCCGCAGCCGTTCTGGTATAAATATAATACCCCTCTGCCCCGCTCGCTTTCGACCATGAAAGCCGGACACGGGAAGCGCCCCCACGTGCTTTTAATGTTGTCGCCGGCAAACGGTAAGCTGACATATCCGGTGTTACCGTTGGTGTTACTGTTGGTGTCGCTGTCTCCGTCGGCGTTACTGTCGGTGTTGTCGTCGGTGTATCCGTATTTACTGCACTGCCCGACGATGTATCCGGCGTGACTGCTTCTGTTGCCGGAGTGCCTGTTTCAGCCATAACGGAACTGACTTCGGGCAGATTCCCTAAAATCATGGCTAACGTCAGACAGGTTGCAATCCCTTTCGCAAAATTGTCTTTCATATGTTTTTACCATCCTTTCTGATGTTCTTTTATGAGCCTACTATAACAACTAATTTTGTCAGTGAAATGAAAAAAAAGTGTCAGTAATTGGTCACTTGTGCCATAAATATATTTGCGTTATAATGAAAGAAACGGAAAGCGGGAGGTAAACATGACAGATAAAGAACTGGGAATTCATACAGAAGAAGTACAGATTGATGGTACGGACAGCTTTCACTGTCACCGTTATGAACCGACCTCTTATGAAGTATTGGAAGAACTTTTTTATCACTATACACCGATGGAAAACGATGTAATTGTCGATTACGGCTGCGGTCTGGGCCGCCTTAATTTCTATGTAGAAAATCGATTTTCCCTTATGTCTACGGGAGTAGAACTGACAGATAGATATTATACGGGAGCACTTAGAAACAGAGAAACTTATTTGGGAGACAAAGAAAAAATTACCTTTGTCCAATGTGCCGCGCAGAACTATGAAGTCTCTCCAAATGAAACGGTATTCTATTTTTTTAATCCTTTTTCCATCAGTATTTTCCGACAGGTTATAAACCGGATTTTACTTTCGTGGCAGGAACATCCCCGCGTACTGACATTGATATTGTATTATCCCGAAGATGATGTCGTTTTTTATATCGAGCAGCATACATCGTTTGCATTGTTTGGGGAATTTGCCAGTGGCGAAGAAGTAAAATGCGACCGCAGAGAGCGCTTCTGTCTTTATCGTCTGGACATATAAACGTTCTCTGCGACCGCATTTCACTATGTTTTTATGATTCTGCCGGACTGCTGTAGCGCTCCCACGTTGCCACTGTTTTCTCACAGATGACGCAGAGCCAGAATGTATCGGTTTCTTCTTCGTCATCTTCGCGCGGAACGTCAATGCCAAACTCATAGGCATAGCCGGAATCTGCCTCCGCTGTCACTACCGTAAATATTTTCCCTTTGGCAATCCTTTTAAATACCGCCGTCTGCGCAGGCGCCGGAACATCTTCATCCGCAATTTCTTTCTGAAGATTTCCGTCGGCGTCATAATATTTCATTCCCTCTTTCATAACGCGCACAACGTCGGCGTTCTCCAGTTGTAGAATAATTGTGTTACAATACATATCCTGCAATCTGGCATTCTGTGAATTTCCCGCCTTAATCGTTGCGCCGTTAAACGTAAATTCCATCTGCCTTTCCTGTAGCCTGAATTCAGATATTTCCGAATCGTCAAAGCAAATCTGCTCCATCTCATTGATACACTTAAATTTCATGGTGAAAAACCTCCTGATAATATTTCCGATATTCTTCGAGCAGAGGCATCTCTGCACAGCCATCAAAATATTGTGTAAATATTTTACCCATTTCTCCGTAATACCAACCGTGCATAGATTTTTTTTTCTGATTAAACTTGTCCCACATGCGCTCCCCTGTCAGACGGTATTCAAACCACATCGAATAGAGATTTGCCAGCTTGTCCGCAAAGGCAATGCGCATTGCCGCATGTTCCTGTTCTTTCCCAAGCCGGCACCGCATGCGTTCTATCGTTTCCATTTTGCGCAGTTTCCATGTCTCCTGCGCCGATTTATCTTCTCTTTTATATTCACTTTCTCCTACAACAAGACGCAGGACTTTCCTGCCGAATCTTTCATATAACGCCTGCGCCTTTACCGGTGTATCTTCCAGTACGTCATGGAGAAGCGCCGCCTGCTGCTCCTCCAAATCTCCCTCCATGATAACGGTATAATGCCATGTCCGAATCAAATGAATAAGATACGGAATCTTCGTTCCCTTGCGCATCTGGCCGCGATGAGCTTCCCTTGCAAAAGAAAAAGCCTCCTCCAGCCTTTTCTCCTTCTGGCACGCAGGAAGAAAGCGGCGGCATATTCCACAGATTTCTTCCTCCCACCCCACTCTTTGTGCACCCAGTATATGACAATAATAGGTCTCTTTCCGGAACTCTTCTTCCGGACAATCCGGCCATGATTCCATGGATTCTCTCTCTTTCCTTTTTCGCTTCTGACTGAATCTACGCTGCTCCCGCAATCACCGCTGTACTCTTCCCGAGCCGTCGCCGCCGGCCAGCTTTAATACTTCCTCCATGGAAACCATATTGTAGTCGCCCTCGATAGAATGTTTCAGACAGGACGCCGCAACGGCAAACTCTATTATCTCCTGCGGCGCATATTCATTCAGGCAGGCGCATATCAAGCCGCCGCCGAAACTATCGCCGCCTCCTACGCGGTCTACAATATGCATCTTATACTTCTTGCTGAAATAATAATCTGTTCCGTCATATAACATAGCCGACCAGTTATTGTCATTGGCGGATATCGATTCGCGCAGCGTAATAGCAACCTTACTGAAGCCAAAACGGTCCGCTAACTGTTTTGCTACTTCCTTATATCCCTCATGGTTTACCGTTCCCGCCGTGACGTCGGTTCCTTTTGAGGTAATACCGAATACATCAGCGGCGTCTTCCTCGTTTGCAATGCACACGTCCACATATTCACAAAGCTGCGCCATAACTTTTCCGGCCTTTTCTTTACTCCACAATTTATTGCGGTAGTTCAAATCGCAGGAGACCGTAATACCTGCTTCCTTAGCCGCTTTGCAGGCATGCAGACAAATGGCAGCGACTTCGTCGTTTAATGCCGGTGTGATTCCGGTAAAATGGAACCAGTCAACGCCCTCAAATATCTTTTTCCAGTCAAAATCCGAGGTGGCGGCGGTAGCAATCGAAGAGCCGGCGCGGTCGTAAATTACCTTGGATGGTCTCTGTGAGGCACCCTTTTCCAGAAAATAGATACCTACACGGTCTCCGCCGCGCACAATATCCGTCGTATCCACACCATACTTTCTCAAAGAATTTACTGCCGCCTGACCAATCTCATGGGCCGGCAATTTCGTGACAAATTTGGCGTCCAAACCGTAATTTGCCAGCGAAACCGCCACATTTGCCTCTCCTCCGCCAAACGTTGCGCCGAGAGTATCCGCCTGTACAAAACGATAATACCCCTCCGGTGCAAGCCTTAACATTAACTCACCAAATGTTACTACTTTTTTAGCCATCTTTTTCCCCTCCAAATGTATCAACCTTTATCATTATCCGCGAATGCGCTTTACTATATCGGCAGCATCCTTTGTCATCTTTGCAATTTCATCAAATTTTCCGCTTTTAATCAAATCACCTTTCACCATCCAGCTGCCACCGCATGCCAGAATACGGTCGTATTGCAAATACGCTTCGACATTATTCAGGTTTATACCGCCCGTCGGCATAAACTTTAACATAGTATAAGGCGCTGCTACCGCCTTAATCATCGCCAGTCCTCCCGCCGGTTCTGCCGGAAAAAACTTAACAACATCCAAACCCATTTCGATTGCCTGCTCCATCTCGCTCGGCGTCTGTGTCCCCGGTGTTACCGGAATGTCTTTCTCCAGACAATAACGCACAACCGCAGGATTAAATCCGGGGCTGACAATGAATTTCGCCCCTGCCTTTACTGCGCGGTCTACCTGTTCCGTCGTGAGAACCGTTCCCGCACCGACTAACATTTGCGGATACTTTTCGGCAATAATGCGGATTGATTCTTCCGCTGCCTCTGTGCGGAAAGTCACCTCTGCACATGGCAGACCACCCTCACACAAGGCCTTTGCCAACGGCTCTGCATCTTTCGCATCATCCAGCACTACGACTGGAACAATGCCGATTTTCTGTATCTCTTTTAACACTTCGTTCATAGTAACCTCATTTCTGCGCTGCTTTTAATGTCTCAGCCCTGCTGAGACTATGCGCATAAAGCAACTTTGTGTCAAGCAGCGCGCAGACACAAAGTGCCGTGTGAAAAATTTATTTTTCACACTACCTCCATCTCGAAGACTTTTATTCTTTTACTTTTATATTTGTATTAAATCCGAAGACAAACAACAATGACACTACGCCGAGCAATGTATTTAACACTTTTACAACAAGTAAATACAAGTAATCCAACTGCATTCCCTGCTCATTCATCGTTCGTATCGCCTCAATCATTTCATAGCCGAAACTTAAAATCAGCAGTGCGCACCCGCAGACCGCCAGTGCTTTATTCCCCCATCCCTGATAATAGAGAAAGAGTATAATAATACAAACTAACTCAATGGCTCCCAAAATAAACAGACTGGCAGCCCCCTCATAGTGTATCGGTATGTAAATCAAATTATCTACCGCCAATAAAATCATCATCGCATATCCGAAAATAATATTATTGTCCGCTCCCGCCCCCTGTATAATCCGGTGGGTCCCGAAAGCAAAGAGCAACGACGCCACGAAAGCAAACGGCGTGACAAGCAGATAAATAATGACAACCGGCAGCGATATTTCATAATTATTATAATAATCAAGTAAGACCATAATACACTGCACCATCGAAAAGGCGCCCAGAAACAAATTGATAAGCGTGAGTATACGCATTGGTATCGCCCACGGTTTGTTTCCCAGTGTAATTGTATGATTGCTATTCATAGACAACCTCCCAAATGCTATCTTGAACTTGGCATAAACGGAATCAACGCAGATGCCATCTGATTTACAGGCATTGACTGTAAGTAAATTTTCCCCGGACCGGTTACTACCGTATTAAAGAAGCCCTCGCCTCCAAGGAATTTGTTTTTCAATCCTTTCACCGACGTAATATCCATCGTACAACTGCCTGACATAGCTGCCAGATAGCCAGTATCAATTATCATGCTCTGTCCGGCCTGCAAATCATATTCTTTTACATAGCCGTCGATTTCCAGAAAGGCGGTTCCCTGACCGGAAAGCCGCTGCATAATAAATCCCTCGCCGCCAAAGAAACCTCCGGCAAGCTTCTTCTGAAATGCCACAGACAATTCCACGGTAGAAGCAGACGCCAAAAAAGCGCTCTTTTGCGCTATAATCTCCTGTCCAGCGGAAATTTCAAACGCTAAAATGGCTCCCGGAAAACTGGACGCATAGACGATTTGCCCCGGCCCTCCCTCTGCCGTATAACGGTTCTGGAACATGGCCTCTCCGCTAAACATCCGTCCAACCATTTTACCGACGCCACCGCCTACCGTCTCCATTTTCATATTCGGCGTCATCCATGACATAGCGCCTTTCTCGGTAATCATCGTCTCTCCGGCATCCAAATCGCAGATGACAATCGGTAATGGCGCGCCTTCAATTGTATATTTCATTCCTATTCCTCCTTTATCTTTTCTTTCATTCTACCACATTACTATCCTAATGAAAATAGCCATCTAAAAATATTTCCGTCATATTTGCTGTGTTCGGGGCATAGAATATATAAGAATAGTGTGAGAATTATGCACTGGGAAAGGAGCAGGACATGAAATTATATACTATATCATCCCACACCGCCATCCATTTTTTATTTTTTCTTCTTATAATAAGTGTGGTCAGCGGATGTGCGGCAGAACAACAGCCAGCTGTGAGCAAAAAAACACATACGAAAGCCTCGTGTTTTCCCCGATTGGAAATTGACACAGAGCTCTGTTCCGCAGACACCCTTTTGTACAACCCAACCAACGATACCCTCTCTTCCGTCTTCCGGAAGAAGAATCTCTATGAGTTGAGTACATGGAACGAAAATAATAGTTGGACTACAGGAGTAGCAACATGGAAAGTAAAGAAAAATGAGACGCTTGATAACTTTTCTTATAATACAACCGGCGCTCTGTTCGCCTGTTTGAAAACGCACAAAAACAATCAGCTCCAAAAACAGGACGTCGTCCGCCTGCGGGGAAACGGCGATATTGAATCACTTTCTCTCATCGGACTAAAAAATGTCACACTGCAGAATAAGTCCCCGTCTCTGACAGAAATAAAAGATTTACAATGTTTTGGGACATCCCTCGCCATTACTTATCAATATGGCGCCGTAAAAATCTATAACATAGCAGAAAAACAGGCGCTCGGCGCAAGCAACATTACCGGCAGCGACCAACACAGCATTTTTTATGACCTCCATTATCTGACAATCACGAAAGATACTTCTTCACAGGAAATTCTTCTATACGATTATGATATCCGCTCCGGTGAAGTTGTCCGCTCTTTCCCGCTGGGGGGCAGCGGGCAGGACAGCCGTGATTTTCATCTGAGCTGTTATCAGAATCAGATCTGCCTCGTCTCGGAAAAAGGAATTTTCACGGGGCCGTGTACGGAAACTATACTTACGAAACAACTTGACTACAAAGACCTGCAGCTCCCCGTGAAACACCGTATCACCTATTGTCAGGCGGCACGGAATGATACTGTCTATATCGGTTATGAGACGCCGGATTCTGCTTTTCATCTGCAGAAATTTACCATAACCTGACGGCGGCAGGCCGGACTTTTGCCTATACTCTTTGCAGTTCGTCCAGCGTCAGCTCATAAGCAGGCAGGAAATCCTGCATAAAAATATCGATTTCCTCCATTTTCATCTCCTGAAGATACTTTTTAATGCTCAGCTCCGCCGTCTTAAATTCCTGATTTCCGGAACGGAGTTCTTCGCGGCACTTAATGAGCGCCGATAATTTATCCGCCGCTTTGACTATACGCCACTCGTATGCTTTGCTCTCTGTTTGGAAAAAAAGCGGCTCATAATATGTTTTCATATACTTGGGAAGTTTATTTATCAGCGTATGGCTCGCCACATTCTCCACGCGCCGGTAAGCCTCCTGAATATCGCTATCATAGTATTTGACCGGCGTCGGCATATCTCCCGTGATAATTTCGTTGGCGTCGTGATAAATTCCCATCAAGGCCACTTCATTCGGTTCAATCTCCCGATTACATTTTTCTCTGGCGATTATCGCCAGTCCGTGGGCCAGCATTGCAACTTCCAGTGAATGCTCGCTTATATTTTCTTTATCCACATTGCGCATAAGAGCCCAGCGCTCGATATATTTCATACGTGCCATCATGGCAAAAAATGAATGCATGCTTTTCATCCTTTCGTGAATGTTTACTATTCACCCAATATTTTTTTCATATAATAACCGGTGTAAGAGCTTTCGCACTTTGCCACCTGCTCCGGCGTTCCCTGCACAACAACAGTTCCTCCCCTGTCGCCGCCCTCCGGCCCCATATCAATAATATAGTCCGCCGTCTTTATGACGTCGAGATTGTGCTCAATGACAACGACAGAATTGCCGCCTTCGGTGAGGCGCTGCAAAATCTCAATTAACTTGTGGACGTCGGCAAAGTGGAGTCCCGTCGTCGGTTCATCGAGAATATAAATCGTCCGTCCCGTGCTCCGCTTACTTAATTCGGTCGCCAGTTTAATGCGCTGCGCCTCTCCTCCGGATAACGTAGTTGATGGCTGGCCCAGTTTTACATACGACAGGCCTACGTCATACAGTGTTTGTATTTTCCGGTGAATGGAGGGAATATGTTTGAAAAAGTCTAAGGCATCCTCAACCGTCATATCAAGCACGTCATAAATACTTTTCCCTTTATATTTCACTTCCAGCGTTTCCCGATTGTACCGTTTGCCGTGGCATACTTCACAAGGCACATAAATATCCGGCAAAAAGTTCATTTCTATTTTCAAAATACCGTCGCCGGAACACGCCTCGCAACGCCCGCCCTTTACATTAAAACTGAAACGTCCTTTCAGATAGCCTTTTGCCTTGGCGTCCGGCGTAGAGGCAAAAAGGTCGCGTATCATATCAAAGACGCCGGTATATGTTGCCGGATTGGAACGCGGAGTGCGCCCAATCGGCGACTGGTCAATGTTAATGACTTTATCAAGTTTTTCCACACCGTCGATACCGGTATGTTTGCCCGCGATACAACGGGCCCGATTCAACGTGCGCATGAGACTCTTGCACAATATTTCATTGATGAGCGAACTCTTGCCGGAGCCGGATACTCCCGTTATACAGGTCATAACTCCGAGCGGCAGCTTTACATTGATTTTCTTTAAATTATTTTCCCGAGCCCCTCTAATCGTGAGAAAAGCATTTGGTTTGCGCCGGCTCTGCGGCACCGGAATCTCTACCTTTTTGCTCAGATATGCGCCGGTAATTGACGTCGGCTCTTTCATTATCTCTTCAGCCGTTCCCACCGCCACAACCTTACCTCCGTTTTTTCCGGCCCCCGGCCCGATATCCACGACATAATCCGCCGCTAACATCGTATCCTCATCATGCTCCACAACAATAAGCGTGTTCCCCAAATCTTTCAGCTTTTTAAGCGTCTTAATCAATTTATCGTTGTCTCGCTGGTGCAGGCCTATGCTTGGCTCGTCCAGAATGTAGGCGACGCCTACCAGTCCGGAGCCAATCTGCGTGGCGAGGCGTATCCGCTGCGCCTCTCCTCCTGACAGCGAAGCGGTAGCGCGCGCCAGCGACAGATAATCCAGCCCGACATCAACCAGAAATCCAAGTCTCGCATGAATCTCCTTTAATACCAGATGTCCAATCTGCTTCTGGCGCTCCGTCAACTCCAGCTGCTCCATATACCGTTTTAAATCGGCAATGGAAAGTTCGCTGATTTCCGCAATATTTTTATCTCCCACCGTCACCGCCAGTGACTCTTTCTTTAATCTCTTCCCGCCGCAGACATGGCAGGGAGTAACCTGCATAAACGACTCGTATTCTGCCTTGGAGCGCTCGGACGAAGTCTCCCGATAGCGTTTTTGCAAATTGCCGAGGATACCCTCAAAGGCAATGTTGTATACGCCATGTCCGTTTCGTCCGGTGTATTCTACCTCAATTTTCTCTCCTCCGGTTCCGAACCAGAGTAAATCATGCACATCTTCCGTATATTCCTCAAACGGCGTATCCAAATCAAAACCGTAAAAATGAGCCATTCCCTCCAATATGCTGCGGCTGTAACTGTCTTCATTGACGACAGACTGCCATCCCGAAGCCACAATCGCCCCCTCGGCGATACTCAGGCTCTTATCAGGAATAATTAAATCTTCATCAAACTCCATGCGAAATCCGATACCGTGACACTCCGGACACGCCCCAAAGGGGTTGTTAAAGGAAAAACTGCGGGGTTCTATCTCATCAATGCTGATACCGCACTCTTCACAGGAAAAACTCTGGCTGAAACTCATGCGCTCTCCGCCCACGACATCAACGATAACCAGACCGTCTGCCAGTTTTAAAACCGTCTCCATCGAATCGGTCATTCGCTTCTCGATTCCCTCGTGAATAGAGAGGCGGTCTACAACGATTTCGATGTTGTGCTTTTTGTTTTTTTCTAACTTAATCTCTTCTTCCAGATTGTAGAGATGTCCGTCTGCTATAATCCTGACATAACCGCTTTTCTTCGCCTTTTCAAACACTTTCACGTGCTCGCCCTTGCGCCCGCGGACAACCGGAGCCAACAGCATGATTTTCGTGCGCTCCGGCAATTTCATAATCTCATCTACCATCTGGTCTACTGTCTGCTTTTTAATCTCTTTACCGCAATTTGGGCAGTGCGGAACTCCGACACGGGCATAGAGCAGACGAAAATAATCATAAATCTCCGTCACCGTTCCTACGGTGGAACGCGGATTGCGGTTCGTCGACTTTTGGTCGATGGAAATCGCCGGCGGCAGTCCCTCCAGACTCTCGACATCCGGCTTTTCCATCTGCCCCAGAAACTGCCTCGCATAAGAAGAAAGCGACTCCATATAGCGGCGCTGTCCCTCGGCGTAAATCGTATCAAAAGCAAGGGAGGATTTTCCGGAACCGCTCAGACCTGTCAACACAACAAACTCGTCTCTGGGAATATCCAAATCAATATTTTGTAAGTTATGCTCTTTGGCACCTCGTATTCGAATCATACGTTTCTTATCCATATTTTCCATCTCCATTTTCTTTATTAAAAACCATCCGAAATTTCCTGCAAGTGTTTCTTGTATTCTAACATCTTATCACGCAGCATTGCCGCCGTCTCGAAATCGAGCTCCAGAGCAGCCTGATTCATTCTCTTTGCGACTTTGGCAATCGCTTTTTCGAGTTCCTGCCGGCTCATTGATTCCGCGTCTTTTTCTTCTTCCGTAATGTCGGCTTCCGCTTTCTTGGAAATGCGTATCAAATCACGTACTGCCTTTTTAATTGTCTGTGGAGTAATACCATGCGCTTGATTGTATTCCTGCTGCAGCTTACGACGCCGGTTTGTTTCTCCAACTGCTTTCTTTATCGAATCCGTCTCCGAATCTGCATACATAATAACATGTCCTTCGGCATTGCGGGCAGCGCGGCCAATCGTCTGAATCAGCGATGTCTCCGAGCGCAGAAATCCCTCCTTGTCGGCGTCTAAAATCGCCACAAGCTGTATCTCCGGAATATCCAGTCCCTCGCGCAACAGATTAATCCCTACGAGAACATCAAAAACATCCATTCGCATATCGCGGATAATCTCCGAGCGCTCCAACGTATCAATATCGGAGTGAAGATAACGCACACGAACATCTACTTCTTTCAAATATTTCGTTAAGTCCTCGGCCATGCGCTTCGTCAATGTCGTGACGAGTACCTTTCCCTTTTTATCCGTCACTTTGCGAATCTCTCCCAGCAAATCGTCTACCTGTCCTTTTACCGGCCGCAGTTCCACTTTCGGGTCGAGCAATCCGGTCGGACGGATGATTTGCTCCGTTCTCATCAATTCATGACTCGATTCATACTCGGACGGAGTGGCGGATACAAATAGCATTTGATTGATATGCTGCTCAAATTCTTCAAAATTCAGCGGGCGGTTACTTCTTGCCGAGGGCAGGCGGAATCCATATTCTACCAACGTAGTCTTACGCGACTGGTCGCCCGCATACATACCCCGAATCTGCGGCACCGTAATATGCGACTCATCTACTATTATTAGAAAATCATCAGGAAAATAATCCATCAGCGTCATCGGTGTCTCCATCGGCTGTAACCCGTTCAAATGCATGGAATAATTCTCAATGCCGGAGCAGAAACCGGTCTCACGCAGCATTTCGATATCAAAATGTGTTCTCTCGGAAATTCTCTGCGCCTCTATCAGCTTGTCCTCGCTCTTGAACTGCCTGACCCGCTCCTTCAGCTCTTCCTCAATACCGAGAATCGCCCGCTCCATCTTATCCGGCGCCACCACATAATGAGAGGCCGGAAAAACTACCATATGTTCCAGTTCTGCCATAGCTTCTCCAGTCAACACGTCAATCTCCTGAATGCGGTCTACTTCGTCGCCAAAAAACTCTACCCGAATCGCCCTGTCAGTGGCCGACGCAGGAAATATCTCCACCACATCCCCCCGCACACGGAACGTGCCGCGGTGAAAATCCATGTCGTTTCTCGTATATTGAATATCAATCAGCTTGCGGATGACCTCGTCGCGGTCCCGCTCCATCCCCGGCCGCAACGACACGGTCATATTCTGATAGTCGATAGGACTTCCAAGACCGTAAATACAGGAAACACTGGCAATAATAATAACATCACGGCGCTCCGTCAGCGCCGCCGTCGCCGAATGGCGGAGTTTGTCTATCTCATCGTTGATAGCAGAATCCTTTTCGATATAAGTATCAGTGGACGGAACATACGCCTCCGGCTGGTAATAATCGTAGTAGGAGACAAAATACTCCACTGCATTCTCAGGGAAGAACTCCTTGAACTCGCCGTACAACTGCGCCGCCAGTGTTTTATTGTGTGCAATGACGAGCGTCGGTTTATTTAATTGCTGAATAACATTTGCCATCGTAAATGTCTTACCGGAGCCGGTGACACCGAGCAAAGTCTGGAATTGGTTGCCGTCTTTGAAGCCATTGACCAGAGCTTCTATCGCCTGCGGCTGGTCGCCGGTGGGCTTGTATTCTGAATGAAGTTTAAATATATTTTGTGCCGTTTGCACAAATATCACCTCCAAAAATCCAATGCTAAGGTATTTTTTCACTGCCAAACCCTCATCAAAACTACATGGATTTGATAGCACCAAAACAATTTTTAGTATAGCACAGCACTACTTTCGTTGCAACAAAAATTTGAACATTTGTTCGTTTTTTATCTCCCCTGCCCAAAAATAAGGGGCTGTCGGGAAATGACAGCCCCTATATAAAAAACTTTATTGCTATTATCTTCAAACAAAATGTTATTTCTTATTCAACACTTAACTTCTTTAGAAAACATTCAATCTCTGTAATCACCTTTTCTGCCACTAAAATTTGTTGCTCCGCTTTTCCTATGGAGGCAACAAAAATTTCAGAAGCTTTCAAACTTTCTCTTGCCTGTTCAATACGATACCTGCATAAATCCCACCGTCTTTCATCCAACTATTTCAATCCCCTCTCGTTCCACATTATCGTAAAAAGGCAACGCCCCAAGCCAGTACTTAAAGTGTTCTTCATTCTTCACAATGACAGAAATTTGTATTTCGTATTCCATCATAAAATCAAATGCTATATCATACAGAGCATCTTCTATAGGTTCTATCTTATTTTCAGGCAAAGAAGTCAGAATCATAATGTCTATATCTGAATTTTCATTATAGTCCCCGCGGGCATAAGAACCATACACAAGAATCTTACTTAAATTTTTACCTATAAGTTTTCTAACATTCTGTGCAAATAGCAGTAAAATATTCTGGATATCCTCCATAACAATCCCTTCTTTCCTTAATAACTGCCTTATAAACATATTTTTCTTTTATTCTATCGGTTTCATATTTCAATGTCAATCTGTAATCTTCTCCAATTAGGGCAATCGCTTAAGCATTTGTCTTTTTCAGGGCAGTGGGTATCATGCGGTATCTCGTCCGGTATCCACTCCCAACGAAAAATACATTATTTCTTTTGTTTACAGAAATCTTTCGCCGCCCCTCGCAAAACTCGCTGTCTGCTGTCGTTTTTTCCTGACTTTTGACAGCCCGTTTGCACCAGACCGCTACGCAGCGGTACAAATGCACCACCAGAACGATTGTGTTCTTACTGCGGGCAGATGCGAAGCATCTGTTCGGGGAATAAGGAGGCTAAAAACAAATAAATTTGTTTTTAGCCTCCTTATTCCCCGAATCAGCACCTCTGGTGCCACCCGCAGTAATTAGTAACAATAGGTGGTACATAAAGACCAGCGAACGGTCAATGTTGTAAAAGTCAGGAAAAAACGACAGCAGACACCTCAAACAATTGCTCGGGCGACGCTCTGTAAACAAAAGAAATAATAATTTTTCGGGGAGTGATACAAGGACAACGATACCGCATGATACCCGCGCAGTGTACAAATTCGAGGGGAGACAAATTCTTAAACGATTACCCTGCCCTCCAACTTTCTTACTTCCCTCGCATTTTTCAAAACAACCGTTTTCTCTGAATATTTTTCACAAAGATTCCGAAATCTTTTTTTGCGCATTTTACTCCTTCCCTTATGCAGAAGCCACCAGAAAAATTCCCTGTCAATTTTCTCGTCACAACCCTGCGTTATCGACTCACGCGTCTTCCCACGATAAGTAAAATAGCGCCTGAACGCCCGATACAGACAAATGACCGCGGGAAAATCGAGAAAAATAATCTGTGTCGCCTCTCTCATTCTTCTGTCCCAGCAAAGCGAATTATAGTTGCCATCCATAACCCAGCTCTTATGAGTATCCATAAATTCCGAGACAATGCTCTCCTCGTCCTCCCGCCTGCGCTCCTGCCAGTTGGGAAGCCAGTGGACGCAATCCAGATGCAAAACTTCACAGCCGTATTGGTGCCCCAATTTGCGTGCCAGCGTTGATTTTCCACTTCCACTGTAACCAATAATAATGATTCTGTGCTCCATATGCCCCTCCGTCTTTTCTTTTTGCCTGTCTAAAAAAACGCAGGCATCACTCCCGCTGCCCTGCCGCCACTTTTGCTTTTGAATATGCCAGTCCCGCACAGACAAACGCCACGCCGAATAACAACTGGATGCCGAGTCCCTGCCAGAGCTCTCCGAGCTCTTTCCCCGCTGTATAACTGTCAATTTCAACCGCCGATGTAATGTACCAGTACGCCGGCAGAAAATGGGCCACTTTGACAAGGCCCTCTCCCAAATATTCCAGCGGCACAAAAATACCGCACAGAAAACTCATCCCCAGAGCAATGATATTAGAAATCATATTGAGCGCAGGCACTTTCTTAACCATTTGCCCTATGAGAAATACAATTCCCAACGTAACTACCATAAAACACAGTGTATTCAGACAGTACAGCATCCCTTGAAAACTAAAAAGCTGAAAATCTCTCATTCCCAACAATACTACAATAAAGTAGCAAAAGCAAAAACCAATTTCCGTTATAACCATCGCGGTGTACAGTTCCATATTCATCCTTGACAGCGGATAACAGGAGCAGATATTCCTTTCTCTGACTTCTTTATTATGAAATACGACAAGTATCGCACCAATGCCGACAACAGAAATGGATATGAAAATGTAAGGAAAATAGGCAAAGAAATAGTACATTGCTTCATGGCTGCTCTCTTTCGCCCCCTCGGACAGCGATACGAAAACTTCTTCCTTACATACGGAAACCGTCTTCTGTGCGGCCTGTTGCAAATCAAACCCGCCCGCCCGATATGCTTTGGCAATCGAGCTGTAACGGTTTACCATGCTTTTCAGTATTTCCGCACTAATCGTTGCCGGAATTGAGATAACCTGCGCTTTCATTACATTACCGTCTCCGGTAAACGACTCTTCATATCCTTTCGGAATCCGAATAACGCCCGTAATATTCCGATTGTAAAGCTCATCCTGAATTGTCTCTTTCTCATCGTCTATTTTGATGATTTCATTGCCCTCTGACAGATACCGCACCATTCCCCGGCTGAGTTCGCTCCCGTCATCATCAAAGACTGCAATTTTTTGAGACTGCGCTTTAAATACCCCTTCCTGTGTCTCTTCTCCCTGAAGAGACACGACAACGGAAATACTTAAAAAAATTGCCAGATACATAATAATTCGAATCTTCTGTTTATTTAAGATGCGGAAAAAGACTTTATAAACTTGCATATCGACTCCTCCTAACCATAGCATAGCTCACCAGTGTGAACAAAACAATTCCTGTTCCCAGACAGATTATGTTGCCAAAGAAACGCTCGTTCGTCTCGTAAATATTCAGTGCATAGAAAGAATCGGTAATTAACGCTGCCGGATTGATATCATTGATAATTGGTACTGTATGTTCAATTCCATCTTTTATGCCCGATATCATCAAATCGCTCATTGCACTAAAGACAAGCCCGACACAAACCAACACTCCGATTTTCATGCCCTCTTCCATCCGCGGAAGCGAACCGACAAATATGCCAAACATAATTCCATAACTCGTTCCGAACAGAAGCAGCAGAAGAATC
Source organism: uncultured Eubacterium sp. (assembly GCA_910589595.1). GTDB lineage: Bacteria > Bacillota > Clostridia > Lachnospirales > Lachnospiraceae > Eubacterium_F. The sequence goes on from CAJUTM010000001.1 coordinate 192,358, forward strand.
TGCGGCAGGTTGTCTCCCAACGGTAGTTTCAATACAAATTTCATATAGATTAGTAAGAGAAGAACAATCGTATATTGTACGATTTCACACGCTGCAAAATCCGCTATTATACTTTTCATCTTGTGAATGGGAATCATATTTCTCCGCTGTCCCAGCACGGATACATTCGCCTGTATTTTCAGTATCCGGTCGCAGCCGGCAAAACTGGCAAACAGGCAAACCATTGCCAGCACCGCATAAAAATAGTTCATGATGTTATCCTGATTCCCCTCGGATGTTTTTTTCTCTTCCACATATTGTTCCTGTGAAGCCAGAGCAGTTACCGACTGCATCAGCTTCTCGGGATGAAACTGCCATACATCGGAAATCGTCTTTTCATACTGCACAAACTGCTCCATAATCATCTTCAGCATTGTCTGGTCCATGCCGGATTCTGCCACTGCCAGAGAAACCGTTTCCCCCTCATACAAAATCCCTTTGACGTCACCATCCTGCAGCATCTTTTCCGCCTGTGCCTTTTCCTTTCTCTGCACTTGCAAAATCTGGTTCTCCCCCTCGGCAGACAACATATCCAGTATTTGTGTAAACGCTTTATTCTCACTTTGCCGAACTACCGCCACCGGAATCGCATGAAACTGTTCCGTCGTACTAAATATATTACTAAAGGCAAAATACATAAACGTCGTAAGGGCAAATGGGAAAATCAGTGTCCAAAACACAATTTCTCTTGTCCGCAAAAGCGACAGCAGCCCGTATCTTAAAATATGTCGAAACATATTGCCCCCCTTTCTGCTAATCCCTGAGCTCTTTTCCCGTAATCTCCAAAAATACATCATTTAATGTCGGCAGCTCGGTATGCACTTTGCCAAATGGAATTTCGTCGGCGTGCAGCTCTTCCAGCACATGAATGAGATTATGTCCGCCGCCGCTGAAACAAACGCGAAGCCGTCCCTCCTCAAAAACCGCCTCATAGGCGTATTCCAGATTCCGGAAACGTGCTAACTGTTCTTCGTTTATGTCTGCCACCTCTACCGTAATCGTCTCCGTATTTTTAATCATTTTTTTCAGCTCTTCTTTTGTGCCAATGGCAACATTCTGCCCCTTGTCTATAATGGCAATCCGCGTACAAATCTGCTCAACTTCTTCCATATAATGAGATGTATACACAATCGTGGCGCCCTTTTTGTTCAGTTCCACAATACCATTTAAAATCTTGTTACGGCTCTGCGGGTCTACCGCCACGGTCGGCTCATCGAAAAAGATTAATTTCGGTTTATGGGCAATCCCACAGGCGATGTTCAGCCTCCTCAACAAGCCGCCGGAAAGTTTCTTCGGATAAAACTTTCGAAATTCATCCAGACCGACAAACCCGATTGCTTCTTCTACATACTGCTTTCTCGTCTTCTTATCTTTAATATAGAGTCCGCAAAAATAATCTATATTTTCATATACTGTCAATTCATTAAAAACCGCCACATTTTGCAGGACTACCCCGATTTGTCTCTTGCTGTCATAGGAGTCGGGGTGCATTTCCTTACCGAACACCCGAATCCTGCCTTTATCATATCGGAGCAGGGAAAGAATGGCGCTGATTGCCGTCGTCTTTCCCGAGCCGTTCGGCCCCAGCAGTCCAAAGATTTCTCCCTCCTGAATCGTCAGATTAAAATGGTCGAGCGCTACCAGTTCCTTATATCTCTTCACTAAATTTTCCACTTCAATTACTGCTGACATCCTATTCCTCCTTTTCCACTATTCTTATTTCATTGTAAATAAAAGTCAATGCAAAGAAAAGTGAACTTCATCACTTTTTCCCATGACATTTGTCATTTGTTATTTTTAACATTTTGAAGTATACTTAAAATAATGATAAACGATGGGAGGGTCATATGCAGGATTTAGTCAATAAATTGTTTCTCTTTCTATCCGGCAACTATCTCATATGGTGTTTGGGCGTGAACGCTGCATCAATTTTCGCCTTTACTCTTTCTTTGACTTTAAGCTGTCTGTGCACTTATTTTGCAAATCGGAAAATATGTGTGCTTATTATCGTGCTTTTTTGTCTGATTTCCCTGCCCGAACCACATTTTGCCCCTTACCTCCCTCTCTTTCTTTATGACATATTATATTTGAACAATAAATTTCTGCTGCCGGCAGGTCTTCTGGCCGCTTTCTACGCCGTATTTCAACTTCCAGCGGCTCTTCCCTGTCCCTTTGTCATTTTAAATATAATGAGTTTCTTACTGGCGCGATATTCCGGAAAAAATAAGGCGCTTCTGCGGGAACTGCATTTCATCAGGGACCAGAGCACAGAGGCGGAGCTTCATCTCAAAGAGCGCAATCAGGCGCTCATTCAAAAACAAAATATGGAGATACAGGCGGCAACCCTTTCCGAGCGCAACCGGATTGCAAGGGAAATCCATGATAATGTAGGCCATCTGTTGACCCGCTCCCTCCTACAGACCGGCGCCTTAAAAGTAATCAATACAAATCCGTCTCTGGAAGAGTCTCTGAATACGCTCAACGACACGTTAAATACCGCTATGACCAGTATCCGCACAAGCGTTCACGACCTACACGACGAATCCATTAATCTCCACCGTATCTTACAGGAAATCGTCTCCCACGAACCATCGCTCCGGATTCAGTTAGAATACGATGTCGAACACGAGCTGCCCCGCGACATGAAATACGCTTTTATTTCCATTGTCCGGGAAGCGATAAATAATATTCACAAACACAGTAACGCCGACTGCGCAAGAATTGTCGTACGGGAACATCCGGCATTTTTCCTGCTGCAGATTCAGGACAACGGAACAATAGAAAAAGAACCGTCCGAGACAGACGGCATTGGACTTTCCGGCATTCGTGACCGGATACAATCACTGGGAGGAACATTGCGGATTGACACGCGGCACGGTTTTCTCATCAACATTTCCATTGTGAAAAACAGTTATATGGAACATTAAGCGGATAACAGAACTTTTAAACAGGGGAGGCAGATATATGAAAGTATTAATTATTGATGATGATAAGCTCGTATCCTTATCTCTGAAAACGATATTGGAGGCAAGTGGGAAGATAGAAATCGTCGGAATCGGCGACAGCGGTTCTGCTGCTATTGAACTTTATGAAACGCTAAAACCGGATATTCTTCTCATGGATATCCGCATGGACGGCATGACCGGTCTCGACGCAGGAGCACACATTCTCTCCTCCCACCCCGAGGCAAAAATCTTATTTCTAACTACTTTTTCCGATGATGAGTATATCGTAAAGGCGCTGAAAATCGGCGCCAAAGGATATATTCTCAAACAAAATTTTGACAGCATTGTTCCAGCGCTTCTGGCAATAGAAAACGGTCAAAATGTATTCGGTGACGAAATTACAGGAAAACTTCCTGCTCTTATGAATCTGTCACCGGAAATGAAGAATTTTGAAAGCTATGATATTTCCAAAAAGGAGCAGAAAATAATTTCACTGGTAGCAGAGGGATTAAACAATCGGGAAATCGCAGAGAGACTCTTTTTAAGCGAGGGAACCGTGCGAAACTATCTAAGCCAGATACTGGAAAAACTGGAACTTCGCGACAGAACACAATTGGCCGTGTTTTACTACAGGGGAACGCTGCCCCCTGTGTAAATCTTAACCCGGCTTGTCACCATCAAGCTACTCGATACGGAACTGACTGATTAAATGGTTCAACGTTCCTGCCTGCTCTGATAATTCTTTCGAGGCAACGGCGCTTTCTCTCGCAACACTGGAGTTTATCTGTACTACGTTGGATATTTCTTTGATACCCTCTTCCACGGAAACAATCATTTCCGACTGCCGGACACTGGCAAGCGCAATGTCATCCATCAACGTTTTAATTGACTGAATACATTCATTGATTACCTGCATGGCAGAAATGGCATGACTGGTTGACTCCGTTCCTATTTTCACATCCTCAATCGAACGTCCGATTAATACGCCGGTATTTTGAGCTGCTTCACCGGACTTGGCGGCAAGACTCCGCACCTCGTCCGCCACAACAGAGAAGCCTTTCCCTGCTTCACCAGCATGAGCTGCTTCCACGGAAGCATTCAATGCCAAAATATTAGTTTGGAATGCAATATCTTCAATGGCTTTTATAATACTGCCGATTTGCGTTGAGGACTGCTCAATATTCTTTGTCGCAGCAGACAATTCCGTCATCTTTGTATCCGCCTCGTCGGCATAGCCGTTCACTTTATCTACCAGTTCGCTGGCATCATGGCAACGTACGGCGCTGTCATTGATTTGCTCCGTAATCTCCGTCACATTGGACACAAGTCCCTCAACGGATTCCGCCTGCTCCACCGTTCCCTGTGACAGCGTCTGAACTCCGGCAGACACCTGATTGGCGCTTTCGTCTACCTGATTGGTAATGGCAGAAATCTCACTCATCAACCCCGTAAGATTATAGCGGATTGTTTTCAGGCTTTCCGACAGCACTTTAAAATCACCGATATAATAGGATTCATTTTTAGCGACATCAACCGCAATATTACCCTCTGCCATTTCAGCTAAAATCCGCCCGATATCTTCAATCGTCTTTTGCAGATAGCTGCACACATGATGCGTCGTCTGGGCAATCATGCCGATTTCGTCTTTTCTTCCATAAAATCTTTCTAACTTACTGTCAGCAGAAAGGTCTAAATTCCCCAAATGCCTTATCGCACCCTCTACTAACAGCAATTCTTTCCCCTGCCGATATAAAATGAAAACTGTGACAAATATAATAACGGCGGCAACCGCGGCGCACAGAGAGCCTATAACAATACGAACTGACTTTACCGGGCCGTAGACTTCCGAAGAACTGTCACGAACCATAAACACCCATCCGCGGTCTTTCAAATATTTATAAACGACTAATTGGTCTTCTCCTTTTTCATCCTGATAAGCATAAGTAGCCGCCTCGGTATTTCCATCTTCCTTAATCCGGCGGATAATTTCCAGATATCCGCTATCTTTCGTTATGTTATTTAACTGAGCTTTGTCTTCATGATAAAGATAAACGCCGGTATCTACATTTAGAAAGGCATATTCACTATCCGGCAGACCCTTAATATCTAACCCTAGTAAGGCATCCATCAACTTATTGGCAAATACACCGGCGCCCACATAGCCGATACATTCCTGATTCTCAAAAATCGGATAATACATAGAAAGAATCATACTTCCCGTTCCCGGAGACTTCATGATGCCCAGATTTGTCAATTTCTGTTTCGCCAAAATCGTATTCTGGAATGATTTCAGCGCATCTCCTTTTCTTGTTGTCATGCCAACGGCGCTTTTTGAAGTATGCGTCAGAACATGCGTTTCCGGCGTAGCAATATATAATCCCTCAAACACTCCTTTTACTTCGGCAAAGTCTTCCGTATACTTTTGAACTTTCTTTACCAGCTCGGGGTCTTGCGGGTCTTTAAGCAAATTATGTACGTCACTGCCAAGAGCGAAAGCCGTCATATACTCTTCCGCCGAAGATACATAGTCATTAATGATGGCAGCCCTCGACTCTACGGCATCTGTCATCTGATTCGTAATATCGTTCTCAACGATGGATGCAACATTATCCGATACCGTGCGCCAAAGTAACAACATTCCCAATAAAGTGATAGTTGTAGTAATAATGCTGATGCGCGTTGCCAGTTTACAATTTGCAAGAAATTTCATACAAAATTACCTCCCAAATATCAAATTAATTATAGCAAAACATGTTGCCGGTTACTACATTTCCCTCTCTATAAGGATATGACAATATGTTTATGCTTTTGCGCAAATTATTCTATCATAAAGTTTTTTATTTTTCAATTGTTAATAATAGAAAAGAAATGCCTCCTGTGGTTTACCCCATTTGATAGACACAGAGAATAAATGGTATAATCAATTCAACGAATTTTTTACGACGCTTTTTTCACCATTTTCCACCCTCAGGTGTGTATATAGGTAATTGCGAAACAAGTTCGCAATCTTGATCCCAGCAGGGTAAAAATCCGG
>CAJUTM010000002.1 GCA_910589595.1 uncultured Eubacterium sp.
ATTATACACCAAATCCTTGAGTAAAAGGTGTCAACTAAAAGTGTACAACATCAATGTTTATTATTTTGTGGGCGGCTATTTTTGATATTAAGAAAGCAAAACGTAATAGCATTGTGGCGGTTTTGTTTCTATGTATCAATATAGGGATATGGTTTCTTCCGTGTGCCTCATGGTTTCGATATGCCATATTAGCCGTTATTGTAGCAGGGTACAGTGGAATATTCCATAAAAAACAAATTGGTAAAGCGGTTTTTACCATGCTTGCATTTTATAATTTCCACTGCTTATGTTTTCTGATTGCAAACAGCATTTACATGAAAATGACAAATGTATGGATGAAAAGTATTGACGGATTGCAGGATGATTATGAACAGCAGGTGTACCATAGCATGGCAGCAGGATTGTCTGTAACTGTTTTCTTTTATACTGTACTATTTGTAGTTATGGCTGTTATTTTCTGCAGGATTGTAAAAGGTATGGGCATAATGACGTGGCAGGATGTTATCATGCTTTCTGTCCTAAATTTTGTGGGGAGCATGATTGCAAGTATGGTAAACAGCCTGCTTGTTGTAAAAATAGACACTGACGTCTTTATATTATTTGATGAAAAACCAGATTTGCTATGGAAAGTTCCGATGATAGCGGTGCTTATTTTTGCAGGGGAGGTGGCATTGATTTATTTCTGGCAGAGATACCGTATTCTGCTTGCCGAGAGACAGAAACATTTTGTGGAGGAACAGCAGGTAAAAGCAATGAAACAACGTCTGGAAGAAGCAGAGAATTTCTATGGCAGCATCCGCAAGGTAAGGCATGAGATGAAAAACCACATGGCAAATATCAAGGGGCTGGCTGAGACCGGACAGTATGGGGAGATTGACGAGTACATCCAGAGAATGGATGCGTCTATGCAGGCATTGGAATATAAGTATGCAACAGGTAATGCAGTAACGGACGTCATTATCAATGATAAGTGGCGCAGGGCAGAGAAAGCCGGAATACAGTTTGAAGTTGATTTCCGGTACAGTGTGGGAATCCCCGTATTCGATTTAGGTATTATCCTGGATAACCTTCTGGACAATGCCATAGAGGCTTGTGAGAAACTGGAACGGGGAAAAGGCTTCATACGCCTTGACCTGAAGCAAAAGAAACAATTCTTGCTGCTCACCGTGGAGAACAGCTTTGATGGAGCCTTGTCTATGCAGGAGGAAAATTCACTTCCACATACAACAAAGCAGAGCGCCCAGCCGGAGATTGTTACAGAGCATGGGATCGGACTTAAAAACGTGCATGATATGGCGGAGCGGTATTATGGCGGGATAAAGATAAAAGTGAAAAAAGATGTTTTCCATGTAACAGTTATGTTGCAACAGAAGGAGGATTAGAAATGAATGTTAATGGAATAGGACAGAATTATTATCAGAACAATATGGCAGCAACAAAAAGCACAAAAGGTATAAACAGTGCAGAAAAAGCAGATGGATTTGCTGGTAAGGTTGCAGAGAAAAGATCGGTTTCTCCGGAAGATATGACTTTGGAGGAATATAAACAGAAACTGCTGTAGGAAACGAGGTATAGTAGAATGAATGGGCGGCTTTAGATGTCAGAGAGAATGTTATTGAAATAGTGTATTATGAGATTTTTAACAAGGAGGGCAAAGTTATGTCAATGGAAATTACAAACAGTTATAACAACTATGCAACAAGTAACACAAAGAACAGCGGAAGTAAGAAAGACAGCAATGTGACAACGAGTACAGTTGAAATGAAAACTTCAACGCCCGGTGTAACCAGAACAGAGCAAATCAAAACGGGATATAGTAATGTTAATGATTATTCCAAATATTTGCAGGAAAAATATAGCTACATGAATACGGGGACTACCTCAATGCAGGGTATTCCGACAACAGTTTCAGTATCAGGTGCATTTTTAAAGAAGTGTATGAATGATCCGGAAAAAGCTACATATTTGGAAGAAAATCTGGCGGCTATTCCAGAATGTGCAAAAATGGCGGTAAACGGTTCTCTTGGAACTTTGACAAGTTTGAGTTATCAAATAGATGCTAACGGAAATATAACCTGTATATCATCTGGCACAAATGATCCAGACGGGAAAATAGCCAGAGAGAATGCAAAGAGAAAGGCACAGGAGAAAAAGGCGGCTGAGGAAAAGGCTGCTAAGAGGCGGGAAGAGAAAAAATCAGAGGAAGAAAAGGCGGCTGAAAGAAGGGCAGAGAGGAAAGAGCAAACGGAAAAACTGAAAGAGGGCAGAGAAACAGGAACATTTACGGTATCTGCAACCGGTACTGATGTAAAAAGTGTTACGAGGAGTCTCATAACTACATCTTCTGGTACATCCACAGCAGGAAGTTTTGATATAAAGGCGTGAATAATTTCTTATAGTTTATTTCGCAGAGGCACTTAAAAGGGTGGTGCTTCTGCGGACTGTTCGGACTTATTACAAGGTAGCAGGGGCGGTTCTGTCTGACAGATGAGCTGCCATAAAAAATATTGATAACAATGGAGGATTTGAAAATGAGTGTTAATGGAATAGGACAGAATTATTATCAGAACTATGTATCAGCAATGAAGAACACAAAAAATGTTGATGGTACAGACAAAGCAGATAGAACATATAAATTATCAGAAACGGAAGAAATGGAGATTTTTAAGAAAGAGTTTTATGATGACCTTTCTAAAATCACTGTTCATAATTCACTAAGTAATGTGGCTGTCAATATATCAGAAGCTGCATTTAAGGCAATGAAAGATGATCCGGAGTATAGGGAGAAAATTCTTTCTCTACTTCAAAGGGATATGGGAAGTTCAGTAGCTCCAAGAAATTGTTCCGCAGTGTTCACAGTTGGTGCGACGTTGGATGAGTATAGGGGAGATTCATGGCCTGTGGGTTATGATTCCGAGTTTCATACGCGTTCAAAAAACAGCTTTTATAAAAGAACAAGTGACAAGAAAGACAGGCAAAAAGAGATTATGGAAAAATATCTGCAAAAACGGGCACAGGTAAAAAAACAGCAGCAGGAAATGTTGAATGAAAAGATTGTAAAGCAGGATCAGGAAAGAAATAGGCTATTACAGTCATGGAACAATGAAAGACAGTTGGCAAAAGCGTCTGATACCTATGAAGCAAATTTTATGACGGAAACTGTTGCAGATGGTGCTTCGTTGTTGGGGTGATGAAGGATATTATGCTCGTATTTACCATAAGAGAATATAGTTTGTTCTGAATGACAGAAGAACCACGTATAAAACCGGAAACGGTTAATATCGGATAAAAAGTAAAAAACTTTAGAGTGTTTAAGAATTTAAGAATTTTTTATAAAAAAGTTCCTGCCTTTCGTTCCCGAAAAGTAGGCGATTCATTCCATATGTCCCCAAAACGGAGTTTTTTTGCCGATATAAAAAGTGTAACGGAGATGAAATAGCCGGATGAAAGGTTATTGATGATTCGTTACACTTTTGTGTATGCCATGACAGGATTCGAGGTGATAAATTTTGAACATCGCAGTCGTAGATGACGAAAAAGTGATACTGGAGCAGATTAGCGGGCTGGTCAGAAAGCAGATGCCAGACTGCTGTCTGGACATCTATGCCACAGGGGAGGAGGTGCTTGAGGCGAAGAAACACTTGGATATCGTTTTTCTTGATATACAGATGGATGGCATGAATGGTATTGAGACAGCGAGGAGACTGCGGGAAAGACAGGATGACATTGTCCTGATATTTGTCACAGGCAACAGGGAGTATGTGTTCGATGCCCTTGACCTGTATGCGTTCCATTACCTGTTAAAACCTGTGGATGAAAACAAATTCAGGGAAGTGCTGGAACGGGCAGCAGGTGAGGTGGCAAAAAAGAAGGAAAAGAGGGGGCTCTTTATTAAAAAGAGAAATCTTACGCTTGATCAGGCCGACATTCTGTATATTGAAAGCAGGGCAAAAAAAGTGGAAATCCATACTGCCAGGTCAAAAGACATCATAGAAATCTATGCAACAATGGAAGAGTTGGAGGGGCAGCTTGGGGAAGATTTTTACCGCTGCCACAGGGCGTATATTGTGAACATGGCACATATCACGGAATATGACAATGACAGTATCACCATGACAAACGGCGACAAAGTTTATCTGACGAAGAAGAAGTATGGGGATTTTGTAAAGGCATATATGTGGTACCTGCAGAATGGAGGGATACCCGGTGTATAAAATGGTGGAACTGTTATATATGGCTGTAATTCTGTTTCAGGGATACTGCCTGCAGTATTTTTTGGGGAGTTTTTTGGAAAGCAGATGGAAAAACCGGTGGAATGGCCTGTGTGTGGCAGTTTTGTATACTGTGGGGCTGTATGGAATATCGGGGATGTTTGAGCAGGCTTTGGGGACGGGATATAACGGTTACAGGGAGGCAGTGTGGAAACTGGCATTGTCGCTTTGCATTTTAGTTGTCTTTGCCCTGTGCTTTTACAAAGCATTCATACCATGAGGCAGTGCGGCTTGTTCCGGACTTGGAGATGGATGCGGATAAGCTGGTGTTTCCGCAGGATTTGAAAATCCACAGTTATGATATAGGGATTATTCTTGGCAATGCTGTTGACAATGCTGTTCGGGCGTGCAGGAAACTGAAAGAAAAGGAACCTGGGGCGGATGCTTTTATTCGGTTCGTGACCTTGCAGAAAGGAAATCTTCTTGTCCTGAAGGTGGAGAACAGCTTTGATGGGAAATTGGTGCGGAAACCGGGTGAGGAATTTCCGGTGACGGATAAAACAGATAAGGAGAATCATGGGATGGGGCTTGCAAACATTAAAAATACGGTAGAGAAGTATCATGGGACAATGGATTATATGGTCAGGGGCAGGGTGTTCATTCTGTCCATGATGATGAAAAATGAAAGGGGAAATGAAGATGGATTTTGGAGTGACAGGTAAATTGTGGGAGTATGGCACCAGTCGTACCAGTGCCATGAAAGAAAGGAGGGTAGACGGAAATTTTGCGGAAATTGCAGCGGCAAAAGCGGCAGAGAAGGAGGCCTCATTGAGAAGTGTTAATGAAATGAGGACAACTGGCGCCAATCACTATATGGGTGAGTCTTATGAGGAACGTATAAGTAAAATAACGGATAAAACGGCAGCAAGTGCTTTTCAGACAGCTTATGCAAAGAAAATGGCAGGTGCTACAGATTATATTTCAACTATTAGCAAGGCATACAGCACTGGAAAAGCAGGTGCAACGAATTTTGAAGATGCTTTTCCACAATACGATGTTATAACCCATGTGGGAAATGCCAATATTTCTTCCGGCAACTGGCAGAGAAATGATTTCCCGTTTTGGAAGTATTTTGATAAGAATACAGGTGCGGATGCTTTGAATGATTGGAAACCTGAAGGAGCAAATCCATCGCAGATGCGTAGTGACTTGCAAAGGAATTATAATAGTGTAGGCTCTGGACGGATTGCAATCCTTGTACCAGAGAGTTTGCAGCAGAAGATGGATGCAGATCCTGAGTATGCCCGGCAGATAATGGCAAAGCTGCAGGCATGGAAGGAGGATTATGACCGATGGGATAACACAGTGGCAGCATCTTATGGTTATAACGTAGCAGAACATCAGGCAGGAAAAAGCTATGTATTTGATTTGGATGAAAATGGGGATGTGCGGAACTGCACTGTTACCGGTCCCGGACGGATTACCGTTTCATCATCTGAATTTGTAGAGGCACGCAAAAAGAGAGAAGCAAAGCGCGCTGAATATGAGAAATTGGCGGAGAAAAGTGCTTTGAAACGGAAGATGTTGGAGCAGGAGATAGAAGAACGATGCTATAAGAGAAACTTGGTAAATCAGGTAGTGTTCAATGCGTATGAAAAGAATATTATGGAATTATGAGGAACCTTGTTTCTAAGAAATAATAAACATATGTCTGGACTTATTATCAAGGGGGCATAGTCGGTTCTGACTGACAGAGGAACCGCAACAAAAGTATTGATTGTAAAGGAGAAAATTTAATATGAGTATTTTAGGAGTTAATGATGTTTTGGGTGCATACCAATATGCAAACAGGACACAAAAAGCAGCCGCAAGTGGAACAAGTTTTACGGAGCAGTTGCAGGAAACAGGGAAAAGCGGCGGCGTGAACTTTGCGGAACTTGCGGCGACAAAAGCAGCGGGAACTGTAACAGGACAGAGTTTTGAGGAAATGATGAAGGGGAAATATCCCGAAATGAAAATTCATCAAGTGGACGCCTCAAAAATTCCGTCTGGCATATGGTGTCGGACTGATTTCCCTTTTGAAAAGTTTTTTGATGATAATGTAGATTATGATAAAGTGGTAAACTGGAAGCCGAGCGGTGCAGCGCCGGCAATGAATAGTAAGGAGTGTCAAGCAAGGTATCAATCTACATTCGGGAAAAAGTCAGTTCTTGTGCCCCCTGCTTTACAGGAAAAAATGGACAATGACCCTGCGCTGGCACAAAAAGTGGCAAATACTGTAGACGCATTTATACAACAATCTCAAATGCCGCCTAGAGCTGTTTCTGTTTTGATTAGTTTAGATGAAAATGGAGAAATTGCAAATTGGACTACCTGCACAGAGGGCGGCTTTATGGGACCGTCTGAAAAAGAATTGCGTATGCTTGCAAAACGGAAACGGGAAAAGGAAGAAAAAGCAGCAGAATATGAACGGATTGCCAAAGAAAACGCAATCAAGCGGAAATTACGGGAGCAGCAGGAAGATGAAAGATATTATAAGACGACTAGCATAGCAAGGGAAGCGGTTTCTGCGGCTTATGAGAGAAATATCATATAGGCAGCAGATACTTTAGAATAAGAAATTATATGCCTGGACTTATTATTAAGGGGGCGTAGTCGGTTCTGACTGACAGAGGAACCGCAACAGAAAGTATTGATTGTAAAGGAGAGAATTTAATATGAGCATTTTTGGAGTAAATGGAGCTTTGGCGGGTGCATATCAGTATGCGAACAAAACACAGAAAGCAGCCACAAATGAAACAGATTTTTTGGAACAGTTAAAGAAATCAGGGGAGACGGAAGGCACATCAAGAGTAAATGATTACCAAAAATATTTAGAAATGAAATATGGTCCTATAATGGTACAGAATGTTGATAGTGACCAAAAGAGTATGGATTCATTGGGGATGGGAACCTATGGAATGAATAATATTGTCATTGCACCTAATATTTTGGAGGAGATGGCAAACGATCCGAGGAAAGCTGCTCATTACGAAAAAATAATTGATGACTTTTTTGGCTCTCAGTCTATGGTAAAGGCACAGATGGCAGCAGGGGGATTTGAAATTCAATCTTATGGTGTGGTTATCCATCCAGACGGTACTGCAAATTACTATGTTTGTGGGGATGTGTCTCCCGAAAAGAAAGCAAAAATAGAAGCTCAGATGAAAGCAGAGGACGAGGCAAAGGCAAAAAGGAAAAGACAGTATCAGGAACGTAGCCAGAAAGCAGCAGAAGAACGGAAACAACAAATGGAACTGCTCTATAAGAAACAAAATGTGACGGACTTTTTTGCTAATCATACTACAGAAATGAGCAAGTTTACATATATAGTGACACCGGAGATGCCGGAGATTATGAGTGCGGCAGTTGCGGCTTATGAGAGAAATACCATGTAGGCAGCAGATACTTTAGAATAAGGAATTATATGCCTGGACTTATTATTAAGGGGGCGTAGCCGGTTCTGACTGACAGAGGAACCGCAACAGAAAGTATTGATTGTAAAGGAGAGAATTTATGAGCATTTTTGGAGTAAATGGAGTTTTGGCAGGTGCATATCAGTATGCAGAGTCAAAAGATGTTAATAAAGCAGATACAAATGGGACCAATTTTATAGACAAGTTGCAGAAAACAGGCACATCAAAGGTAGATGCCTATACAGAATATTTAAAGTCAAAGTATGGTAACGTGAGAATCCAGAGTGTTGGGAAAGATCAGCAAAGTCTTGACAGAATTGGAAAGAGTATGAGTGGAAGTGATGTTGTGATTGCACCAAATATTCTGGAGCAGATGGCAAATGATCCGGAAAAGGCAGCTTATTATGAGGGCAAGATAGATGATTTCTTCAATGCCACTCCAATGTTGACGGCTTCGTTTGCGGCAAAGGGACTTGTCTATGAACCGGGCGGTGTGGTAGTCCATGAAGATGGAAGCGTAACGTATATCGGTGGCTGCAGTGATTCACCAGAACGGGTAAGGGAGGTTAATGAAATCAATAAAGCAAAACGGGAGAAAGAAGCGGCACAGCGGAAAGCAAGTCTGGAACGCAGTCATGAAGCAGCAGAGGAACGGAGACGGCAGATTGAGATAGCTTATAAAAAGCAGACTATGGCAGAGGCTCTTGCAAACCGCACAATGGATATAAACATGTATACATTTACGGCTATGCCGGAAGTTATGGGGTCTGCGATTGCGGCATATGAACAGAACATTATGGAAGCAGCGGGTATTTTGGAGTAAAACAGGATATGCCCGAACTTACTATAGTAGGCATGGCGGCTCTGAATGATAGAGGAGCCGCCAGATTAAAAATAATGGAGGAATAGAAAAACGAGCATAAATGGAATTGGAGTGGGTTATTCTGCATGGCAGGAAACAGAAAAGGTGCAGAAGAATGGTTCGAGAACAGGCTTTGCAAACAAGATGGCTGGTGCAGATACGGTGGGGAGTGTTCTTCCTCAAAGAGTTGGTGTGAGGGCGACAGGACAAAATTCTGCATTGGAGGCATATCGTGCATCGGTAGCATCGACGGTACGTAATGTAAAGCCTGCCTATGAAACATATGAATCTGAGAATTACAGGATTGTGCCGGACAATGAGGCTGGCTGCTTTGACATCTACAATAAGCAGGGAGAACGGATAGGCGCTTTTGAATATTCAGATATCAAGGTCAGGCAGGACAGCACGACAGGTAAACAGTTTTTGATTTCGGAGCATGGAACCATGAGTTATGATGCTATGGTGATGGACGGCGAACTGAAAGATGCCCTGCAGAATGTTATGGGTGTTGAAACGTTGGAAACGGAGGAATTGCAGGGATTTACCTTAAGGACACATTCCGGTACGGGCATACAGTATCTTGTGCGGGCTGGCGAGGAAGGCCGTGGTGGCAAAGTCCTTTTACAGAGCCAGGCGGATATAAAGAAGTATGAAGCGTTGGCGGAAACCTGCTTCAATAAATATCCAAATCTGATACATGATAAAAATGCCGCTTACATATGGGCTGATTTGGAAATAAAAGGGCTGGCGCAGCGCACGGATAATGGGATTATTTCTATGGGATTTGATGGCATGTCCTATAATGACAATGAAAATTATAAGAATAATTGGAGTGTTCGGTTTTCAGAAGATATTTATAAAGCAATTTTCGGCTGGTTACAGAACAACGAGGAATTGGAGCAGGCAGGTAGCCAGGAATCTGAAACAACAACAGAGATTATTGTTAAGCCAGATGGTTCAAGAGTGCTTGTAATGACAATGAGTATCGGAGGAATGGAAACTACCATGAGTTTGGAAATTTCTAAGCCAACAGAAGCACCAAATGAAAATTCAGAGCAGGATGCCGATAATAATATGCCTTCTGCTGATGCTGAAATGGATACAGTATCGGATGAAATGTCAATTATTTCAACGGAGGCTTAGAAGATGTGAATAACTTTAAGGGTATTGGTAGCTGTTATGAACAGATATGGTCTGACGAAGAAAAGCAGGATATCTGAATAAATGATGACTATACCGCTCATAAGGTACAGGTGGGCAGGTTTCCGGCAGATATAGGAATGGGGGAGCAGAGTGGCTCTGGGTGACAGAGGAGCCGCCGGATTAAAATTGATAACATATGCAGAAAGGTTGGTAGTATGGATATTCAGGCAATTTTGCCACAAATCAATAATGCTGTGAATTTATTGAGTAACAGCATAAAGTGTGGAGATGAGTTTGAGAAACTTTTACAGCGGGTGAATGAAAACACAGATATTGCAGAAATGAAGAAATTTCTGGACGAAAAGTTTAATGTCAATACGGTTGTTGTAGATTACAGTTGTGGAAAAACAGACACAGAGGCAGAAATGTATGATACCGCAATGCTGGAAAAATATGGCTTACATGGTGGGAGGAATGTGATTATCTCAAAGAAATCCTTATTAAGGATGAAAAAGGATAGTGCCTTCAGGCAGAAGGTGTATAAGTCAATCGAGGATATACCGTGGTCAGGTAAATTCACTGGAAAAGGTAGTAATGGTGTGTTTATACATGAAGATGGTACAGGAGGCTACTATTTAGATTTTGGTTGGGAAGATGATGAAGAAGAAAAACCAAAGTCAAAAAAAGCAATGTTATTGTACGTTGATAGTTCAGAAATAAAAAATCTAAATATTTTGGCATGTGATGAATCTGACCATACGGGATTTCAGACAGAGGTTTTGCTTTCTTTGGTGGGGGCAAATTTTAATATTAAGAAGAAAAAGGGAGGTTTTTGAGGAATATGGATATACAGTCGCTTGGGATATTAAAAGATGCCACGATTCAAGGAAACACTACAACAGTAAAAAATGCAGAAAGCAACTTTAGGCAATTATTTGAAAAAATCACAGGAGGGGAGTTGGCAAGAGAAATTCGTGATAACTATGATGTAACATTGAATGTAGGCAACGTAGTAAATTGTGACCAGTTTCTTGAAACGAATGATTTGAGAGGTACAAACCACGTCATAATTTCTCCGGCTGCTTTGTCAAAAATGGAAAATAATCCTGTTTTGAAAGAAAAGGTGTTGAATGACATAGAGGAGTTTTGTAGTCCAGAGAACCAAGCTGCGATAAGAGCTTTACAGCCGCCTGTGAAAAGCGCAGGCATGATTGTATATCCAGATGGTAGAACACTCTATTGGA
This sequence comes from uncultured Eubacterium sp., assembly GCA_910589595.1. Lineage (GTDB taxonomy): Bacteria > Bacillota > Clostridia > Lachnospirales > Lachnospiraceae > Eubacterium_F. The sequence goes on from CAJUTM010000002.1 coordinate 10,916, forward strand.
TTGAAGGTTATCCGAATGAAACAGGAAGTGAAAAAAGCAAAAAAATTGTAAATGAAAATTCAATAAGACAATTGTTGCAAAAGGATATTGGCGAAACATCAGAGTTGGAAGATAAGTTTTGTTCGCTTTGCGGCTCTATGATTAAAGCGGATGGAAGTTGCCCGTTATGCGGTGTTCCCATATTCATATCCGGCAATGGGCAGTCTGGCAATCAAAAAATTGCACAGGCAGCTAGTTCTCAAGCGTTTTGAATTTGGCAGGGACTATTCATCAGAATTATATGGCATGGGTGGTTCTGAATGACGGAGGAACTACCAATAAAATGATGATAACCATGGAGGAATTAAAAAATGAGTGTTAGTGGAATTGGAACAACAGACTATCCGATTGCAAGGGATGGTACAAGAAAGGCAGAAAGAAATGTTGCAGGAGGAAACTTTGCAAAACAAGTGGCAGAAGCGGCGCAGACAACAGGACAGACTTCAACAGCCATTTTGCATGGCTCTGATGAAGAAACGGGGGATATTGCAATTTGTTCTAGCGTAGATATAGAAAATAATTCATCTATAACTGTATATAAAACGCAAGATTTTGATCCGGACAATCCAGTTTATAAAGTGAAAACATGGGATAAGGATGGAAATGTTACAGAACGAATGATAGATGTTTCTAAGGTAGACCCGAAAAGCTGTGATACGGCTGAAATGTATGCGTACACTTCCAATCTGAAAGAAAGCGGAAAAGGCAGCTTTGAAGATACCGTGCTGAAAGCCGCAGTTGCAAAAGCCGTAAAAAACGCAGAGCAGAGAAGTTCCGGCTCCTGGAGTTTTGTGACAAAGATGAATTGGGTGGATATTGTCAGGGATATTATGCAGTCAGAGTATAGTTATGGGGATTTGAAAGGCTATATGGAATGGCAGAAGTTTTTAGGGTTTCTGGATAAGTAAGAATGCCTGGACTTAGTATTAAGAGGGCATAGTTGGTTCTGAATGACAGAAGAACCACACATAAAATATTAGAAAATAATGGAGGAAATAAAGATGAGCGTTAATGGAATTGGAACAACAGGATACCCGGTAACAGGATATCAAACAAGACGTACAGGAAATAATGCAGCAGACAAGAGTTTTGCGGGAAGCATGGGGAATGTAAAAGGCACAGGGAATACAGGATTTACGTTACATATCTCAAATGAAGAAGATGGACAGTCGATTGGTGCAATGGCAGACCATGACAGTTCTGTTACTGTATATAAAACAAAGGATTTTGATCCGGCAAATCCGGTGTATAAAGTAAAAATATGGGACGCTGCTGGAAATGTAACCGAAAGGATGGTTGATATTTCAAAGGTCGATCCTAAGAACTGTGACGAAATAGATATGTTTGCATATTCCAGTCATTTATCTGCCACAGGGGAATGTCCTGATGCACAAGGTGCCTTTATGGGGGCTAAGTCCAACTATAACGGTTCAAATGGCAGTGGCAGCCTGTTTGATAAGGAAAACTGGCAGGAGATTGTTAAGGATATTATGCAGATGCAGTACCGTGCAGGGAACTTAGAGGGATATTTGAATTATAAGCGGTTTTGGGATTTTTTGAATAAGTAAATTATGTGACTGTATCATCATAAGAAAATATAGGATGCACTGATTTACAAAGTATCCCCTATTAAGATAATAACAAAAAATTTTATTAAGGAGGGCAAGTGGATATGAGCAACATAATCAACACGAATTACACGGCAGGGATTTATAGTAATTCAGTAAACAAACAAGCAAAGAGCAGCCAGACGGAAACAACATCTTTTGCTAATAAAGTGGCAGAAAAAAGAGAAAGTGCCGTTGATCAGTACAAAAGAAATCACCCTGAAGATGCCTCTCATGTGGATGCACAGGTATGGGCTGGAAAGTCTGTAATAACAAAGAACGGTGCCGGCAATGTTTCCAGAGAAGATATGACGATGGAGGAATATAAGGACTTTATAAATGGGTTGATGAACAGCATACCATTTGACGCCACCAGAATATATGACAGGGAAATCGTTTCCATTTCGGACGCAGGATGGGAGCAGATGAAAAACGATCCGGATTATGAGGCGTGGGTATTGGGATATACGGCAGAAAACAGATCTGTGCGGAATCCGTTTTTCGGATGGCCGGGTGCATCAGGAAGTGTTTATGTGGAGAAGTTTGGTGCATCTATTGAAGAACATCTCGGGCAGGATATTGGAAAATCTGGTCCTGGCAGCAGTTTTGATAATGTTAAAAATGAAAAATCATGGTGGGAAAAACGCCATGAAAAAATGGAAGAGCTGATGGAGGAACAGGCAAAGAAGGCAATGAAGAAAGCACAGGCAAAGAGGGCATTTGAACAGCAGCGTTCTCTAAACAGGTATCTGGCTGGTCAGCAGAGGTTACAGAATTTTCTTTCAGATGGTACTCAGGGCAGTGTAGATATGATGAATTTTCAGTCAACAGCTATGAGTGCTTTAGCGGCAATGGCGTATGAAAATAATATAAGCACATTCAGCAAGGGTGTAATGGAAAGCCGAAAGTGACAGGATTTATACCGTGTTGAATATCTTGTACACTTATTTGGCAGAAGTACTTAAAGGGGTGCCTCTAAGGACTGCTTGGACTTATTGCAAGGGAGCAGGGGCGGCTCTGAATGACAGAGGAGCCGCTATCAAAAATAGTTGATAATAATGGAGGATTAGGAAAATGAGTGTAAGTGGAATAGGAGCAGGTTATCCTGCATACTACGGAACAAGAAAGGTACAGCAGAATACGACCGAAAAGAGTTTTGCAAATCAGGTAAACAATGTGGCAAGCGTACCGAAAACATATCAAGTTTATATGATGGGGGATGATATGTTGTATTCTGGCGGCAATGGAACAGGATTGTCTTTTTATATCAAATATGCGGAGGATTCAACGCAAGATGATCCGACTATGATTGCAAAGGGCGTTGATGAGAATGGGGATGAATTTGAACAGACTATACATATCAATAAAATCAATCCAAAATCTGCGACAATCGTGGAGATGCGGGCATTGGAGGCATATACGGGTGTGGAGAAACAGTTTGGCTTTACTTCACTCCCATTGGAAACTGGAAATATGAGGTTAAATGACAGGAGAGATTTTATGGATATGTTTAAGAACACCATAAGTGACATGAGGCTGTTGAGCCAGAAAAAGGCGGCAGCATATTATCAGTACAGTATGCAGGCATATTGGGATTTTATGAGCAAGAAATAAAAACTATAACTACATATCACAATAAATAAGCCACATAGGGTGAACTGCTAATCTGAGTTTTTGGAAGAATTTGAAACACTTATGAAAAAATTGAGCAACAGACTTAATGTTGTCCGATTAAATATAGTTGATAATAATGGAGGTATCGAAGAATGAGCGTTAGCGGAATAGGAGCAGCAAGCTATTCAACGACTGGATATGAAATGAGCCGGACAGAACGGAATGTATCTGAAAAACAATTCATGGATGCATTAGCTGAGAAAGAAAGTATAGATAAAAACGACCATGCCGAAAAAGCCTTTCGTTCTGTTGCACCAAACGCACCGGAAAAAGTAAAGACAGCGTGGATGGAAGCGGCAGCAGAGGTTGGCATAGATGGTATGGGCAGAAAGAAAAATGGAATGATGGGACATATATCCCAGATGATGGTACAACGGCTTACCAATCAACTTAAGGGCAAACCAAACTATAACGACATTTTGGGTAATTCCGTGCAATCGGCATTACAGGCAACCAAAAAACTTCTTTTTGATTTGGAAAACCCATTAGAACCGATCAGTCAGCGCAGTTTGGAAGTGCAACAGCAGATTATGAAAGAAAAGGAGTTTTATCAGGCCTTTATAGACAGGCTTGAAAAACTATAGTGTAATATGGCATAAGAAACAGATAAAATAATCACAAAAAAGTGGCTAGAGTGGCGGGAATTATCTCGTCACTTTTTTTGAAAGCAGGTGGATTTATGGGCAGAATACTATTGATAGAATTTACAGATGATGATAAACAGGAGTTTGAGGAAATAATCGCATATTTGAAACGCTTTCCTCATTTTGAAAAGATGTCATTCAGTAATGAAAACATCATATCATTTCCCGGTTTGGAAATCAGTCCTGAACAAAGGACGGTTTATTGTAATTGCAAGAAAGTCCATCTGACCACAAAGGAATTTGATATTCTCTGTCTGCTTGCTATAAATAAAGGCCAGGTATTGACTTATGAACAGATTTATCAGTGTGTATGGGGTGGTTTTCCCTCTGGTGAGGTAAATAACACAATTGGTTATCATGTCCGTAATCTGCGAAAAAAACTCAGTAAAGTGCCATCGTTTTCCGTCCAATGTACCAGAGAAGTGGGATACTGCTTTGAAATTCAATCAGAATAATGGCAGTCTGGGTAAAACCAGGCTGTTTTTTTGTCTAAACTTGCGATATTCCTCGTCAAAATCTCGGTATATCCTCGGTGTTTCCTCGTTTTTATCTAATATAATTCCCTTATCTACAAAATTTGATGGGGAAAGTACAAGGAATATGTTATACGGTTCTTTTCCCGGAAAGGGAATGATGTGAAGCTGGAACCGTTGCATTGGAAACGGTGCAAAAAACGATACAGACAAAAGAATAACATTCTTCTACATACCATAGTCCTCAAGGGGATTGTGGTATTTTCCCTTACCCGTCGGAGCATGTGGTAGAGGATGGGGCAGGAAATAAAGTAGTTTCCTGCCCTACAGAGCAGGAGGCAGTGGAGTATATTGAAGAAGTATTGGAGGGGGAGGCAATGAGAACGGAAGAACCGTTCTCATAAAAAGAATGCTATAAATCAGCATTCTTCCAATAATGATATTTTGGGAGGAATTAGCAGTGAAGATTAAAAGAGGCGACATTATCATTGTGGATTTGGGGCAGCATGAAACATCAGTCCAATCGGGAATCCGGCCTTGTGTCGTAATCAGCAACAACATGGCAAATAAGCACAGCCAAGTTATCACGGTTGTGCCGCTTACCTCAAAGATACACAAAAAAGAATACCTGCCAACCCATGTGTTTCTGAATGGGTATAGGAATACCGGGCTGCACCGCCACGGCCTTGCCCTGTGCGAACAGATTACTTCCGTTGCCTATTCGGATATTATGGAAGTAGCCGGCAGGGTAAGTAAAAGAAAACTGGCGGAGATTGGCCATGCGGTAAAGGTGCAGTGCGGGCTTGCGGCATGAGAACGGGCAGCAAGTGTATAAGAAGCTCTAAAATCAATGATGCACATATGGGCATATCGCCAAAGAGTTTCTTATACACTGACGAAAGGAGCAGGGAATGACAGCAGAGGAATACAGGGCATTGCTGGCTGTGGATTTTGAAGATGTGGAGTCCGGCGGCCTTACGGATATATCGAAACTTAGGATAGACAAAGGGCTGCCGTTGGAAAAACGCAGGCAGCAGTATCTCAGGCAGGTGGGAAACCCTTATCTTGTCCGGGTAGGCGGCATGAAAGTAAAAGTAAGGTTTACAGAGGGCGGAGGTTCGATGGAGGAGGCATTTGAAAATATGCTCTTATCCGTATAGAAAAATAGAAAAATAAATTGAAAAAAGCAGCGGACAAACGGAAAGAGGCGTGTTAAAATAGTTTCAGGACTAAATTCAATGCGGCTCTTTCTATTACATAGAAGATTTTACTTCGTTATCTTCTGATAATTCAAATTATCTATGTGACCCGTCCCCAGCAGCGTAGACACCTAAAACGAAAGGATTCTATCCGATTCTTAATTATTTCTGGTTTTTCTCACTTTGAAAGTGTATAGCCATGTGGATGATAAGCGTATGCGGGATGAGATTGAAAAGTTTGATGAAAAGCGGAGCAAGGACAGCCGGGTATCCTAGCCCGGAACATCGTACACAAAAAATATTACAAATTTATACTACACAAAATCAATGAAAAAATATGAGATTTTATGAAGAGATAAGCGTCTAAATCACATCTTGAACATCTTAGAAATCCAGTAATTGCAAGGTTTTAACAACTTTCGCAAAGACACTCTAACTTTCTAAATCTTACAACTTTGTAAGTGGTTGGAGGGAGGGGAAAAAGCTTGTTTTTTCTTTTTATTTGTAAAGGTGAGAAGATACAAGATGATGTGACTTAAAAAGTCGGTAGTGTATACTATGTTTGTATGCTTCTGTTTTTTTGTTAGCGTAAAACTTTTGTTGTACTTCCAGCAGTAAAAAGGTATAATAAGAGTAAGCAGAGCAGTTTATAAACGGAACGGAGGTGTCAGATGAAAAGACTGAAAGTATATTTGGATACTTCGGTGGTCAGTTATTTGCATCAGGAGGATGCTCCGGAAAAAATGCAGGATACATTGTCACTTTGGGAATTGTTCAAACAAGGCGTATATGAAGTTTATGTGTCAGATATTGTTTTTAGGGAGATTGATAGGTGCAGTGAGGAGAAGTTGAATATTCTTTTGGACTATCTGGACCAGATTGAATATCATGAGTTGGAAACGGATAGCAATACCATTGAACTTGCTGGAAAGTTTATAGATTTTGGCATACTAAAGAAAAAAAGTTTTGATGATTGTCAGCATATAGCGGTTGCAATTCTTGCAGGGTGCGATGTTATTATTTCGTGGAATTTTAAACATATTGTCAATGTAAAGACAGTGAAGGGTGTAAAAGTAATCACAACTCTTGAAGGATATAAGGATTTGCTGATTTATCCACCCTCTGTTTTGCTGGAAGAAGGTGATGATGATGAGTGAGCCGGTAGTAAGTGAAAGGTTTGATGTTGATGACATTCGAAAGATTCGGGAATATAATTCATTGAGGCATATTCAGATGACACCGGAGGAAATTATTGCAGACACAAAAAAAGGGGCTGAAAGAATTAGGAAGATGCTTCAGGAACGCAAATGCGTGAAAGCATAATTTCAAAAAAGACATTTGCTGATTTAGTAAGTGTCTTTTTTTCATCCAAAAGAATTCCAAAAAGAAATAAAATCTATAACATCTCCCCCAACCTTACAATTCTGTCACCTAACAGTCACCTGTCCGTCATGTTGATTTGCTAGTATAATAGAGAACAGTATATGGAAATGCTTTAGAAATGGGAGGTAAATAATTTATGAGTATTTTAAAGGTAGAGCATTTATCAAAAATCTACGGCAAAGGAGATAACGAGGTAGTGGCGCTCAATGATGTTTCCTTTTCGGTTGAGGAAGGAGAGTTTGTCGCCATTATCGGGTCGAGTGGCTCCGGAAAATCGACGCTTTTGCACATTCTCGGCGGTGTGGACAATCCGACGGCAGGAAAGGTGTATATGAACGGTCAGGATGTATACGCACAGAAAGAGGAGCAGCTGGCGATTTTCCGTCGGCGGCAGGTGGGAATTATATATCAGTTTTATAATTTAATTCCCATATTAAATGCCGAAGAAAATATGACGCTGCCGCTTCTTATGGATGGAAGAAAAGTAAATCGCCAGTATTTGCAGGAGCTTATTCGCATATTGAAACTGGATGGCAAAGAGAAACATCTGCCGAATCAGTTATCCGGCGGGCAGCAGCAGAGGGTTTCCATCGGACGTGCGCTCATGACTTCTCCGGCAGTCGTACTGGCTGATGAACCGACCGGAAACCTTGATTCGAAGAACAGTCAGGATATTATTGACTTGTTAAAACACTCCAACGAGCAATATGAACAGACACTTATTGTCATCACCCATGACGAAAAGGTAGCAATGCAGGCAGACCGTATTATTACGATTGAAGATGGGACAATTGCCAGAGACGAGGTGAACCGCGGATGAATATTTTTCAAAAGTTTACGCTGCGATCCCTGAAGCAGAACCGAACCCGAACAATGGTAACTATTGTCGGCATTATTTTATCCGTTGCTATGATAACAGCGGTAACAACAACAGTAAGCAGTTTGCAGCAGTTTATGTTGGAAGAGACAATACTGGATACCGGTTCATGGCATGTCTTAACGGAAGATATCAATGCCGCTGAATCAGAGAAGATTCAAAATCGGGAGGAAGTAGAAAATTATGCCGTTTTGAAAAATATAGGATATGCGAAACTGGATAAGTCGCGGAACAAGGAAAAACCATATCTCTATATTGCGGCTTATGCGGGAAATTTTGAAGAGCAGCTTTCGGTGACGGCCCTAGAAGGGAGGCTGCCACAGAACTCATCGGAGATTGCTTTGCCGACCAGTCTGGCAAGCAACGGCGGCGTCAGATATAAACTGGGAGAAACATTGTCCCTTTCCGTTGGAATCCGCAAAAGTGCAGAGCAGAAACTATTGTGGCAAAGTTATGCGGACGAGGAAACGATTGAGAAGGAGACATTTGTAGAACAGGGAAAAAAGGCATATCAGGTAGTTGGTTTTTATGAGAGTGCGACCATAGACGGCAATTCCTCAGCCGTAGGGTATCCGGCGCTGACGAAAGCGGATGATACGGAAAAGGACTTGGGAGAGAGACTTTATATAACGATGAAAGAGCCGGAAAAGGCGACGGAGTTTGCCAATCATTTGAAAGTAAAAGAGGATTCCCGTTTTCATGTCTTACCTAACGTGCACAGCAACAAATATTATTTATTATATGCGGGATACTCCACTGGAAATAGTATTGATTCCGTATTGTCGGGTCTGATGTTGATTCTCATTGGCATTATTATGTTTGGCTCAATCTCCCTGATTGGAAATTCCTTTTCGATTTCCGTCAATGAGCGCAAGAAGCAGTTTGGCTTGTTATCTTCCATCGGGGCGACGAGAAAACAGTTAAAGAGAGGCGTGTTTTTTGAGGCCGTCGTTTTGAGCGCAATAGGGATTCCGCTCGGAATATTGGCAGGTATCGGCGGTATGACGGTAACGTTCCATGTTGTCGGCGAGTTATTTAAGTCCATGAGTTTTTCGGGAAGGGCAGGCGACCAGCAATTGCAGATGCATATGGCGGCTGCGGGATGGGCTGTTTTATTAGCTGCCGGCATTGGTTTTCTTACTATTTTAATATCGGCGTATCTGCCGGCGCGGAAAGCGTTAAAGGTATCGGCGATTCAGACGATTCGCCAGACAGCCGATATCCGGATTCGTTCACGCCAGATAAAGACGTCCAGAATTACCGGACGGTTGTTCGGCATTGAGGGAGTATTGGCGTCAAAAAACTTTAAGAGAAACCGGAGAAAATATCGGGCAACCGTATTCTCCCTGTTTATCAGCGTCGTACTCTTTATTTCGGCAACGAGTTTTTGTGATTATATGGCAAAAGGGCTGGATGTATTAGTGCAGGAATACGATTATGATATCTCTTACCGGATGGAAGAGTCACCGGCGGCGGAAAAGATTTACCGGAAGATGTCGCAGGTGAAAGGCGTAACAAAATCAGGATACTATTTTGATACGGTGGGCGGGGATATGCCGCTTTCGGTCATCGTACCGGATAAGAATATTAATGAGCAGTACCGCAAAGATGGGCTTTTGTCCGAGCCAATGGACGAAAAGCAGGAAAAAATAGTACCATCTGAATGGCAGATGGTCGACAATGTTTATATTATGTTTGTGGAAGATAACGAGTACCGTCAGTATTTGAAGAGCCGGAATTTAAGGCCGGAAGAGTATATTAATGGAAAACAGTCGAAAGCCGTTATCGCAGATAAGATAACTGTGCCGGGCAAAGAGGGCTACGCGAAATATCATATATTGAGTACGAATCCTCAGGAAATCACTCTCTGTTATCCAAAGAAATTAGCGGATGGGTATGCGGTTGATACCGGCGTCAGAACGACGGGGAAGAATGGACAATTGCTTTACCGCATGGCGCAATATGAAACCGTTACCCAGAAAGCGGAAGATGGAGAAGAGTATCAGTCGGAAGAGGAAATTAAAGGGTCTTCGACCTGGGTGGAGGCAGAGAAAGTTTATGATAAAAGAGTAACCTTATCTGGAACGATAGTAGAGGAGGCTCCGTATGGAATACAGATTAATATGGGGATGGTAATCTGCTATCCGGAGAGTGCGATGGCAGAACTGTGCCCGAAGACAATAAAGAAAGAATGGGTAATGTCGTTTAACAGCGCCAATGCGGCGACGACATATACGGAGATGAGTGATTTGCTGGCGGAAAACGGCCAGACAACAGAGGGCCTGAATAATATCGCTGACCAGATACAGGCTTCCCGCTCGCTGCTTATTGTTATGAGAATCTTTTCCTATGGTTTTATTATACTGATTTCACTGATTGCCATGGCTAATGTATTCAATACGATTTCCACGAATATCTCCTTGCGGAAGCGGGAATTTGCCATCTTGCAGTCGATAGGAATGACAAAGCGGAGTTTTCACAGGATGATGAACTATGAGTGCATTTTGTACGGGTGCAAGGGCTTAATCTTTGGCCTGCCTGTGGCGGTTGCCGTCACTTATTTCATCTACCGGACGATGAATGGCGGAGTTGTGATTTCTTTCTATATTCCGTGGTACAGCGTGGGAATTGCCGTTGTCAGCGTTTTTGTAGTCGTATTTGCCACAATGCTTTATGCAACCCGTAAACTGAGAAAAGATGATGTCGTGGAGACGCTGAAAAATGAGAATTTTTAATGGCTTGTCAAAACGAAGCAATCGTGCTAAGATAGAGAACAGAGAGACAATCTTCGGGGCGAGGTGAAATTCCTCACCGGCGGTACAGCCCGCGAGCGGTTTTTATAAACTGCTGATTTGGTGTGATTCCAAAGCCGACAGTATAGTCTGGATGATAGAAGATTTGTTGTTTTTATAATGCGAGTTTATGCCCCGGGTATTTTGCTGCTTGGGGCATTTTATATGTCTCCGGCGAAAAGGAGTATTCTTTATGGGAGAGGATAACGGAAAGACAGTTATGACAAAAGAGGATTATATGCGGCTGGCGCTGGATATTGCCAGAAAAGGCAGGGGACGCACTTCACCAAACCCGATGGTTGGCTGTGTCGTAGTCAGAAACCAGCGGATTGTTGCCGAGGGGTACCATGAGCGGTATGGCGGATTTCACGCCGAGAGGAACGCATTGACAAGATGTACGGAGGATTTGACGGGAGCAGAAATGTATGTGACGTTAGAGCCGTGCTGTCATTACGGCAATACGCCGCCCTGTACGGAGATTATTATTGAGCGGGGAATTAGCAAAGTGTATGTGGGCTGCATGGACGCCAATCCGCAGGTTGCCGGAAAGGGAGTGCAGATTTTGCGCGAACACGGTATTGCGGTAGAAACCGGCATACTGGAAGAAGAATGTCTGGCGCTCAACGAGATTTTCTTTCATTACATCACGACGAAAATGCCGTTTGTGGCGATGAAATATGCGATGACTATGGATGGCAAGATTGCTTCCCATACCGGAGATTCCAAATGGGTGACAGGCGCGGAGGCGAGACATCATGTCCACGAATTACGCCGGCAGTATTCGGCCATTATGGTCGGTATCGGTACGGTGCTGGCGGACGACCCTTTGTTGAACTGCCGCATTGAAGAGGGAGTTGACCCGCTGCGGATTATCTGTGATTCAAAATTGCGCACTCCGCTTGACAGTCAGATAGTAAAAACGGCAAAAGACATACCGACGATGATTTGCTATGATGAGGGGCAGAAAGAGAAAGTGGATGCTCTGCGGGCTGCCGGCGTGGAATTATTGTGTGCGGGCAGTCAGGGCAGGGTGGATATACAAGCCGTGATCAGAGAACTTGCTTCCCGCAGTATTGACAGCGTTCTTGTGGAGGGAGGGGGAATCTTTCACGGGGCTGTGCTGCAGAGCGGTCTGGTGAATAAAATTTACTGTTATATGGCGCCGAAGCTTATTGGCGGGAAACACGCCAAATCGCCGGTAGAGGGCAGCGGATTTTCCCTTATGCGGGAAGCGCTTGCGGTATCGGATATAGAAATTATCAAATTAGGAAAAGATATTTGTATCAGCGGCCGTGTCGGCCGTATATCTTCCGCTGGGGAAAATGCGGCGGCGGAAAAGAGGTGATGAACCGTGTTTACGGGAATAATTGAAGAGACGGGAACCGTGCTTGAAATAGAGCGGGGAAGCCAATCGGCGCAGCTTCGCATAGAATGCCAAAAAGTATTGGAGGATACGCGGGTTGGTGACAGTATTGCCGTTAATGGCGTCTGTCTGACAGTGACAACCATCCATGCCGGAGGGTACACGGCAGATGTCATGGCGGAGACTCTCAACCGCAGTACGCTGGCTTCCCTGAAAAGGGGAAGTCGGGTGAATCTGGAGCGTGCTATGGCGGCAGACGGGCGTTTTGGAGGACATATCGTGGCGGGGCATGTTGATGGCGTCGGTGAGATTACAAAGATTGAGTGCGATGAGACGGCGATTTGGTATCGTATTGCGGCGGCTCCTGAGGTGATGAGGTACATTGTTGAAAAAGGTTCCATTACGGTAGATGGTATCAGTCTTACGGTGGCACGGGTAAACGAGACGGATTTTACCGTGTCGGTCATTCCGCACACGCAGGCCAATACGACATTGCGGGAAAAGCAGGCAGGGGATTTTGTGAATCTTGAGACAGATGTCATAGGCAAGTATGTGGAAAAACTACTGTATCCGCAGACGGAAAAGAAAAAAGAGAGTAAGCTGACGATGGAATTTTTGAGGGAAAACGGTTTTTAAAATATTGGGAATGGAGAATGAATATGACAGAACTGGCAACGATTGAGGAAGCATTACAGGATTTGCGCGAGGGAAAACTGATTTTGGTAATTGATGACCCTGATCGTGAAAATGAGGGCGATTTAATCTGTGCGGCGGAATTTGCCACGGCAGAAAATGTGAACACGATGGCTACATTGGCGAAAGGGCTAATTTGTATGCCGATGAGCAGCGCCATGACGGAGAAGCTGCAACTGAATCAGATGGTCGAGGTAAACACGGATAATCACGCGACAGCGTTTACCGTATCCATCGACCACGTAGATACGACGACGGGGATTTCCGCAGTGGAGCGTTCGCTCACGGCGATGAAATGCGTCGAAGACGGCGTAAAGCCGGAGGACTTCCGCAGACCGGGGCATATGTTTCCGTTGGAGGCAAGGGAGGGCGGTGTGCTCAAACGCGCCGGACATACGGAGGCTACTGTCGATTTGATGAGACTGGCCGGATTGAAAGAATGCGGGCTCTGCTGTGAAATTATGCGAGAAGACGGTACGATGATGCGGACGACAGAGCTTTTGACATTTGCCAGAAGACATAATTTTAAAGTCATAACGATTGAGGATTTAATCAAGAAACGGCTGGAAAAGGAAAGTCTCGTCAAAAAAGAAGCAGAGGCAAAATTGCCCACAAAGTTCGGGGATTTTACTATTCACGGCTATGAGAATATTACGAACGGGGAACATCATGTGGCGCTGACGATGGGGGAAGTAGGCGACGGCAAGCCGGTGCTCTGCCGCGTGCATTCCGAATGTCTCACCGGCGACGTCTTTGGCTCCCACCGCTGTGATTGCGGGGAGCAGTTGGAAAACGCCATGAAAATGATTGCCAGAGAGGGGCGGGGCATTCTTCTCTATATGAGACAGGAGGGAAGAGGAATCGGGCTTCTCAATAAATTAAAGGCGTACGAACTTCAGGAGCAGGGATACGATACGGTGGAGGCGAACGTCAAACTTGGTTTTGCACCGGACCTTCGGGAATACGGGATTGGCGCGCAGATTTTACACGATTTGGGAGCCAAAAAGCTGCGGCTGTTGACAAATAATCCGAAGAAGATTGCCGGATTAGCCGGATATGGTATTACCATTGAGGAGCGTGTCCCGATAGAGATAGCGCCTAAGCCGGAAGACTATAAGTATTTAATGACGAAACAGGAAAAAATGCAGCACATGACGCACTATGATGTCAGGTGATGTATCATAAATAGAAAAAAGAATGGCAGGAGTGAGAGACCGGATGTGCCGGCAATGCTCCGGAATGGAGGAAAAAATGAAATTATTGGAAGGAAATGTAATCGGAAATGGTATGAAAATCGGTATTGTGGCGTCAAGGTTCAACGAGTTTATTGTAAGTAAGCTTATTGGCGGCGCAGAGGACGCTCTCGTCCGTCACGGCGTGGAAACCGATGATATTGAACTTGCGTGGGTGCCGGGGGCTTTCGAGATACCGGTTGTCGCACAGAAGATGGCGCAGAGCGGTAAGTATGACGCAATTCTCTGTCTGGGAGCGGTCATTAAAGGCTCCACATCACATTATGATTATGTGTGTGCCGAAGTGAGTAAGGGAGTGGCCGCAGTCGGTCTTCATACAGGCGTGCCGACGATGTTCGGCGTACTGACAACGGACAATATCGAGCAGGCGATTGAGCGGGCAGGAACAAAAGCCGGAAATAAAGGCTATGACGCGGCATGTGCGGCAATCGAAATGGTAGATTTAATGCGCAATATATAACTTAGAATGGAAAATGGAGAATAGTGTGAAAAATAAGCTTGATAGCTTATTTTTCACACCACGATTTGTGCCGAAGCGCCACAAATCGTATTGATGTACAGAGCAAAAACAGCTCTGCTGCTTTTTGCTCGTACTTCTTCCGCTGCGCTTCAGAATGGAGAATTATTATGAATGTAGCGGATGTAAAAAAGCAGGCAGCGCATATTCGTGCGAATATAGAAAACGTCATTGTCGGCAAATCCGAAGTGATTGATTTGGTTTTGACGGCGTTTCTGGCCGGAGGCCATGTGCTTCTGGAAGACGTGCCGGGAACCGGAAAGACAATGCTTGCCAAATCGCTGGCGGCGTCTGTGGATATGGAGTGTAAGCGGATACAGTTTACGCCTGACCTGCTTCCGAGCGATATTACAGGGATACAGTATTTTAATCAAAAGGAAAGTGATTTTCAGTTTCGGGAGGGCGGTATTTTTACCAATGTCCTGCTCGCGGACGAAATCAATCGGGCGACACCCCGCACCCAGTCGGCGCTCTTGGAGTGTATGGAGGAGCGTCAGGCGACAATTGACGGCACGACGATGGCATTACCGGAGCCGTTTTTTGTAATTGCCACGCAAAATCCTATTGAAACAGCGGGAACTTTTCCGCTGCCGGAAGCTCAATTGGACAGGTTTATTATGCAGATTCCGATAGGCTATCCGGAGCGCAGCGGCGAGAAAGAGATTCTTACCCGCTTTACACAGGACAACCCGTTTGAGCAGTTACAGGCGGTATGTAAGAGAGAACAATTTCAGGAAATGCAGAAAGCGTGTGAACAGGTCTTTGTACACGACAGTATCAAAGACTATCTGTTAGATATTGTAAAGGGAACAAGAGAGCACACGAATATTGCTTTGGGCGTCAGTACGCGAGGAGCGATTGCTTTTTTGAAAGCGGCAAAATGTTATACCGCTGTTGGGGGCGGTGAGTATGTGACGCCGGAGACGATAAAGAAACTGGCGCCTTATGTGCTCGGTCACCGCATTATATTGGAGGACGCTTATAACAGTAAAAAGAAAGCGCCGGATTATATTGAGGAAATTACCCACTTTACGACAGCGCCAACGGAGGATTTTTCAAAGTGATAGTATTGCCTGCATTTGCATTGACCCTCGTACTCATTTATCTGGTAATAACCGGCCATTACCAAAAACACTGGATGGAGGATTTTAATGTCACTCTCCGGTTTTCGGAAGAGCAGGCCGGTGTGGGAGACAGTCTGTTTCTGTATGAGACGGCTGTCAACAAAAAGAAAATGAACTTGCCGGCCGTCTGTGTGAAATTCGGGACATCGAAGCATTTAGCCTTTGAGGGGCAGGAGAGCGGAACGGTTTCAGACCATTTTTACCGCAATGATGTAATGAGTGTGGACGGATTTCAGAAAGTGCGCCGTAAGCTTCGCTTCACATGTAAGAAGCGGGGGTTATACCGCATTGAGGAGGCGGAACTTGTCAGTTATGATATGTTTTTTGTGACGCCGTTTGTGCACCGCATATCTGTAGAGGCAAAAATCTGTGTATACCCGTCGCTGATTTCGGTGGAGCGTCTGATTCCGCTTTTCCGCTCTCTCAATGGTAATTTGCCGACAAGGGTGCCTCTCTTTGAAGATTCATTTGCCTATGCCGGAGTCAGGGAGTATACGTCGCAGGATTCCATGCGCCGGATACACTGGAAAGCATCTGCACGTATGGGAAGCTGGCAGGTAAGAACCACGGAATATGTTGCTTCTACTCCTGTCGTAATCATGCTGAACCTCGAGTCGCCGGGTGTGTTTACGCAGGAAGATTTGATGGAGGAAAGTATTCGTCTTGCCTATTCGTTTCTTTACTATTTTAGTGTTCATGGGGTAACGACCCGTTTTGTGGCGGCAGGCAATGAGAAGATACGTTTAGAGGGAGATACACGCCAACAGATTTCCTCGGCGAGATATGCGCTGGCGACGATTGCCTATGACCATGTCTGCTGCCGCGGGGAAGAATTTGTTGAGAGAGAGCTGCCGGGACTTCATGCGGGCGACCATGTCATACTGATTTCCGCCGCAGGCAAGAAGCCAATGCAGCAGGCGGTAGAGTCAATGATTCAGCGGGTGGAACAGGTTACGTGGGTAGCTCCTTTGCTCTCCGGTTATGGTGAGGACAACGAGTTTCGTGAAGTATCGCCTGCGATTGAGCGCTGTCTTGTGAAATGGGGTGGATGATGATGACAGAATTTAATAAAATGAAGATAACGCGTTTTTACTATAACTATTTACTGTTATTATGTGTCTTTACTTCCATTTTCAACTGGTTTAATGGGGATTTATTTTCATTCTTCCGCTTGCTTTTGCTGCTGTTTGTGCCGCTGCCGGCTATATGGCGCAACGCTCGCAGGAAAGAAGAGAAGCTGCCGGCCGGTCAGTTTCTGCCGCTTGTGCTGACGGGGTTCTTTCTGATACCGGCAACGATGGAAAAGGAGAGAATTGTCAATACCACCCTTTGCTGTTGTCTTTTTGCCGTGTCACTTTTTCTCTACTTTGCGAATAAGTATTTGCGTGGCAGGTATACTATATTGCATTGTAACCCCAGTGTGTCGGAAGAGACGACGAGAAGGGCGGGGCGCATGCAGAGAAAACCTCTGTTTCAGATGTTTCTTATTGGAGCTGTGGCGCTCGTTTTCTTTATTTTCCTGACGATGATGCTGCCGGAAATGGGATACCACAGTTCGGACAGGCGCAGCAATCGGGAGCGGCAGGAGCAGGATAATACACGGGAAATCAAGCCGGATACGAACAGGAGCGAAATGCAGAGACGGGTACAGGAAGAGCAGGACAAGGCGGCGGATAATTTCTGGTTGCAGTTACTGCGCTATGTAATCACCTTTGCCATTGTGGTGGCGGGGATAGTGGCGGTTGTCTATGCGGTTTTTCGACTGATACTTTATTTGCTGGGATACCGGCGGAAATTAGTTTACGAGTACGAAGAACAGATGGACGAGAAGACGGATTTGGAAGAGATTACAAGACTCATTCCGGTTGTGAAAAGAGCGGTGTCGTTTCCCGACGGATGGGATGGAAAGATTCGGCGGGCATTTTACGAGTCAGTTCGAAAAGGCGCCGGCAGAAAATCTGTTGACCGCGCGCTGACGCCAATGGAATTACAGCGGCAATATATGAGTGGAACAGAGCGGGATGAATGTCTGACGGCATTGTATGAAAAGGCGCGTTATGCAGAAGATTCGATAAGTAGGGAAGAGTGGGGAACATGGATAGGAATTTCACAGAATAAGCGCTAGACATCTTCGGAAAACAGTGCAGAAATGAGGGAAATTATGATACGCTTGATTGCATTTGATATGGATGGTACAGTACTGGATGACCACAAGAAAATATTGCCACAGACGAAAGAAGTTTTGGAGCGATTGGCTGAACAGGGAATAGAGCTTGTGCCGGCAACGGGACGCCCCTTTTGCGGTTTGTCTCCAGAAATAGAACGGCTGCAGGGTGTGCGTTATGTCATTACTTGTAATGGCGCCGGTATTTATGAGAAAGAGACGGGAAATTGTCTGATGGGGGACAACATAAGCCTCGATTCCTTATTGCCGTTGTTGACCGAGTTAGAGCCGTTGTCTGTTATGGCTGACCCATTTTTAAAGGGGAAAGCTTTTATGAGTGAGAAAAACCGGCCGCTTGTAGAGAAGATGCATGTATCGGAAGAGCTAAAAGAATATATTCGTACTTCGCGTACACTTGTACCGGACTTGGTGGAGTATTTGCGGGAACGCGGGGACGACGTAGAAAAACTGACGATTAATTTTGCTGAAAATGAAGATGGGGTGCTTCAGGGATATGACGAAGTGCTAACTATAGTTCGCAAATATCCGCAGATGAATGCTGTCTCAGGCGGCATTAGGAATATTGAAATTACAAAGAGCGGGGTAACTAAGGCCAGCGCCCTGATGTGGCTAGGAGAGTATCTTGCCATTGACAGAGAGGAGATAATTGCCTTTGGAGACAGTGAGAATGACCTGGAGATGCTTCGTGCGGCCGGTATCGGCGTGGCAATGGAAAACGCAGAGAAAGAAGCAAAAGAAGTTGCTGATTTTGTCACTTTGTCAAATACGGACAATGGTATTGTTTACGCTTTGCAAAAATTTGGCGTTTTAGCTTAACAGAATGTTTCTGCACAGGAATAGGAAAAGGAGGAATAAAAAATGAATGGAAATCCATTGATAAAGACAGACTATCCGGACCCGGATGTTATACGCGTGGGGGATGCTTACTATATGGTCAGTACTACGATGCATTTTATGCCTGGCTGCGTAATACTGCGTTCCTATAATTTAATTGACTGGGAAATACTTACCTATGTGTATGAGACATTGGAATGTACAGATGAGGAATGCCTGAAAAATGAGAAAAATGCCTATGGCCGGGGGATGTGGGCCGCTACGCTGCGTTATCATAAAGGAATCTATTATATTTGTTTTGTGGCAAATGATACCGGAAAGACTTATCTGTTTCGCTCTAAAAACATTCAGGGGCCTTGGACAAGAAGTGAGATAAAGGGCTTCTATCATGACAGTTCACTACTTTTCGATGACGATGGAAAGGTGTATATTGCTTATGGGAACCGGCAGATTTATATTACGGAATTAAATGATAAGTTGACGGAGCCCAAACAGGGTGGTTTTCACCAGATGGTAGTGGAAGATACGGACGATGTTTACCTTGGATACGAGGGAACGCATTTCTATAAAATTAATGGCAAATACTATCTGTTCTTCATTCATTTAAAAAAAGGGGAAAATACAAGGCGTTCTCAGGCCTGTTACATGGCAGAGAGGATTGAGGGGCCGTATCGCGGGGGAGAAGTGTTAGATACCGATGGTGGTTATTGCAATTCCGGAGTTGCACAAGGCGGGATTGTTGATACGCCGGATAACGAATGGTATAGCATTTTGTTTCGTGACAGCGGCGCTGTGGGACGGCTTCCGGTTCTTGTTCCTGTACATTGGCGGGAGGATTTTCCTGTCTTTGGCGTGGACGGTAAGATACCGGAAATAATGGAGCCATACGACAGCCGTCCGGGTTATATTTATGCACCTTTGTATGGTGATGATGAATTTACGGAGGAGAAGCTAAAAAATATATGGCAGTGGAATCACACGCCAAGACTTGATTTTGTAAAGATGGGGAACGGACAATTATGCCTGCAGACATGTGAAATTTGCAATAATGTGACGCAGGCTCCTAACACGCTGACACAGCGGCTCATGTATCCGGGGAGCGTCGTAAGTGTGGAATTGCGGGCGGAACAATTAGAAGACGGCGATATTGCCGGATTGTGCCTGCTTCAAAGCGACTATGCCCTAATCGGCATTACGAGGCGGGATGCTTCGTTTTTCCTTGTACAGTGGAAACGGCCCGGGGAAGCAGAGGGAAAAATGAATCCGCAAACCGATACCACACAGCCGGCGGAAGTGGCGCGGCTTTTGCTGGATAAGCCGGCTATTTGTCTGCGCGCCAGAGCGGAATTTACGAAGATGAAAGATGTAGCAGACTTTGAAGTGCTCATAGACGGCAGTTGGCAGCCGTTTGGAGAAAGAGTGAAACTGCATTTTAAGCTGGACCATTTTTGCGGCGTTCGTGCCGGACTGTTTTGCTATGCGGCAAAACAGTTGGGAGGAATGGCGGCATTTTCCCACTTTAAGCATGATTTACTTGGTGTGGATGAAAGGTCTGAGTGAGGACGCATTCTTTGTCAAAGGAAAAGGAGGAAAAGGTTTATGCAGATTTTTCTAAATATAGTAGTATTGTTGATTGGTTTTGCAGCGCTTATTAAAGGGGCGGACTTTTTTGTGGACGGAAGTGCGTCGGTGGCCAAACGCCTGAAAGTGCCGGGAGTTATTATCGGACTTACCATCGTAGCGATGGGGACGAGCGCGCCGGAACTGGCGGTCAGTGTATCGGCGGGATTATCCGGCTCAAATGCGATTGCGGTAAGTAATGTGGTGGGTTCGAATATATTCAACCTGCTGGCCGTATTGGGAATCTGTGCCATATTGAAGCCATTACCGGTAGGACAGGAAATCAAAAAACGGGATTATCCGCTCTCGCTTTTGTTTACTTTAGCGGTTTTCCTCCTTGCCGGCAATTTGGTTTTAAGCGGGCAGTGTAAAAATATTCATGATATGAACGAGACGGCGGGAACATTATTCCGTTGGAACGGTCTGGTGCTGATTGCCGCCTTTATTTTGTATCTGCTGTATACCATTCATATAGCGAAGAAGAACCGCTTGCAAGCCGAAGAGGAGATAGAGCTGTTGACACCGTTTCAGTGTGCCGTCTATATTGTCGGTGGAATTATTGCCATTATTCTCGGGGGCCAATTGGTAGTAGACAGCGCCGAAAAGCTTGCGCTGGCGTTCGGAATGAGCGAGACGCTGGTTGGGCTGACGATTGTGGCAATTGGGACAAGCCTGCCGGAGCTGGTGACTTCTGTCGTTGCCGCCAAAAAGGGTGAGAACGGTATGGCGGCAGGCAATGTAGTCGGCTCGAATATATTTAATCTTTTGCTCATTTTAGGAGTATCCAGCACAATTCATCCCGTGCAAATCATGGTTGCTTCTTTTGTGGATTTGGGAATGCTGCTCGGCGTGAGTCTGATTGCCTATGCGTTTATTTTTACCGGCAGGAGGGTAAGCCGCGTGGAGGGTGGCGTTATGGTGCTGATGTATGCCCTTTATACGTGCTATGTGATTGCCCGCTGACAAGTTTCAGGGAACACAAGATGTAATATACTAAATAGTAGTTAGGGGGAATAGGTCGAAAAATAAGCTTGATAACTTATTTTTCAACCCACTATTTGTTTCTGAGCGAAAACAAATAGTTCTGTTGCGACACGAGAAACTCTTCGAGTTTTCTCGTGCGGTTCTTTGCGATAAATCGCTCAGAAATGGGGGGAATACTATTATGAGACGGATAGAGAACCAGATTTATGATGAGGAGAGGGCATGGTATGGGTGCGATAATGTAGAACTGGTAAATTGCCGTTTTGACGGGCCGGCAGATGGGGAGAGCGCTTGTAAGGAAGCAAAAAGATTGTCCGTACGCAACTGTTTTTTTAATCTGCGTTATCCCTTTTGGCACGATGATGAGGTACAGATTGAAGATTCAGAGCTGACAAGTTTATGTCGTGCAGCGCTTTGGTACTCAAAAGACATAACTATTCGGGGAACGAAACTGCACGGCATAAAGGCGTTGCGTGAATGCGGTCAGGTCACAGTGGAAGACTGCGATATTGTTTCACCGGAATTTGGTTGGTCAGTGACGGATATAAAAATGAAGAACTCAAAGGCAGTGAGTGAATATTTTATGATGCGTTCTTCGAATCTTATTTTTGAAAATGTAGAATTGCAGGGGAAATATTCTTTTCAGTATATTGAGAATGCGGAATTTGTCAATTGCCGTTTCGATACGAAAGATGCATTTTGGCACAGTAAGCATGTCGTTGTGCGGGATAGTGTTGTAAAGGGAGAATACTTGGCGTGGTATGCACAGGACATCACTTTTATCAATTGCCAAATAATCGGTACGCAGCCATTTTGTTATGACAGGGAATTGAAACTTATTGGTTGTCAAATGTTAGAAACGGATTTAGCATTTGAAAAGTCGGATGTGGAAGCGACGATTACGACGCCGGTGTTGAGTGTAAAAAATCCTCGCAGTGGTCATATTGTCCTGCCATCGGCAGGGGAAATAATAATGGATGATGAAGAGGCGAAAGGAACGGTAGAGATAAAAAGCGGCGACTGAGAACGCCGCCCATTCGGGTGCGTTTCAGCCGCATTTTTTATGTTTTGAAGTGAAAGTTATTTTTCCTCTTTTCTCTTTTCAAAGAAAGCGTCGATATTCTGCTTGATATCTTCCGGTTTCAAATTTTTTAACAGATACCCGGCAGGTTTTAAGGACTTAACTTTTTTCACACTTTCCGGGTCATTTCTTCCTGTCAGGAAAATGACAGGAACATCCGCGAGCGTCTCGTCGGAGCGAATCATTTCCAACATCTGTTTTCCGTCACAAACCGGCATCTCATAGTCTAAAAGAACTAAATCCGGTTTGTTCAGTGAAATATTGCGGATGGCGACAATACTTGATTCAGCTAAAGTAACATCGTAATCTTCTTCTAATAAATTGCTCATGTGCTGTCGTACGGTTAAGGAATCGTCGACAACCAGAACTTTTGGTTTTGCGTTTAAAACTTTTCTCCTCTCCAGATATTCTTTTACCTCGTCCATGGCATTTTCTGCCTCAATTGGAGTTCCAATACTGTTTTCAAGCATATGCGGGGCAATGGCGCAATAGGCAAAATATCCGGCGCCTGTGTTAAATAATAGGCTGATGTGTGGGTCATCTTTTACAAAAACCTTTTGGAACTGTTCATAAGACAAGAGGTTTTCAGTTTTCAGTTCATACTTTTCTGCATCAGGAAATTGCTCCATAACGCGTTTGACAAATTGTCGGGCAGTATACCTTGCAGCATGAACGAGCATATTATCTAATTTATTTGTCTTGATGCCCATGATTTTTCCAACTGTGTTAATTAGCAGTTTTTCTTCGAAAACTAAAAAAACTTCCTGTTTCTTTTTATCCTCATTCGTTCCATAAATGAGACGGTAATATACACCATTGCCAAACTTCTCCCCATTGTAAGTATCGCTAATCAGGTGTGATTCGAGTTGAAACATATCAAACAAAAGCTGGATAATTACCTTTTTCATAGCCGCCAAATCTTCTGACAGAAGAAGAGTGGCTGGTTCTTTTACACTATTACTGACAATATTAACATCTTCTGACAATGTATGCCCGATAAGCCAGCCGGCACAAACACCGAGAAAATGTTCTACAGCATCCGGTGAGTAATCAGACTGTTCCAACTCCAGTTCCAATGCTGGTAGTGTATTTTCACGAAATCCTTTATGTAAATGTTTGTGTTGTTCAATTCCCTCGTAATTAATGGAATCCATATATGCTTCCTCGTCTGCAAAATGGTCGGCAGCATGCTGTTTAAAAAATTTGATTCCCTCACGGCACGCCCATTGGCGAGTTGAATCTTCTTCTTTGAATTCAAAAAGCTTATTAATAATTTTAAAAAGTTTTTTGTGTTCCTTATCAATGATATCTACTCCAATATTGAACTCATCTTTCCAAACAAATTGATTTTCCATTTCATATCCTCCTACTGCAATATAATAGAATACCGATTTTTTCTCTTATTTTTGGATTTATAAATTCGCTTTATATCAATTGTAAATGTAAAATAATCATATCATATTTATAAAATATTTTCATCTGTTTTTTTGGGTGATAAGTTTATTTGTCCCACAGGCCGTTCCCAGACAATGTCCCTGAAGAAGCTTTGTTTCATATCCGCACATAGTGTTCCGCAAGAGGTCTTCGCGTGGGGTTACGGCATCTTTGGCTGTCAATACAAGGATGGTAGAACCACCATATTCAAAATATCCTTTTTCCTCTCCGCGCATGACGAAACCACTCTGTGTATGATTCGATATTTTACCTACAAGGAGAGCGCCAACTTCCATTTGCACGATGTCGCCGAATTCTTTCGTATGGATAACGGTATATTCGCGTGTATTCTCCTTATAAATTGGTAAATAATCATTTGCTATCGGGTTCACGGTGTGAAAGGAACCGTCGATATGATAGTTTTTCGATTGCTTCCCAGATGCAGCATAAACATAACGATGATAGTCGTCCACAGTCAGACGCAGAAGAAATGCATAGCCGCCTCGAAAGCGTTTTGCTAAACGGGGACTGCGCAGCAAAGAGCGCAGGGTGTATTCCGTACTTTTAATGGAAAATGTAGTATTCTCCTGAATCTTATATACGGTAGCCTTACAGTCGCAAGGGCTGATAAGGATATTATTATCATCCGGGAGAGGACGTTTGCCTTTCTTAATTTTTCTCGTAAAAAAGTCGTTGAAAGAGGTATAGTCTCTTTCTATATAAGAAGACATGTCGATGTTGTTTCTTTTGATAAATTGCTTAATCAATCCCACGGATTGTGAGGAAGAAAGATAACGTCCGGCAAGTTTGGAAATTTGCGGCTGTACTAACGGTTTTAAAAGCATTCTTCCCGCAATATTGGTATAGAGATATTCTAAAAGTTTATCCT
Organism: uncultured Eubacterium sp.; assembly: GCA_910589595.1. Lineage (GTDB taxonomy): Bacteria > Bacillota > Clostridia > Lachnospirales > Lachnospiraceae > Eubacterium_F. Next base: position 35,581 of record CAJUTM010000002.1, read on the forward strand.
GACTCGTCGTATTTTTTACTAATTTCCCGTTCAAATCAATGTAATCCATATAAGTCTCCATTCCGAAGCGTAGCGGAGGAAGTACGAGCAAAAAGCAGCGTAGCTGTTTTTGCTCTGTACATCAATACTATTTGTGGCGCTTCGGCACAAATAGTGGTGTGAAAAATAAGCTATCAAGCTTATTTTTCACACTAAACCTCATTCTGGAACCTTTGCCATCCGTACAGGCTCCCATATTATAATTAGCTAAATAAGATACATCCCAACACCGACGCCACTAATACCATCATGGCAATGATTAGGGCGTTGCCCGGTTTTTTTATTTTAAAATCCAGCACATACAAAAAGGCTACAACGAGATGCATGACAGCCAGTGTAACGATAAATGCGCGGTCGGAGACCAGCGGCCGGAATAAGTAGACGATAGGATAGATAATCGTAATCGTTGTGATTGGTAAACCGCGGTATCCCTTGCTCTGGTCAGAATCCGGATGAGTGTGCTTTAGCTCTTCCAGTACGTTAAAATAAGCCAGCCGTATGACGCCGCAGAGGACGAACAGAATCTCAATGGCAATTCCCCAAGGCTGGTTCAAGCCCATATGGTAAGATATGATAACCGGAGTCACGCCAAAGCAAACCATATCGCACAGGGAATCAATCTGAACGCCAAATATTTCCATCTCCCGTGTGCGGTTTTTCATGGCGCGGGCAATCTTTCCATCAAAAGTATCACAGGCGCCGGCCAGAGCCAAAAACAGGATGGCATATTTAAAATTGCCGGTGTGTGACATTGTCATGGCACAGACGGATAGAGCTACGCCGATATAAGTAACGATTACGGAATAATTATAAAAACCAATCATATTGTTCACTCTTTCTCTTTCTTGTTTTGTTTCAAGTCAGTGACAGTAAAATGCGTATAAAGAGAGACGATACTGCTGACAATGACTAATACATAATAGCTGAACCCCCGGCTGACGAGCATGGATGCCGTCATCAGGGACGGACTGCCAAAGACAGGGGTAAAAATCCGTTTGTAAAGTCCTTCGCTAATACCCATTCCCCCCGGTAAAGGCAGCATATCTACGGATATCGAAATGATGGATTGAAGAATGGTAACGGTCATATAAGATTCCGTACTCAATCCAAAACTGCGATATACAAGATAGGTAATGGAAAACAGAAAAAACCGTTGGATAAAGGAAATAATGGTTGTGTTAAAAATAGCCATTTTATTTTCCTTGAGAAAGTTGGAAGCGCCCCGGTATGTTTCCATCGACTTTTCCAAACGCTCCGTACGGTTACTCTTTTCTTTCATCAGGTGTATTTTTTTCAGAAAAGAAAATCCTTTTGTGATGAGGAACTTTGCAGTTCCCGGCAAAAATACTAAAAGGCTCATAAAGCAGACGCAGAAGACATTCAGTGCAATTCCGAGATAGAGAAAAAACTGAACGTCAGCACTCAGCGACTGGACTAACGACTGGCCGAAGACGGCAACTGCCAACCCGATAAAGACAAGAACAAATTTGTATTCAATCGTTACTAACATAAGAATGATAGTAGCCGTTGGAATATCAATGTTCTGTTTTTTCATATAGTATATCTGCATTGGCTGTCCACCCGTTGCCGACGGGGTGATACAACTGTAGAAAAAACCTACGAAAGAGTAGCGTATGCAATTGAAAAGCGGTACTTTTATGTGAACCGTGGCCAGCAGGTATTTAATAATAACCGACTCACTGCAGACGTATAATATGACAAGCACAAAGCCTGCAATAAGAAAAGCCGGTGCAACTCCGTATAAAATAGATACGATTTCTCCAAAATCCTGACCACGAAACACCATCCACACAGTTGTGGCTAAAAGGGCAATGAGGAACGCCGCATTGAGAATGTTTTTTCTTGTTTTATTACTCACAAAATTCTCCTTTTAGTAAATGTAAAATTTTTTTATTTAATTTCGTAAAAACTTGTTCTACCAGCCGATAGGCGGAAATTCTCTGATTGATTTGGAAGAGGATTTCCGCAAGGGCAATGCCGGCGATAGTATCTATCCAATAGTGCTGTTTCGTAAACTGCGTGGACAGAACAACAAGGAGCGCTGCAATACACGAAAGCGCCTTATACCAGACGGGTATCTTATCGCTTTTGCGTATACCTGCAAAACAGAGCCAGCTCACAAGGCAGTGAATGGATGGAAACAGGTTTGCCGGCTGGTCAATTCCATACAAAAAATTCAGCAAAAAGGCGCTTAATCCGCCCTCCGGTACAACCGGACGGATATTTGTAGTTGGCAGTGCAATAAAGAACAGGGCGCACACGAGCCGCGAACTCATATCCGTGATGACAAAACGGTAGAACATGGATTTGTTATCCTGATGTATTTTTGCGACTAAAATGTAATTTGCGACCCAAAATATATAGCAGCCAAAATAAATATAAATCCATTCCGTGACAAGTGGAACGGCAGTATCCCATGAAGTCGTAAAATCATGATGGTACCAATCTGCGCACAAAATCATAGTTCCGCTGTAGACAAGCATGTTTAAAGCGAAACAGGAAATCAGTGGAATAATGGCATAAAGCGGACAGATTGGCTCCACATATCTTTTCAGCCAATGATACATAAGGTCATTCCTTTCTAAACATACCTTTTTATTTTACAATATTTTTTTAACTTTTGCAACTTATGATTGTTTTGCTTCTTATAATATGGTAATATATGTGTCGGTATGGAAGTAGATTATATACAGAGATATTTTGATATAGAAAGAACTATTGGGAGGTTTTTATGGGACTTATGGATGTTTTGACAGCAGTTATCTGGGGAATCGTGGAGGGGATTACCGAATGGCTGCCGGTTAGCAGTACGGGACATATGATTTTGCTGGAACAATTCATAAATTTTAAAAATGAGGAATTCAGTGAAATGTTTTTGGTTGTTGTCCAGTTGGGCGCTATTTTGGCTGTCGTTCTCCTCTTTTGGGAGCGCATCTGGCCATTTCAGCGGAAAGATAAATCGGCGCCGATGGTAAAAGGCAAAATTATGGGAATGTGGGGTAAAATTATTGTCGCCTGTCTGCCTGCGGCAGTTGTGGGCCTGCTGTTTGATGATATTATTGACGAAGTATTTTATAATCCCTATGTTGTGGCGGGCGCGCTGATTATTTACGGCGTACTGTTTATTTTAGTTGAGAATTGGAATAAAGGGCGGAGTCCGGCGATTACATCGGTGGCAGATATGGGATATGATGTAGTAATTATCATTGGTATTTTTCAGTTGTTAGCGGCTGTAGTTCCGGGAACTTCCCGCTCCGGAGCAACGATTATTGGAGCTTTGCTTTTGGGAGTTTCGCGTGGCGCGGCGGCGGAATTTACTTTCTATCTGGCGATTCCGGTTATGTTTGGCGCCAGTCTTCTGAAAATTCTGAAAAGCGGATTCCACTTTGAATTTATGGGAACGGTTACTTTATTTACAGGTATGATTGTTGCCTTTTTTGTTTCGCTGTTTGTCATTCGATATTTGATGAATTACATCCGCAAACATGATTTTAAGGCTTTTGGCTATTACCGTATTATTTTAGGCGTATTGGTGCTTGCCTACTTTTTGTTTGCCGGAGGTTTTCAGGCGGCCTGATGTTGTGCGCGGGCGCTAAGCGATTGGAATTTGCGGCAGCCCTAAATAATTGAGAAGCCCCACATAGATGGCATAGGCAAATTGATAGGGCTCGTTGGCGAGTAGATAAGCGTCCTCTTCGTTGGAAATGTAGGCAAGTTCTACGAGTACGGCAGGCATATTCGTCCGCCGTAGTACATAGAGTGAAGGGCGGACGAAGACGCCGTTATATTTTGTGTCAAGACGCCGTACAATTTCCGCTACGATTTGCTCGCCCAGATAGTAGGCTGGTGAGTTCGCACTATAGACATAGGCTTCTGTTCCGTTGATTGCCGGATTGACATTGGCGTTTACATGGATGCTGATAAAATAATTTGCCCCCCATGCGTTGGCGGCCTCGGTGCGCGCGCGCAGGCTCGAGGAGTTGTCATAGCCGAGAATATCATCCGGCGTCTGGCGTGAAGTAATGGCGTCAAAGCGGTAGTCGGCGTTTAGGATATTGGCGAGATAGGTACCAACCAGATATGTGATATCCTGCTCGCGAAGTCCAAACCCTTCCGCTCCGGCGTTGAAACCGTAAGGATTGTGACCCTGGTCAACAAAGACTCGTATTGGCATAAAACGTCCTTTTCATTCTGTATGATTGGTTTATTATATGAAAAACAGGGGGGATTGTGATGAAGAAAATGAGGTTGGACAAGTTTCTGGCAACATATACGACGTTGAGCCGTAAGGAGGCAAAACGGAGTATCCGTCAAGGGGAGATACAGGTTGACGGCGAGACGGTCTTAGAGGGAGAAAAGAAAATATCGCCCTGTCAGCATATTTGTATGCGGGGTCAGAGGATAGAAGCAAAAGAACACATCTATATTATGATGAATAAACCTGCGGGGGTGTTATCCGCTACGAGAGACAAGAGTGAAACGACAGTAGTAGAATGCGTTGAATGCGAGGGTCGCGAGCTGTTTCCGGTCGGTCGTCTGGACAAAGATACGGAGGGGTTTTTACTGCTGACCGACGACGGGCAACTGGCGCACCGGTTACTGTCTCCGGCGTACCATGTACCGAAAACGTATTATTTTACCTATGAGGGCAAACTCGCGGAAAATGCCGCAGAGCTTGTGGCGGAGGGGATCGATATAGGGGAGGGAGTCCGGACGAAAGCGGGCGTTTTGCGCCTGATGGAAACAGGAACGGCAGAGCTGACTATTGAAGAGGGAAAATATCATCAGGTCAAGCGCATGATAGCGGCGTTAGGCGGGAGAGTAACCTATTTGAAAAGAATATCCATGGCGGGGCTTGCGTTGGATGATAATTTGCGGCCGGGAGAATACCGTGAATTAACAGAGGACGAGCTTGCCGTTTTAATAGAGAGCGCGAACAGGAACTAATGATTTGAGGGGAAAGAAGAGTGAAAAATAAATTTTTCACTCAGGAAGTTTGTGCGCACACGCCCAAACTTCTTTATGCACAAGAAGACGTGTGCGAATGGAGATAACTATGGCAAAAAAGAAATTTTATGTAGTGAAAAAGGGAAAGACACCGGGGATTTATTCCACATGGGACGAGTGTAAAAGTCAGGTCGAGGGGGTTTCCGGCGCTCAGTATAAAGGCTTTGCCACGCAGCAGGAAGCGTTTGATTATGCCGGTGAGGAACTGGTACAAAAGGCTGTATCCGACAACAGGCAGACGATGTTGTCGTTACCGGTGGAAAAGTCTTTACAGCCGTTGCCAGAACTTGCGAGCGGCGAAGCGCTCGCCTACGTGGACGGGAGTTATAACGCAGAGACGAAACAATACAGTTGCGGTGTCGTATTTATTTATGCGGGGAAAGAGAGGCATCTGTGCAAAAAGGAAGAAGATGAAGAGATGGCGGCGATGCGTAACGTAGCCGGAGAGATTATGGGCGCGAGACTGGCGATGGAAGAGGCTCTGCGGCAGGGAGCCGGCAGTCTGACAATTGTATACGATTATCAGGGGATAGCCGCATGGTGTACCGGCGACTGGAAGACAAATAAAAAGGGAACCAAAGCATATAAAGCATACTATGATTCCCTGCAGGGGAAACTTTCCGTCCGTTTTAAAAAAGTAAAAGGCCACTCTGGAGACGCTTATAACGATTTGGCGGATTCGCTGGCAAAGAAACTGATTTTCTAATGTTCCATCGCCTGTTTACAAAAATACATTTGCGAATTAAGAGGCGTTTTCCCTCGTTGGTCTACTTTCTCATAAGTGCCGTCTGGCATGAGAATGTGGGCCTTTTTTGTATCGGCTAACTGGATATCCAGAATATGTTTTATTTTATCCTGTAATTCCGGGTCTTCTACCGGAAAAAGTATTTCGACTCTCTTATCCAGATTACGCGGCATCCAGTCGGCGCTTCCCATGTAAAATTCGGGTATGCCGTTATTTTCAAAGTAAAAAATGCGGGAGTGCTCTAAAAACGTACCGACAATGGAACGAACATGGATGTTCTCGCTCAGTCCAGGAACTCCTGCGCGCAGGCAGCAGATTCCCCGCACAATAAGACGTATATTTACGCCGGCAGCAGAAGCTTCATACAGGGCTTTGATAATACCGGGGTCGCAGAGAGAATTCATTTTGGCGATAATGGCGGCCGGCCGTCCCTTTTTCGCGTTATCGCATTCCCTTGCAATGAGGGAGAGGAAACGGTCACGGAGCCAGAGAGGAGCGAGGGACAGTTTGTTCCACGCCAGCGGCTCGGAATAGCCGGAAAGCATATTAAAGACTGCGGTGGCGTCTTCACCGTAACGTGGTTTGCAGGTAAAGATTCCCATATCCGTATATAGTTTGGCGGTAGAATCATTGTAGTTGCCAGTGCCCAGATGGACGTAGCGGCGGATTCCGTCTTCTTCTTTGCGCACGACAAGAGTAATTTTGCTGTGAGTTTTTAAGCCAACCAGACCATAGATAACGTGGCAGCCGGCTTTTTCCAGTTTGCGGGCCCAGACAATATTATTTTCCTCGTCAAAACGGGCTTTCAGCTCGACGAGTACTGAAACCTGCTTCCCATTTTCTGCTGCCTCCGCTAAAGAAGCAATAATAGGGGAGTGACTGCTGACACGGTACAGGGTCTGTTTGATGGCAAGGACATTGGCATCCTTGGCGGCTGTGCGTACAAAATTGACTACCGGCTCAAACGATTCATAAGGGTGATGGAGAAGAATGTCCCGTTCCCGTATCTGTTCAAATAAATTGCGCGTCGAATCGAGCATGGCCGGCGGCTGCGGAATATATTTTTTGTCTTTAAGCTGTTCAAAACCCTCTAAGTCGTATACTTTCATAAGAAACGTTAAATCGAGCGGGCCGTTGATTTTGAAAATGGAATCTTCGGCGATACGCAATTCCCTGCGAAGCGTTTTCAGGAGACGTTTGTCAATGTTATCTTCCACTTCAAGACGGATGGCCTCTCCCCACTGCCGTTTCTTGAGCTGTTTTTCTATCTCAATCAAGAGGTCTGCCGCTTCATCTTCATCAATGGTGAGGTCTGCGTTGCGCATAACGCGGAATGGAGTGGCGCAGAGTACTTTGTAGTTCATAAAAAGTTTCTGGATGTTCTTTTCTATAATCTGTTCTAACAGGATAATCGTCGTACAGTTATCTTCGTCTTCCGGAATGGTGACTACGCGGGGAAGAACAGAAGGAACCTGTACCAAAGCAAAATCAATGGTATCCTTTTTCTTTTTGTCCATTAACAGCGCTCCGATATTGAGCGATTTATTGCGTATGAGCGGAAATGGACGCGAAGAATCAACGGCCATCGGCGTCAATACTGGAAAGACTTCCTGCTTAAAGTAAGTATCGACATAATCGGTCTGTTCCTGTGTTAATTTTTCATATTCGGTTACTATTTTCAGTCCGGCTTTGCGCAGTGCAGGCAAAAAGGAACGATTGTAAGTGGTGTATTGGGTGGTGGCAAATTTGTGCGTCGCTTTGAGGATGGCGTCAATCTGCTCTTTACTTGTCATTCCCGCAATGTCCTTTTTCGTGTAGCCGGCATTGACTTGATCTTTGAGGGAGGCAACGCGTATCATAAAAAACTCATCTAAATTAGAGGCGGTGATACTGAGAAATTTTAAGCGCTCCATCAATGGTATGTTTTTATCCCGTGCCTCGGAGAGAACGCGCCAGTTAAAATCCAGCCAGCTCAGTTCCCGATTTTGAAAACATTCTTTTTGTTCCATGATTTACCCTCTCTTTCCACTTCTTTTTTGGCGTAGTTGCGGCCGGATGCCGAATACTTCTTCAAAGACGTCTGCTTTATGATAAAAGAGCCCCTTTTCCAATGTGATATCAGCCATAGTATCGGCAGTAATGGTCAGAATGCCATCCTGCAAGGTCACCCCTACCTTTTTTATTTTTTGTCGGTTGCTTTTATCCAGTACGTTTGCCGTTTTTAAAATAGCGTTTAATTTTACGATGGTAATGTATTCATCACGCGTGAAGTCTTCCTCCAAATCTTCAAAACGAGGGAAAGAGACTTCGTTGTACCTTACCATATTGGCAATCATGGCGCGCTCAATATGCGAAATTCCAATAATTTCAGTCGACATAATAATGCGATAGGAGCATTCCCGGGACTGAATTTCATTGATGTAAGAACCGCAGCTATGCAGGATAACGCCTAATTGAAGAAGCAGACGCTCCCGTTTGCCGAGTCCGTGGAGTTTCCGGATGCGGTCAAAGATTTGCAGCGCCAAAGCCTGCACGTTTTCGACGTGTTCCCTGTCGACATGATATTTATTCGCAATACTCAGCGATGCGGATAAGATGTCTTCCGTGAAATTGTGGGCCGATGTAATACGCATTTTCTTTTCAGCATACTCCGCCGCGATTACGTCGCACAAATTAATATTGGACAGAAGTATATCTTCACAGTTTGTCAAATCCGATATTTTCTGACAGAGTATCAGCGTCGGCAGAAATAAAGTTGCCTGTGTGCCGATTAAGTCTTTGGGGAATTTATTCCTGTTCAGCCATTTCGATGGAAGAGTGCCGTCGAAATCACTGTGGTCTTTTTGGATATAATAATATATTTCCGGAATCATTTCCCCCACGGCAATTATGTGTTCCACTGATGTAGAATGCAAATTTAGTTTTTGAAAATAGACTAAATCGCGCTCAATATATTCATCTATCAATCCCTGAAAATCGTACGTCTCTTCGCGCATGGCTTCGAGTAACTCGCGGATACGGGAGGAGCCTAGTAAGAGATTTTGCGTAAGCTGCAGTTTTCCATTTTCAAAAAAGGAAAGCTGTACGCTTCCGGCTCCTATGTCAATAACGAGAGTTCCCTCTTCAATCAAATCTTCAAAGGATTGTTCGCGCAGCGCCACGGCTTTAAAATAAAGGAAGCGGGCCTCGCTGTTGCTCAACGTGCAAACATGAAATCCGGTCTGTATTTTTATCTGGTCGATGACAACGAGGGAATTACTGGCCTCACGCAGGGCGCTGGTCGCATATGCCTGAATGACTTCCGCACCGTATTCTTTTATGCTTCGCTTGAAGTCATTAAGTATTTTGCAGATTTCATCAACACTCTGATAAGAAATAAATCCCTTTGTATATGTTTCCGTGCCCAGAGATATTTTGTGCCGAATGTAAGTCAGTTCACGAATGCCGCGTTGTTTGGACATTTCATAAATCTTCATGGATAACTCATGGGAGCCTACATCAATGGCTGCAAAAGTAATAGATGCCATACATTTTCCCTCCTGTTCATTATACTTCTATTGTACACGGAAACCGATGAATTTGCAAAGTACTTTTGGGCAATTGTTTAATTATTTGTTTCCATACCGCGGGCATCCTTCCGTATCTTATCCGGTATACTGCTCCCAACGAAAAATACATTGTTCCTCCTGTTTGCAGGAATATTCGCCGCCTCTCGCAAAACTCGCTGTCTGCAATGTCGTTTTTCCTCAAACAGATGCTTCGCATCTGCCCGCAGTAAAAATACAATGGTTCTGGTGGTGCATTTGCACCGTTGCGTAGCGGTCTAGTGCGAACGGGCTGTCAAAAGTCAGGAAAAAACGACAGCAGACATCTCAGACAGTACTCGGGCGGCGGACTGCAAACGGGAGGAACAATAATTTTTCGGGGAGCGATACAAGGATAAAATACGGAAGGATGCCCGCTGTCTTGAAAATCACAAATAATTGAACGTTTGCCCTGCTGACAGATTTCATTGCATGCGGTGGATGATTGTGATACAATGAGTGGCATTGGAGACAGAGGAGGAGAAACCGGATGAAGACGAGTGATTTTTTTTATGAGCTGCCGGAGGAATTAATCGCGCAGGACCCGCTGGAAGAACGCAGTTCTTCGCGGCTGATGGTTCTGCACCGCAAATCCGGAGTAATTGAGCATAAAGTATTTACAGATATCATAGACTATTTGAAACCCGGCGATTGTCTTGTGAGGAACAATACGAAAGTAATTCCCGCCCGTTTATTTGGCGTGAAAGAAGACACCGGAGCGGCAGTTGAATTATTGCTGCTAAAAAGGAAGCAAAATGACATTTGGGAAACGCTTGTGAAGCCGGGGAAGAAAGCGAGGGCAGGAGCCAAACTCCGTTTTGGCGAAGGACTGCTTCACGGAGAGATTATTGAAGTGCTGGAAGACGGCAATCGTCTGATACAATTTCGGTATGAGGGGATTTTTGAGGAAATACTGGACGAATTGGGGCAGATGCCATTACCTCCATATATTACGCATACGCTTCAGGATAAGAACCGCTATCAGACCGTATATGCCAAATATGAGGGGTCTGCGGCGGCTCCGACGGCGGGACTTCATTTTACCGAAGAACTGTTTGAAAAATTGAAGAAAAAGGGAGTCTTAGTGGCAAATGTAACGCTGCACGTCGGTCTGGGAACGTTTCGGCCGGTCAAGGCAGAGGAAATTACGGAACACACGATGCACTCGGAATTTTATAGTGTGGCGCCGGAAGAGGCAGATAAAATTAACGCGGCCAAAGCGGCAGGCGGGCGGATTGTATGTGTGGGGACGACGAGCTGCCGGACGCTTGAATCCGCTGTCGATAGCGAGGGGAAATTGCAGGCTGGAGAGGGAGATACGGAAATCTTTATCTATCCCGGTTACTCGTTTCAGATGATGGATGTTCTGATTACCAACTTCCATCTGCCGGAATCGACGCTGCTCATGCTTGTATCAGCGCTAGCGGGAAAAGAGCAGGTGATGGCTGCTTATAAAGAGGCAGTAAGAGAAAGGTATCGTTTCTTCTCTTTCGGGGATGCGATGCTCGTATTGGATGATTGAAAAAGGAGAATGAGGATTAGTATGAGAGCAGAAAAGGTTCTATTTGTCTACAATCCCACGGCGGGGAAAGGGACACTGCGCAATAAAATTGCGGATGTAATCGACCTGATGATGGAAAAGAATTTTGACGTTACTATCGTAGCCACGCAAAAGCAGATGGACGCTGCCAATGTCGTGAAAAAGCGGGGAGCAAAATTCCACCGCGTGATTTGTGCCGGCGGCGATGGCACACTGCATGAGGTGACGCACGGATTGATGGCGCTGCCGCAGGAGAAGCGGCCCTCCTGCGGTTATATACCGACAGGAACGGTAAATGATTTTGCCAATGGCATCAAATTGCCAAAGCGTGTCGTTCCGGCGGCTAAAGTGGCGGTGGGAAACCGTTGTCAGGCATTTGATATAGGGGAGATGAACGGCAGCTATTTCACCTATGTTACTGCTTTCGGGGCATTTACTTCGGTGTCCTATGAGACGCCGCAGACGACAAAGACGCTTTTTGGGAAAACGGCTTACATTCTGGATGGGGCGTCAAAGCTGAATACGTTAAAAAATAATCATATTACGATTACGACGGATAAAGAGACATGGGAAGAGGATTGTATTCTGGGGGTCGTTTCCAATGCCGAGACAGTAGCGGGCCTGCGGCTTTATAAAAAGAATACGGTTCGTCTGGACGACGGCCTGTTTGATGGCGTATTTGTCAGAACGCCCAAAAATCCATTGGAATTAAATCAGGTGATGGGTTTTTTGCTGACGGGAAAGCCAAATTCGCAGGTAAAAATCATTCACAGTTCATCCGTAACAATTGCATCTGAGGAGCCGATTGCTTACACGCTGGACGGTGAAAACGGCGGCAGACATAAAAAAGTAGTGATTACCAACCATAAGCAGGCAATCACTTTTTATCACCGGATGGGTTAATTGCGGACGACAATATCATAGTGGTTCCGGCGAAGCAGTGATTGGGCAAGCGAGGCGTCATTTTCATTATACAATTCTAATTTCAATACCCCGTCCATAAATTCCCGATTATGCAGTATGCCGATATTTTTTATACTGATGTCATTGTCGGATAACAGCGTGGCGATGGCGGCAATGGCTCCGGTGCGGTCGTCAATCGTCACAAAGATATCGTATGTGCGGGCAATGATACTGCTCTTTTTTGCAGGAATGGAATTGCGGTAATCGCCGGCAATGCGGAAAGTATCGTTGATTTCCTCTTTGTTACCGGAAGCAATCATCTGCTGGAAATGCCGGAGCTGTTCCCCGAAATAAGTGAGGAACTCATCAATGCTGTCGGCGTTGGCAATGCAGATATCCTGCCACATTTCCGGTGAAGAGGAGGCAATGCGGGTAATATCTTTAAAACCTCCCGCGGCAAAGGATTTCATGTTCTCTTCTTCGTTATCGTTGCTGCGAACCATATTTACCAGCGTGGCCGCGATAATGTGCGGTACATGGCTGATGGCCGCAGTGATTCGGTCATGGTCTTTGGGGGAGAGCACTACGCAGCAGGCATCAGTATGGGAAACGAGCTCTTTCATTAAAGCGATGTCTTCCGCGCGGTTTTCTGCCATCGGGGTGAGGAGATAATAAGCATTTTCCAGCAGCGTATCGGTAGCGTTGGCAAAACCGGTTTTTTCAGAACCGGCCATAGGGTGCCCGCCGATGAACTGCTTTGCCAGACCGAGGCGCCTTGCCTCACAGCATATATTGTTTTTCACGCTACCAACATCGGTAATGATACAATCCGGTTTGATGAGGGGCTTTAACAGCGGCAGAAAGTCGATGTTTTTCAAGACGGGAGCGCATAAAAAAATGACGTCGCAGCAGGAAAAGGATTGGTCGATGGCATAGACGAGCCGGTCAATGATACCGTCTGCCATTCCCTGTGCCAAATCTGGATTTTCCCGTCTCGTGTAAACGGTAATTGTCACATCTTTATTTTTCTTTTTCAAAACGCGGGCGATGGAGCCCCCGATTAGTCCGAAACCTATAAACCCCAATTGCAAATGCTTCATTGTGAATCCTCCTTTTTCATCAGTGTATCATTGTTACCGGTAAAAGACAATGATTAACATAAGAAAAAGTGGAAATGAATTTTATAGTAAAAGAAATAAAAATGTGCTATTATTGATAGAAGAAAGGGGTAGATTGATGATGAGTGTTTTACAGGGATTAGAACCGGAAAACGTGTTTTCCTATTTTGAAAAAATATGTGCCATTCCCCACGGCTCGGGCAATACAAAGGCAATCAGTGATTTTTGCGTGTCCTTTGCCAAAGAGAGGGGACTGCGTTACCGTCAGGATGAGAGCAACAATGTGATTATATGGAAAGAGGGAACAGAGGGATACGAGACATCAGCGCCCGTCATCTGGCAGGGACATCTCGATATGGTGTGTGAAAAAGAAAGCGGATGTACGATTGACTTTGCGAACGATGGCGTGCAGTTACAGTATAAGGATGGCTTTATTTCAGCGAAAGGAACTACGCTTGGCGGTGATGACGGGATTGCGGTTGCCTTTGCGCTCGCCATTTTAGATTCTGACGATATTCCCCATCCGCCTCTGGAAGTAGTTTTTACGGTGGACGAAGAAATCGGGATGTTGGGGGCAGCAGCGCTCGATTGTTCGGATTTGAAAGCGAGAGCGATGTTAAACTTAGATTCGGAAGAAGAGGGATATCTGCTTGTGAGCTGCGCCGGAGGCGTGACGACGAAAGCAAGAATCCCGATAGCCTTTGAGGAAGAAAACGGCTATGAGGCGCTTATTACCGTGAACGGACTGCAGGGAGGCCACTCCGGCGTCGAGATTGACAAGGGACGGGGGAATGCCTGCCAGATTCTGGGGCGCGTGCTCTATCGTTTGACGCAGACATGCGGTATACGGATAAAGACGTTGTCAGGGGGGCTCAAGGACAATGCGATTCCGAGGGAAGCGCAGGCAGTTGTCCTCATAGGAGGCGAACAGCGGCAAGCGTGCCGGAAAGAGACGGAGGCTCTTTTATCTGACATAAAAAATGAGCTGGCGCTGACGGACGCCGGCGTACAGATTTCCCTTTCCCTGCAGGAGGAGGAAAAGAGGCTTCCGGTGATGACGGAACAGACGGCGGACAACGTGTTAGTTGCGCTTCTAAATTATCCTGCGGGCATTCAGAAGATGAGTTTTGCCATTCCTGACCTTGTACAGACGTCGCTCAATCTCGGTATATTGGAGACAAGGGAGAACGAGGTCGTATTTTCTTTTTCTGTCCGCAGCAGCATAGAATCAGAAAAGACTGCCATTGTGGAGCGGATTGAGAGTCTGACGAAAGCATTGGGAGGACAGGCGGACAGTCATGGAGAGTATCCTGCGTGGGAATACCGTCAGAACTCGCCTTTGCGCGAAATGATGATACAGATATATCGGGAGAAATACGGAAAAGAACCGGTAATACAGGCGCTGCACGCCGGAGTGGAGTGCGGTATCTTTGCCGGATGCCTGCCGGAGCTCGACTGTGTCTCTTACGGGCCGGATATTTTTGATATTCATACGCCGAAAGAGCGCATGGATGTGGAAAGCGTAAAGAGAACATGGGAGTATACGCTGGAGATTTTAAGACGTCTGCGGTAAAAAACAGAATCCGCAAAAACAGCCGCAGCAGAGAGCGGAATATCGTTCCCTGCCGGCTGGCTTCGCAGATTCTGATTACTTTTTCCATGATGTGATGGGATGATTGTTATAATTCCGAAAAACCGAAACCGTTGACGATGGCGTCGATTTTTTCTTTGTTTTTGCAGTGCGGGCATTCCGTCGGGTTAAAGGCCTGATATCCCGGGAGGTCTTCCGCATGGAAGATACAGTGGATTGGTTCGCCGTAAATTTCTGTGGCGGCGCTGAATATAGCGGATATTCCCTGAATAATTCCTCCATAATAGCGGATACAGTCTACGCTTTTGGCGATAGTGCGTCCGGTAGTGGCAGAGGCCAGCAGGAGTAAGATGTTTTTGCCCCGCACCATCGGTTGTAAATTATCACGGAAAATCATCTGGCCGTTGCTGTCAAACTCCGGAGCAATGACATACATACTTTTATGTGTGTTCAATGACATAATACCGTTTTTCGTCAGTTCTTCCGCCAGACAGGAGCCAATCATCTCGCAGCCGTCCATGCAGATAATCGTATCAATCGGTTTGCTGTACTGGTACTGGCGGGCCATTTCTTTAGCCACCTCAACGGCTTCGGAATGGCGTACTTTTAAAGTAGTCATATCCAGATATAAGTTAATGTGTGAGTGGGTAGTTGCGAAGTGTCCGGACGCCACATGCAGGTTGATTTTGCTGTTTACGTTGGATTTGATTTTATATTCTCTGTCTAATAACATGCGAATCTCCTTTCCTTTTTGTATGTTATCATCTTCTAATATATGTATTTTAGCATATTTTTCTTGTTAGTTCCACTATTTTTCGTTATAATAAATGATAACTGTTCACTATTTGCGAAAGGAGCTTGTATTCATGATAAATTGGAATGACATTAAGACAGGTAGCGGGAAAATAGAACATGTATCCGAGCCGGGAGCAAAAAAGATAAGTGAAAATGAAGTTCAGATTAATTACTGGTGTCCGAAAGCAGTTTCGTGCGAGCTGTGTCTTTATGAGAGCGGAAAAAAGAAACGAATTCCCATGTACGCTGCGTACAGAGAGGGTATTCCGGATGTTTTCTCTTTGCGTATGCACGCAAACGGCATTTCCTCTTTGCTGCAGGGCGTGGAATACGAGTTTATTGTGGACGGCAGGGTTATGACGGATTCTTATGCCAGACAAATTACGGGGCGCAGCCGTTTTGGAAAGAAACAGGGGAAAATACGGGCTGTATTCGATTTTGCCGAATTTGACTGGCAGGGGGAGAACTGGAGAAAACTTCCGACGGATGAGATTGTACTGTACCAGTGCCATGTTCGTGGATTTACAAAGCATAGCAGTTCCGGCGTGCAGTACGCGGGGACATTTGCGGGATTGGTAGAAAAAATTCCCTATTTAAAAGAGCTTGGCGTCAATACTTTGTTATGTCTCCCTGTATATGATTTTGACGAGCAGATGAGGGATGAGAATGGTGTCAGACAGGAGCGGATTAATTATTGGGGATACAGTAAGGACGCTTATTATTTTGCACCCAAACAGGGGTATACCTCTGGGAAACAGGGAGTGACAGAAGAATTTCAGCAAATGGTAAAGGCGCTTCATCAACAGGGGATGAACATTTATTTAGATATGCATTTTTCAGGCAAGTCACCGATATTTATTTTACAGTGCCTGCGGTATTATGCGCTCCGCTTTCATATTGACGGCTTTCAGATTAATCAGGACTGTATGGATATGTCCATTCTTTTGGAAGATCCTGTGCTGTCGCATGTGAGGCTGCTGGGACACGAATGGAAAGAGCAGGAGACTGTCAGGGGAGAGGAGCGCCTGATGGAAATGAACGACCGCTTTTTAGTGGATGCAAGGCGGTTTTTAAAAAGTGATGAGGGTCAGGCAGAAAATTTTTATTACCGTTTTCGGGAACAGCTTAATGGAGTGGCAATGGTTCATTATATTACGCAGCATAATGGCTTTACGCTGCGGGATTTGATTTCTTATGATGTAAAACATAACGAGGCGAACGGAGAGAAGAATCTGGACGGAACGGAATACAATTATAGTTGGAACTGCGGGGTTGAGGGCCCCTCACGCAGAAAGGAAGTACTCCGCAGGAGGAGCCGGCAGGAGAAAAACGCATTTGTGATGCTGTTGTTAGGGATGGCGACTCCGATGCTTCTTGCCGGAGATGAGTTTGGCAATTCCCAAAAGGGAAATAATAATGCCTATTGTCAGGACAATATTACGACATGGCTCGACTGGCGTCTGCTTGAAAAAAACGAAGAGACATTTCAATTTGTGCGGCGGATGTTAGCCTTTCGCAGAGAGCATAAGCTCTACCACAGAAATCAAAGTCTGACGGGTCTGGATGGAAAAGGATTGGGGGCGCCGGATGTATCGTGCCACGGTCAGGAGCCGTGGCACGCCCGTTTCTCTTATTATAGCAGAGAGGTTGGTATTTTGTATTACGGGGGGTACTATAATGGGAGAAGTCTGTATTTTGCCTTTAATTTTCACTGGGATGCGCATGAATTTTTTCTGCCAAACGTGGAAATGGGCGAGACATGGAAAGTATTAATCGACACGGCGGGTCAGCCGGAGGGCTTGGAAATACAGAAAAAATATGAAATGCAGCCGCGCTCCATTACCATTTTTGAGAGTGTGAGAAAGCCGCGGAAAAGAAAAAGGGATGCCGGAAAACAGCATCCCGTCAACGATTGACATCATATCGCCAAAACCGCTTAGAAATTGTGGTTTTCAACGATTGGGTCAAAAAGGTCCAGCATACAATGTTTGTTTGACGCAAAATGTCTGCATGTTGTACATGATACTTTTGTATCGCCGGATTTGTTAGAGCATGAGCAACAGTCTTTCACCGCATATGCGCTGCAATTTTTTGCAACATTAGAATACGTTTGTTCATCCGCACGCATGAGATAACCTCCGTTCTACCGTCGGGACGGTGTTAGAATTTTTATTAGTAACGATAGTAGTATGAGCAGGCAGAAAGGATAATATACGGATATGATTGTGCTTCACATTGAAGGTGTTAAAGAATTTATGGAGCAGTTGTTTTATGGAGATATGTTCGACCGGTTTCATGTAAAGGATTGTGAAGTCGCAACGTTTACGGTATTCCGAATCGACGGACGCCGGCAGGACGAATGGTATGATACGGACGAGAGAGAGGGAGACGGAACCGGTTTTGTTACATGGAACCAGCTCAAACCTTATGTTGCGGAATGGATAAAGGGAAAGAAGAAGCCGCGGAAAATGGAAATGAATTTCTGCCATTACATGAAAGACGGCGACGTGGGGTTTTTGCGCGTGCATTACGAAAAAGAGCAGTTGCATTTATATACCGGATATATGCAGAAAGAATTTTTGCCGGATAAGGAAAAACAGCAGCAATGGGATGAGAATTGCCGGAATTTTATAAGAAAGAACAAAATTGTTAGCACTCAAATTAGTTGAGTGCTAAATTTTTCTTGACAATGTCTTTTCGTAGCGTTATAGTATCTGATAGAAGAAATAAAGTTAGCAATTGGAGGTTGATTGATATGACAAATGAGCAAGGAAATTTGGCGATTAATTCGGAAAATATATTTCCCATTATTAAAAAATGGCTGTATTCCGACCATGATATTTTTATTCGCGAGATAGTGAGTAATGGGTGCGATGCCATTACCAAATTGAAGAAACTGGAACTTATGAGTGAAACCACGCTTGCGGACGACTACAAGGCAAGAATCGATGTGGAAGTCAATCCGGAGGAAAAGACGATTACCTTTACCGATAATGGTCTGGGAATGACGGCAGAAGAAGTGAAAGAGTATATCAATCAGATTGCCTTTTCCGGAGCGGCAGATTTTCTGGAAAAATATAAGGACAAGGCAAATGATGAGCAGATTATCGGACATTTTGGTCTGGGATTTTATTCTGTCTTCATGGTTGCCGATTCTGCGGAAATTCACACGCTGTCTTATAAAGAGGGGGCGGAAGCTGTTCACTGGGAATCCGACGGCGGCCTGACATTTGAGATGGGACCGAGTGACAGAGATACGGTGGGCACGCAGATTATCCTGCACCTGAACGAGGACAGCTACGAATTTGCCAACGAATACCGTGTGCGTGAAGTATTGGAGAAATATTGTTCTTTCATGCCAATCGAGATTTATCTGAAGAAGGCAAACGCAGAGCCGGAGTATGAGACGATACCGAGCGAAGAGGTGACGGAAGAAGACACGGTTATCGAAGAGATTACGGAAGAGCCGAAAGAGGCAAAAGAGGGAGAAGAGCAGGAGGAACCGGTAAAGAAAACAAAAATTCTCAAACGTCCGGTTTCTATTAGCGATATCCACCCGCTGTGGGCTAAACATCCAAATGATTGTACGGAAGAAGAGTACAAGGCTTTCTACCGTAAAGTATTTAACGATTACCGCGAACCGTTGTTCTGGATACATCTGAATATGGATTATCCGTTTAATCTGAAAGGAATTTTGTATTTCCCTAAAGTGAATCTGGAATATGAGAATATCGAGGGAATGATAAAGTTGTACAACAATCAGGTGTTTATTGCCGACAATATAAAAGAAGTAATTCCTGAATTTCTGCTTCTCCTGAAAGGTGTTATCGACTGTCCAGATTTGCCGCTGAATGTAAGCAGAAGCGCTCTGCAGAACGATGGCTTTGTAAAGAAGATTTCTGATTATATTACAAAAAAAGTAGCGGACAAGCTTTCCGGTATGTGTAAGGTAGACCGCGAGAATTACGAAAAGTACTGGGATGATATCAGTCCGTTTATCAAGTTTGGCTGCCTGAAAGACGAGAAGTTCAAAGAAAAGATAAAAGATTATGTGCTGTTTAAAGATTTAGATGATAAATACAGTACCCTTAAAGAGTATTTGGAAACGCTGCCGGAACCGGAAGTAGAGGCGGAGGTTGTAGAAGAGGGAGAAGAAGAGAATCCGCAGCCGGAAGAGACGCCGAAAAAGACTGTCTATTATGTTACGGATTTACAGCAGCAGAGCCAATATATTAAAATGTTCCGTGAGCAGGAGATGAATGCGGTTGTTCTCTTGCACAATATCGACCAGCCGTTTGTATCGGCGTTGGAAGCAGGAGAGGAGCCTGTGAAGTTCCAGCGCATTGATGCGGATTTGACAGACGCCTTTACGGAAGAGGGAGATAAGGAGCAGTTAAAGGCGGATACGGAGACTTTGGAGAAACTGTTCCGCAAGGCGACGGGTAAAGAGCAGCTTACCGTCAAGGTAGAAATGCTCAAAAACGAGAAAGTTTCCTCGATGATTACGCTGTCCGAGGAAGCCCGCCGCATGCAGGACATGATGAAAATGTACGCAGCAAACGGTATGGGCGGCATGGGTATGCCGGAAATGGGCCAGACGCTTGTTCTCAATGCAAACAATGAACTGGTGAAATATTTACTTGCCAATGCCGAGGGGGACAAGAGCGAACTTTTCTGTAAACAGTTGTATGATTTGGCGTTGATTAGCCATGAGCCGTTACAGGCGGATAAAATGAGTGAATTTATCGAGAGAAGTAATGAAATTATGATGCTGCTTGCAAAATAGAAGACGGATAGTAAAAAAATATCTTGCAAATTTGTGCCATATGAGTTATACTAGGTTTTGCGTTTAGCAAATGCTTCGATAGCTCAGTCGGTAGAGCACTTCACTCGTAATGAAGGGGTCGAGGGTTCAAGTCCCTTTCGAAGCTCATCCGATAAACTGCCTAGATTTACGATTTTTCGTGGGTTTGGGCAGTTTTTCCATATGTTGTCACGAGCGTATGGGTAATTTACATGAAAAGATAAGATAGGAAATGAAGAAAGGTGGCGGATGAAAGTGGACGGAAAAGAATTAAGTGCAATTATTGAATTTGCAAGAGATTTGGAAGATGTCAACAAAGCGTTATGGAAAGCTTTGAATATGTTGGAGAGTTTACAAAACGACCCTTATTACAGGCGTTTCAAAGAGACGGGTCTGTTTGCGGACGAGAGGTCAATCGTATCCGAATGGCTGCGGGCGAACCGTTCGAATCCTAATGTGGCGCCAACGATTTTAAGGGAAAGCGATATGAGGGAGTTTTGCGGTTTAGTGGCGGATTTTTACAAATAAACGAGTTCTGCTGCCAAACCGAAAAGAGATTGACAAATGGCATTTTTTAGGATAAAATATTTTTGTTTCAAAGTTTTTTAAAAATATGAAAAATATTATATTTTAAAAAGGAGAACGAGTCTATGTTAAAAAAAATGCAGGAACTAATTGCTGACCAGTTAAGCGTAGATGCCGACAGCATCACGGAAGCTTCTTCTTTCAAAGATGATTTGGGAGCAGATTCTCTTGACCTCTATGAACTGATTATGGCTCTGGAAGAGGAGTATGATGTTGAAATTCCTACTGATGACCTTGAAAGTATTAATACCGTAGGAGACGTAATTAATTTCCTGAAGAGTAAAGGTGTAGAGTAAAGACAAATTGCACATAATCCTGAAAATAGGATAGCGTAGACACCAAGAAGGTATTTTACCTTACTTGGTGTTTCTGCTAGTACAACGCAAATTAAGTTTTTGATAGTCAGGCGCAGAACAGTATGTGCGCAGAAATGAGGAAAACATGAAAAAAACAGCATTTATATTTCCGGGGCAGGGAGCCCAGATTGTTGGGATGGGAAAAGATGTATACGATAATTCCGCCGTGGCGAAAGAAGTTTTTGACAGAGCCAGCGAAGCTGTGGAGTTAGACTTAAAGGCATTGTGTTTCGAAGAGAATACCGACATTGATATTACGGAATTTACACAGGTATGTCTTCTGACAACAAGCGTGGCCATTATGGAAGAGTTGAAGACCAGAGGAATTAAAGCGGATGTTGCCGCAGGGCTCAGTCTTGGTGAGTACTGTGCGCTGGTGGCGGCGGGTTCCATGAATTACATAGACGCAGCAAAGGCTGTGCGCAAGCGCGGCATTTTCATGCAGGAAGAAGTACCGGCCGGCGAGGGCGGCATGGCTGCCATTCTCGGTATGGACGCGGCGGATATCGACAAAGCGATAGCAGAATTTGATAAAGTACAGGTGGCGAATTATAACTGTCCGGGGCAGATTGTCATTTCCGGCGAGACAGAGCAGGTAAAACAGGCGGCGGATAAATTAAAAGAAGCCGGCGCCAGACGGGCGGTAATGCTCAATGTAAGCGGGCCGTTTCATTCCTCCCTTCTTACCGGAGCAGGAGAGAAGCTGCAAAAAGTACTGGACGAATTGACGATTGGCAAACCGCAGATACCGTATGTTGCCAATGTCAATGCCTCTTATGTGACAGAGCAGGAGGAGATTGAGCCGCTGCTTGTGCGTCAGGTGAGTAATTCGGTTCGCTGGCAGCAGTCGGTAGAGGCGATGGTAGAAGACGGCGTCGAAGTGTTTATCGAAATCGGGCCGGGGAAAACACTGGCCGGCTTCAATAAAAAAATCGGCAAGGCAATTGGCAGGGAGCTGCTTACATATAACGTGGCGACGATGGAAGATATCGACAAGGTAGTGGAAGCATTACAGGCATAGAAAATGGAGGATTAGATGTTATTAGAAGATAAGATTGCAGTAGTGACAGGAGCCGGCCGCGGTATCGGCCGCGGTGTGGCGTTAGCGTTGGCGCGCGAGGGCGCCATGGTAGTAGTAAATTACAACGGCTCGAAAGAGCGTGCGGACGAAGTAGTTGCCGAAATTGAGAAAAATGGGGGAAAGGCGGTTGCTATCCGCTGTAATGTCAGCGATTTCGAACAGGCGAAAGAGTTCTTTACCGGAGTCGTGAAAGAATATGGACGTATCGACGTGCTTGTAAACAATGCCGGTATCACCAGAGATAATCTGCTGATGAAGATGTCAGAGGAAGAATTTCAAGATGTGATACAGACAAATCTGGCAGGGGTGTTCCATGGTGTGAAATTTGTCACCCGTCCGATGATGAAACAGCGGCAGGGGCGTATCATTAATATGGCGTCGGTATCCGGAATCATGGGAAATATGGGACAGGCAAATTATTCTGCTTCCAAGGCGGGCGTCATTGGCTTGACAAAGGCGGCGGCAAAGGAATTATCTTCCCGCAGCATTACGGTAAACGCAGTCGCACCGGGATTTATTGCTACGGATATGACGGATAAATTATCGGAAACGGTCAAGGAAGAAGCCTGCAAAACCATTCCACTCGGCGCCTTTGGAACCGTAGAGGACGTAGCGGAGGCCGTTGTTTTCTTGGCATCCGATAAGGCAAAGTATATTACCGGACAGGTTCTTTGTGTGGATGGAGGAATTGCGATGTAACTTGCGCCGGTACGAGACGGTGTCAGAATAAAGATGTGGAGGATTATCATGAGTAGAAGAGTAGTCATAACCGGTATGGGTGCAGTCACACCAATCGGAAACAATGTGGAAGACTTTTGGGCGAATGTAAAAAAAGGTACGGTTGGGATTGGACCAATCACGAAATTTGATTCAACGGCTTATAAGGCTCATTTGGCAGCGGAATTAAAAGATTTTGACGTTACCGAATATGGCATTGACAAAAAAGCGGCGCGCCGGATGGAAGATTTTTCGAAATACGCTGTCGTGGCGGCTAAAGAGGCGCTCGGCCAGAGTGGTCTGGATATGGAGAAAGAAGACCCGTATATGGTAGGTTGTTGCGTCGGCTGTGGAATCGGAAGCCTTCAGTGTGTACAGACGAATTACACAAAATTGCTTGAAAAGGGGCCGAACCGCGTGGCGCCTCTGATGATACCAATGTTGATATCAAATATGGCGGCAGGAAATATTTCCATTCAGTTCGGGCTCAAAGGTAAAAATATCAACGTAGTAACGGCTTGTGCTACGGGTACGCACTGTATTGGGGAAGCTTACCGCTCCGTCCAGTATGGCGAAGCGGACGTTATGGTTGCCGGCGGTGCTGAAAGTGCGATTACCGAGATTGGCGTAGCTGGATTTACGGGATTGAATGCGTTAAATACAACCGAAGATGTAAAGAGAGCTTCCATTCCGTTTGATGTGGAGCGCGGCGGCTTTGTTATGGGCGAGGGCGCAGGCATTCTTATTTTAGAAGAATTAGAGCACGCAAAAGCGAGAGGTGCAGAGATTTACGCTGAAATCATCGGATATGGAGCCAGTGCGGACGCGCATCATGTAACTGCGCCTATCGAAGACGGCAGCGGCGATGCCAAAGCGATAGAATTTGCCATCAGAGACGCAGGAATTAAGCCGGAAGATATTGATTACATTAACGCACATGGGACAAGCACACATATGAACGACGCTTTTGAGACGAAAGCAATCAAATTGGCAATGGGAGACGCCGCATACAAGTGTAAAGTCAATTCCACGAAATCAATGGTAGGACATCTGCTCGGCGCGGCCGGCGGTGTAGAAGCTATCACCTGCGTAAAATCCATTAACGAAAACTATGTTCACGCCAATGTTGGACTGGTGAATCAAGACCCTGAATGCGATTTAGACTGCCCGAAAGAGGGAATCGAGACAGAAGTAAACGTGGCGCTTAGCAACTCTCTCGGTTTTGGCGGCCATAATGCAGTGCTCATATTTAAGCGTTTTGAAAATTAAGGAGGCCGGAGACGATGTTGGATATAAACGAAATCAAGAAAATATTGCCGCACCGCTATCCTTTTTTGCTTGTTGATTATATTGAGGAAATGGAGGCGGGCGTAAAAGCAATTGGCTACAAAAACGTAACCGTCAACGAACCTTTTTTTCAGGGACATTTTCCGGAATATCCGGTAATGCCGGGGGTGCTTTTAATCGAAGCGCTGGCGCAGGTCGGAGCGGTAGCAATTTTGTCGCTCGAAGAAAACAAAGGAAAGCTTGCTTTCTTTGGAGGCATTAAAAATGCAAAGTTCCGCAAACAGGTAGTGCCGGGGGATGTTGTTCGTCTGGAGACGGAGATTATTAAGTGCAAGGGCCCGATGGGGGTCGGCAAGGCGATAGCGACGGTAGACGGAAAAATGGCTGCGGAAGCAGAGATTTCATTTATGATTGGCAAATAAGCGAATAAAAATACGGAAGTAAAGAAGCTCTTATTTTACTTACTATTGGCAGAATGCACAATAGCAATCCACTGTTTTTACTATTTTTCAACAAAGATTCTACAGCGGAAGAAAAAATCTTTACGAAATTGGAAAAAAAGTGGTATACTAATAACAGGCAGCAATTAGCGGCGCTATTTAAGAGTCGTAGCGCAATTAGACAGAAAGGATGGATAAGCTTGTTTGAGATAGGAGACTATGTGGTACACGGTAATAGCGGGGTCTGTAAAGTAGAAGCAGTTCAGACAATGGACGGTATGGGGGATAAGAAGCGTACCTATTATACGCTTGTTCCGATTTATACTTCAGGAAGCAGATTATTTGTGCCGACCGATAGCAAAAAAGTAGTGACTCGCTCTGTCATGACAAAAAAAGAGGCAGAGAAACTTCTGAATGAATGGGATGAGATAGAGACTCTTTGGGTTGAAAACGATAAAAAGCGGGAAGAAGTTTATAAGGAGGCGCTTCGTTCTTGTGACAGCCGCCAGTGGGTTCGTCTCATCAAGACGTCATATCAAAGAAATCAGGACCGTTTGAAGATTGGAAAAAAGGCAACAACAAGTGATGAGCGTTATCTTCATATGGCGGAGGATAACCTTTTTGGGGAACTGGCAATTCCGTTTAAGATGACAAAAGGAGAGGCAGAAGATTATTTTGTCACCCAGATACGCAAGGAATAACGTTATTTTTTGAAAGCGTAAAAATGAGAAATGAAAAAAGAAATCATAAATTTATCTGGTGTTTATTTTTTGATAATTTATGATTTCTTTTTATGTTAGAAGAAATTTATAGGAAAAAATTCTTTTTTTGTTTAGCATGGAAAATCAATACAACTTCTTGTTTCCGTATACGGCCGCACAAATCCGTCAGCGACGGCAACGTGCTGCGGATGAACGGCATAATTTTTCAGAGCTTCTTCGTCTGCAAACGCAGAGTCAAGCATGACGTCGGCATTGGAGCTTGCCAGACCATCAATCTGTACATGGATTTCCAGCAGACCGGCAATCTTCCCCTGAAGGCCCTCCAGTTCTCTTTTTATCCCCTGTTTTACCGCTTCTTTTTCCTCGTCCGGCATATCTTTTAACGTCCATAAAATAATATGTTTTACCATAAGATTACCCTCCTATGCCTCTAAATTTTTCATCATTTCCGCTATCAATTCTTTCACCTTTTGCACGGTTTCATCGAGGGCAATTTTATCCTGTATTGATTTATCGCGGGTAGATAATTCGACAACGGATTCTTTCATATTGCGCGGGCTGACGACGAGGCGAATCGGAACGCCGAGCAAATCTGCATCCGAAAACATAACGCCCGGACGAACGTTGCGGTCGTCGTAAATTACCTCAATATGCTCTTTTTGCAATTCGTCATAGAGATTATCGGCGTATGTTTTTGCTTCCGTATCGTCGGCGCGCAGACAGCACAGGTGCACCTGCCACGGGGCGATAGACATCGGCCAGACAGGGCCGTAGTCATCATGGTGCAGCTCGCAGACGGAAGCGGCCAGACGGCCGACGCCAATCCCGTAACAACCCATAATCGGATAGTGGGATTTGCCCTCTGCGTCGAGATATTGCATATTCATTGATTTCGTATATTTTGTTCCCAATTGAAAAATATTGCCGATTTCAATACCGCGCGAGAGACGGATGGCTTTTTTGCCGCATACCGGACAAATACCGTTTTCGATAATCTTAGCTACGTCGGTGTATACTGCGTCCGGCACATCCCGCTCCATGCAGAGATTCGTATAGTGGTATTCCTCTTCATTGGCACCGCAGGAGAGATTATTCGTATCCTGTAACGATTTATCATAAACTACCGTGTAATCGCCGGTTACCGTGAGATTGACCGGCCCGATATATCCGGCATTGAGGCCGCAGTCGTCCGTAATAACGGCAGGGTGTATCTCTTCTCCGAGGAAGTTAGTTAATTTCGTTTCGTTTACATCTAAATCGCCGCGGATAAAGACAACGACGTAATCGTCGGTTGCATTTTTCTGATAGACAACGGCCTTGCATGATTTTTCAAGAGGAGAGTGAAGAAAATCACAAATTTCCTCAATCGTATGGATATCCGGCGTAAATGTCTTTGTCAGAGCCTTATTTTCCGTGTCTTTTTCATTTTCGATAATACTTTCTGCTGCTTCCATGTTGGCCCGGTAATCACACTGCTGACAGGTGGCAATCGTATCCTCACCGATAGGAGTGAGCAGCATATATTCGTGAGAGAGGCTGCCTCCCATCATGCCTGAATCCGAGGCGACGGTAACGACGTCAGGAAGTCCGGCGCGGGCAAAAATGCGGTTGTAGGCGTCGTAACAAACCTGATAGTATGCTTCCAAATCTTCTTGGGAAGTATGGAAAGAGTAGGCGTCTTTCATTGTAAATTCGCGTACGCGGATAAGTCCGGCACGGGGTCTGGCCTCGTCGCGGAATTTTGTCTGGATTTGATATATCATAAAAGGATAGTTGTTATAACTTTTGGCATAATCGCGTACTAACTGTACGGCAGCTTCTTCGTGAGTCATACCAAGAACCATTTTTGTCCTGTTGCGGTCGCTAAAACGCAAGAGCTCGCTGCCAACACTTTCATAGCGGCCGGATTCATCCCAAAGAGAAGCGGGGAGAGCGACCGGAAATAATACTTCCTGCCCGTCAATGGCATCCATCTCCTCGCGAATAATATTTTCGATTTTCCGGCAAATGCGTTTCAAAGGCATATACTGGGAATAAATTCCCTTGGCTACGTCTTTCATATAGCCGCCCCGCATCATCAGTGCGTGGCTCTCGATGACACAATCGCTTGGTTTTTCTTTGAAGCGTTCGCCAACTAGCTTGTCCAGTTTCATTGTTCTCTCCATTTCTGTGCGGCCCATTTTGTATTTGTGGGTGCCGCACCGGCATAAATTTGTAATTTTTGCTGAAACCTATGTATCTTTACTTGCATAGGGTAACGGTTTTATGTTAGCATTTTAGGAAACGATTGTCAATAAAAAGGGAGGCAGACAAAATGGCATTTCAGGCAGTTATTTTCGATTTGGACGGAACATTATTAAATACATTGGACGATTTAGCGGCTTCGGTGAACTATGCCCTGCAAAAATTTCATAAACCGCTGCGCACCGTAGAGGAAGTGCGCGGGTTCGTAGGCAATGGAATTGCCAAACTGATTGAGCGTGCCGTTCCCGACGGAACGGACAAGCCGCAGCAGGAGGAAATTTTACAGACATTTCGGGAATACTACGGACAGCATTGTCAGGATAAGACGGCGCCCTATGAGGGAATCAAAGAGGTGTTGCGCGATTTAAAACAAAATAAAATAAAAATAGCAGTTGTTTCCAATAAGGCGGATTTTGCCGTTAAGAAACTGATTCCCTTTTATTTTGGGGATTTGATTGCTATTGCAAAGGGAGAAGACGAGGCGGCGGGAATCCGCAAAAAACCGGCGCCGGATATGGTGCAGTCAGTGTTGGAAGAGCTGGGATGTTCCCAAGAAGAAGCGGTATATGTAGGAGATTCAGAAGTTGATTTGATGACGGCAGGCAATGCCGGACTCTCTTTCGTTGGCGTCAGCTGGGGATTTAAAGGACGTGCGTTTTTAGAAAAATACGGTTTGGAAAAAATTGCAGACGAGCCAAAAGAACTTTACAAATTTGTATATTAATTGCAAATTGGGTCACACTAGCATTGTACAAAAACGAATGCATCAGGGCTCTTTAAAGACCTGAAGAAAGTGAGGACAAAGATGAAAAAACTTATTGCAATTGGTTTGCTGACGATTTGTCTTTCAGCCATGATGGTAGGTTGTGGAGACAAAAACAACAGCGCTACCGACCCATCCAATTCACCGGATACGACTACCGACGCTACTGATACCCCGAATGCAACAGACACTCCGGAGGCAACGGATAACGCCGGAAATGATGATAACAAAGACGACAATGATTTATCGGAAGACGTAAAAGATGGTGTTGACGATGCGGCAGACGGAGTAAAGGATGCTGTTGACGGCGTGGACGATGCTGTGGATGATGCCACGGAAAGCCGCTAATCGAAAACAATCAATATAAGGAACTACCGATTTGGACAGTTTCTGATAGTCAGGAAAATCCACTATAGAAAACAGGGCAAAAGTCTTGGCAGGGATAAGACATTTTTGCCGGATAGTGGATTTTTTTGAGTATTATAAAAGGGGGTTCTGTTTTTGGTGAAAAGTTATTGATAAATAAACAATAATTTTGTAAAATGGTAACAGAAAATATACTGCGGTCTCCCGAAGGAGCCGGATTGAAACAAATGGAATGGAGGAGAATATGGAAACACAAGTAAAGGAGAAACAAAATTTAGTGGTATTACAGGCATGGGGAATTACGATGATTGTATTATCGTTAGCCTATGTGTTGGAAATTGTCAAGGGATTGCGGGGAATTCCGTATGTTATCAGCGTGTTGTCCATAGGAGATATTCCGTTGATAGTAGCGCTTGTACTGTATGGAAAAAAGAAAGAACATCCGGCTATCCGCTATATTATGGCGGTCTCCTATCTGATTTTTTATCTTATTAATCTGCTCACGAGTCCTTATGCGATGACCGTAGTTTACATAATGCCGATTCTGGGGGCGGCAGCCGTATATGGAAGCTACCGTCTGATTGCCTCTATGTGCGGGGTGGCGGTAGTCGCCGTATTAATCCGTATCGGAACATGTCTTTTACAGGGAAAGAAAGAAGCTGCGGCGATTACGGAATATGAAATCCAATTCTTTGGCGTACTTCTCACCGGTATCTTTTTTACATTGGCTATTCGTCAAATTCAGTTTGCCGGAGAAGCTCGTCAGAAACTTTTGGAAGAGAGCATGAAGCAATCGCAGGATGTGACAGAGGGCATTGTGACGGCAAGTGAAAAAGTGGCGGGACGAATTGATAAAATTAACGGCCATATGGCAGAACAGCTTCAATATGCCAGCGAGATGACCGATTCCATGACGGAGATGGCGACGGCGGTCAGTCAGGTTTCAGATAAACTGAATAATCAGAGCGACGTCACAAAAGGGATTCAGGAGAGAGTAAGTAATATTGCCGGAGCGGCCGACGAGATGGTAGAGAAGTCCATGCAGACCCGCACATTAATGAGTGAGAGCAGTGAGAAAATCTCGGCTTCTAAAAAGGGAGCGGAAGTAATGCAGAGTACGTCGAAGCAGATTGAGGATAAACTGACGCAGTTAAAAAAGGAAGCAGAAGATATGCAGGAAATTGTACGGGTGATTCAGTCAATCACGGAAAATACCAATCTTCTGTCGCTCAATGCCTCGATTGAGGCGGCCCGTGCCGGTGAGGCAGGACGCGGTTTTGCCGTCGTAGCGGATGAAATCCGCACGCTGGCAGAGGATACACAAAATTCCGCAGTAGAAATCACGGATTTACTGGCGCATTTTCAGAATATTTCGGATGATGTCGGCACGAGTATCGGCGGTATTCTGGAAGAGATTCAGAAGCAGACAAACTATATCGAGGAGGCTTATAACCAGTTTGACGTTATGCAGGTTTCCTTAGGAGAACTGGACGGGCAGGCCATCGGTATCCGCGATGAGATTCAGCAGTTGAAACATGCAAATCAAACTATCGTCGATGCGATATCCGAAATGTCTGCCGTATCCCAGGAAATGGCGGCAAGTACGAAGAACATTGAGGAATTGAGCGTAGTCAATCGCGAGGCCGGCGAGAAGACCGGAAACGAGATTAATAATATCGCTCTGGAAATGAAAGAATTGGTAAAGGAATAAAAGAAATGGAGCAGATTATACTATTTCAGGTAGCGCAAAGAGAGGAAGAGCAGATACGGCGTCTTGCCTCTGTCAAGAAAATTTCAGTTACCAATCGGGACAGCAGCCATGCGGCGGGGACGCTGGCTGAATTATGCGCCGGCAAAGATAACGGTCCCTTGCCGGCGCTGGAAAAAATCCCGGATAGCAGTCTGATGCTGTTTTGTGATGTGACGGAAAAGCATTTTGACAAACTTCTGTTTGAGATGAGAATGAAAAATGTTTCCGTTGATTACAAAGCGGTTCTGACCCCCTCTAACCGCCAGTGGACAATTCCGCAGTTGCTGCGTGAATTGGAGCGGGAACGCAGTCAGATAATGAAAGGGAACTGAGCAGAAACGACTACTTTTCTTTTTTGATTACCTGTTGAAAGTCTTTCATTTCCTTGGCAATGACACCGCTGAGTGCAAGCAGGCAGATTAGATTCGGAATCGCCATCAGTGCATTTGCAATATCGGAAAAATTCCATACGATTTCCAGCGTTGTAGTTGCACCGATATAAGCAATCAGAGAAAAGAAAATACGGTAAATCATATTGTATTTGTGTGTTTTCAGCAGATACTCCAATGCCTTTTCACCATGATATTCCCAACCGAGAATGGTAGAAAAGGCAAACAGAGCAATTCCGATGCATACCAGCCAGCCGCCTGTCCTGCCGAGTGCGCTCTGGAAAGCGGCGATGGTAAGCGGAGCGCCGATTAGCAGGCCGTGATATTCATAAGAACCATTTTCGTGGAAAATATATTGATTCAGTTCCTCATCGGTATAAGTGCCATTTAAGGCTGTCGTTGAGGAATTATCTTTTGGTGTCAGGGTAAGTGTTTTTGCTTCATCTTCCGAGCCGGAAGGTGTGAGAACAAATGTACTCTGGCCATCTTTGTTTTCTGTTTTCAACTGATAAGTAATCTTGTTTCCATCTTTATCCGGCAGTGTACAACTCGAAACGGGGCTATCATCCTCAACGTTAATGTTACACTCATATGCGCCGGAAATACTTGGCTCTACTTCTGTAGTACCAAGTATTCCCGAACTGGCGATACAGAGACCTGTTATGCTGCAGACGACGATGGTATCCCAAAAAGTTCCTGTCATATTTATGTAACCCTGTCGAACGGCATTATCGGTTGTTGCCGCGGCAGCAGTAATAGCGGCAGAGCCCATGCCCGCCTCGTTGGAGAAAACACCGCGGGCAACTCCGAAGCGCATCGCATTCATCATGGCAGCGGTGATACTTCCGCAGAGACCGCCGCCCACTGCCTGAGGACTGAAAGCCATTTTAAAAATCATTGCCAGACCGGCAGGTACATTTTCGAAATTCAGGATAATCACAATGATGCCGGCAATAATATAAAACACAGCCATTAACGGAACAACAACCTGTGAAACCTTAGAGATGGATTTAATCCCGCCGACAATAATAATCAGCGCTAATCCAGTAATGGCAATGCCGGAAATCCATATAGGAATGCCAAAAGAAGAGTGCAGTGCGTCAGAAATGGAATTTGCCTGCGTCAGATTTCCGATACCAAAGGACGCCAACACGGCAAACAGTGCAAAGAGCCATCCGAGAATGGAGCCGGCTTTTTTATTTTTGAAAGCCTTTTTCATCGTGTACATCGGCCCGCCGGACATCTCACCGGCTTTATTTACTTCCCGATATTTGATAGCCAGCATACACTCGCTGAATTTGGAAGTCAATCCGAAAAATGCAGAGAGCCACATCCATACAAGGGCGCCGGGGCCGCCAGATACCATGGCAGTAGCAACACCGACAATGTTTCCGGTGCCAATCGTAGCTGCTAATGCCGTTGTCAGCGCAGAAAATGGTGAAATATCACCGCTGCCCCGCGTTGTTTTCCGAGCCTCTTTTCCGAGCCCGCTTTTGAGTGCATAGCCGAGATTGCGCCATCCTAAAAAACGGGTGCGTATCGTCAAAAATATGCCTGTGCCCACGAGAAGAATGAGCATTACCGGCCCCCACACGAAATCGTCAATAGAAGATAAAATCTGCGAAATGGTTTTCATTATGTAAGAACTCCTTTCGATTAAGATATAAAATCAAAATATGAATACCAGAAAAAGTCTATCAGACAATAATGGAAAAGTCAAATTACTTGCATGCCATAATGATTTGTTGTATAATCGCTATAGCCCCGTGTTTTGTGAATGAGTATGGAAATGGAGGAGTTACATGTTAGATATTAAGTTTTTGCGGGAAAATCCGGAGATAGTAAAGCAGAATATAAAAAATAAATTTCAGGATAAGAAACTGCCGCTGGTGGATGAAGTGATTCAATTTGATAAAGAGAGGCGCGAGACGCAGCAAAAGGCAGATGAACTTCGTGCCCAGAGAAAGAAGAATTCAAAAATGATTGGCGCGCTTATGGGGCAGGGGAAAAAAGAAGAAGCAGAGGCGATGAAAGCAGAAGTGGCAAAAAATGCGGAAGAACTGGCTGCTTTGGAGAGGCTGGAGTCAGAACTTGCCGATAAAGTGAATGAGCGCATGCTGGTGATACCAAATATTATTGATTCGAGTGTTCCCATAGGTAAAGACGACAGTGAGAATGTGGAACTTGAGAAGTTTGGAGAGCCGGTTGTGCCTGATTTTGAGATTCCATATCATACCGATATCATGGACAAGTTTGAGGGGATAGATTTGGACGCTGCCCGGGATGTAGCCGGCAACGGTTTCTATTATCTGATGGGGGATATTGCACGGCTTCATTCTGCCGTCATATCATATGCAAGAGATTTTATGATAGAACGTGGTTTTGTATATTGTGTGCCGCCGTTTATGATTCGCTCCAATGTTGTAACGGGGGTTATGTCATTTGAAGAAATGGATGCCATGATGTATAAAATCGAGGGAGAAGATTTATATCTGATTGGAACGAGTGAACATTCGATGATTGGCAAATTTATTGATAAAATCATTCCGGAGACAGAGCTTCCCAAGACGCTGACAAGCTATTCGCCATGTTTCCGGAAAGAAAAGGGAGCGCACGGGATAGAGGAGCGAGGCGTATATCGCATTCATCAGTTTGAAAAGCAGGAAATGATTGTTGTGTGCAAGCCGGAAGAGAGTCCGGTGTGGTTTGAGAAGTTGTGGCAGAATACGGTAGATTTGTTCCGCTCGTTAGATGTTCCGGTTCGTACGCTGGAGTGCTGCTCGGGTGATTTGGCAGACCTTAAAGTCAAATCCATTGACGTGGAGGCGTGGTCGCCGCGCCAGAAAAAATATTTTGAGGTGGGCAGTTGCTCGAACCTCGGAGATGCTCAGGCAAGACGTTTAAAAATTCGTGTTGTCGGAGAGGGTGGTAAATATTTTGCCCACACATTGAACAACACGGTAGTGGCGCCGCCGCGTATGCTCATTGCATTTCTGGAAAATAACCTCAATGAGGATGGCTCGGTTAATATTCCAAAAGCATTGCGCCCATATATGGGAGGCATGGAGAAAATAGAAGTAAAATAAGTTGTGGCAGCACAAGAATGACACAGGGAATTGTTACAGTGGGAACTGCGGGATAAAAAGTAGTTCCCATTTATTTACGCGGAGGCAAAGTGAGGATATGTCTGTGCTTGCACAAGACTATCCGAGCGCGCCCGCGAACCCGAGCAGTCTCGCGAAGCGTGACGCTCGGGGTTTTGTGAAACGAAAGAAACAGTAAAAATCTGCGAAAGTGTAATGGGACAAAGCACAAAAAGGAAAGGTGAAAGCGTATGAGAAAAGAAAGAAAAGGATATGGGTGGCTTTTCATGCTGGTTTTTCTGTTGTCGGTCATGGGAGGGGCGGCAACCGTACAGGCAAAGGAGAGGGAGATTCCTGCGCTGACAGAGCAGGAGAACCAAATCAGACTTTATTTAGGGCAGAGCATGACTCTGACCGATTTGCCGGAAGGCGAAATAACCGTTGATAAAGAGGGCGTCGTTGAGATATCCGAAAAGTACATAATGACGGCAGTGGGAAAAGGCGCTGTTAAAGTGTCGGTTGAGACAAAGACAGGGAAAAAAACGGTTGCCAGAGTTGAAGTAGTTGCCAATGAACGGTTGGATGGCCTGACGTTTAATATTTCTACGTTTGCGGGAAAAGTCGTCGGCACGAGAGCGGAACGTCTTGATATTCCGGCTTTTGAAGAAATGACCTGCCAGTGGAGCTGCGAGACGCCGGAACTGGCTTCGATAACGGAAGACGGGGTAATCACCCCCATTCGCGCGGGAACGGCGC
Organism: uncultured Eubacterium sp.; assembly: GCA_910589595.1. Lineage (GTDB taxonomy): Bacteria > Bacillota > Clostridia > Lachnospirales > Lachnospiraceae > Eubacterium_F. The sequence continues at coordinate 70,267 of CAJUTM010000002.1, forward strand.
AGTTTCTTGTAAAAGTGACCGATAATTATGGGGGGCGCTATGAGTTTACCATTCCGCTGGCGATACTGGAACCCCATTTTGAGCACGGGAAAACCAATCTGGCAAAAGGCTGTCAGATGACGCTTTCCCTGCAGGACTATTCCGGAAATCCGGTAACTTACAAAACGATGGATGGCAGCGTGATTTCCCTTGTCTCCAGCAATTCGTCATCGGTAATCATAAAGGCGCGTAAAGTCGGAACGACAACGGTTACCGGCAGTGTGGACGGCGTGGAATTTCAATGTCGGGTTACGGTAACAAATCCCAAATTAAAGACACAATACGGATTTTATCAGAAAAAGAAATCATTTAAAGTCAATGTGACGGGATTGAATGCGGACAGTGCTCCAATCTGGTCGTCTGCCGATGTCAAAGTAGGCAAAGTCAATGAGAAAGGAAAAGTGTCGACGGTACAATACGGAAGCACGGTAATCCGTTGTAAAGTAGACGGTAAAACACTGGAATATTATCTGGCAGTCAGCACAAAGACGGCGGTAAAGGCAATGCGTATTGGCTATAAGAAAATAGGAAAGAAAAAATACAGTCAGGCGAGACGAATGAGTAAAAATTATTATGATTGTTCTTCTTTTGTATACCGCATTTACCGCTCCGCAGGTAAAACTTTGGTGAGAAAGACAAAGTGGGCGCCGGTGGCGGCAGAAATCGGACAATACTATGTGCGCAAAAAGAAAATTGTCAAGGCGTCAGGCGTCTATGATGAAAAGAAACTGCGTCCGGGAGACCTTGTCTGTTTCGGCGGTTCTTCCGCCCGCAGGAATGGCCGTTATAAGCGGATTTTTCATATCGCTATGTACATAGGAAATGGCAGGACGATGGAGAGCAGTTCCACGTATAACAATGTGGTTATCCGTTATCGCGGTACGCTGAAAAAGAAAGGAATTCCGGTTGTTGCGCGACCATAGAAAAATTTACAAAAATAGCAATTGACAGAGCCTCCCGTTCTGTGTTAAACTTAAGTTCCTTTCGAAAGGAACCACAAGATACAGTGCTTATCCGTGTGGTTAAGCACTGTATCTTGTTATTTATCTTATGGAAAAACCGCCCTGTACAGGGTGTGTTTTTCATCGTTTTTTAATCTTATATCATCTGTAATTCAATTTAATTTCAAGTTAATTTCACAAAAAAATAAGGGAGGATAATCTATGGGAAAAAAGATAAAGAAAATATTTTTCATGCTTCTGGCAATGGCCGTTTTGTTGGGGGGATTGCCTGCATATGAATCACATGCCGCAATAAACAAAGATTCTGAAATCGTGTACATCGTTCCCGGCAAGGGGAGATTCGAGACACCGAGTCTAGCAGAGGCATTTTTAGCCGCCTATGAAAATTCAAAAGTGCGCATCAATGTTTATGCTGACAGGGAAGTGGATTTTCCGCCTTATATTGAATATGGGTATCTTAAAGAAGACACCACTTTGTTCATAGAAGGAGGGGCAACACTCACGATAAACAATTATAATTTCCGTATGGACGGTTTGCTGGAGATAAGAGGAACGGTAGATATTGAGCATTCCGAGGGTTTTATGTACGGAAGCGGGAGAGTAAAGTTTCTGGATAACGGCAAACTGTTAAAACGTCCGTATACGATAGACAGAAGAGGTGAAACGAGTCTTGAGGCCAAGGATATCCGTTACGGACAGACGTTAGCGGACGCGACGATTACGACGGATAAAGTCAACTGGCTCTCATCGATTGAGGGCACGTGGCATTTTTGCGATGAGGAATATGTTCCACAGGCGGGCAGTCGCTGTCATGACGTGTTCTTCCTGCCGAAATATGCGCTTTCGTATGAGTCGAAAGTGTTTGAAAAAAGCGGTAAGGTCACGACGAAACAGGCGGTTCCCCAATTACAGAAATATGTGAAGCCGCAGATTCATGTAGGAGAAAATCTGCTCGGTGTGCAGCCACAGATGACTTTTGTGAGTCCGGTCACAGGGGAAACGGTAGAGGGTGAGTTCTCTTTTGAAAATAGCAACGAACTGCTGTATTCCATCGGAGAACAGGAAATTGCCGGCACATTTCAGCCGCGGGATTCCAATTATGCGCCGGTAACACAATATTTTAAGGTAGATGTTCTTGGCACGGAGCCTGCGATTATGGAAATGCCGGTTATACGCAATCAGGGGATTTACGGCCAGACACTTCAGGACATACAATATTTACAGGGGAAATGCACAAATCCGCATACCGGCAAAGTGATTAAAGGAAGCTGGGAGTGGTCGAATCCAAACGAGAGACTCTGTCTGGGCGAACAAAAATATTCGATGTTGTTTGTGCCGGAGGAGGACGGCTACCGCAGACTAGAAGTTGACATGACGGTGAATACCTGTCCGAAAGTGATGGAGAATCTTACATGGCCGTCCTGCACGGATATTACTTACGGGCAGTCGCTGTCAGAATCAAAATTATCGTTTACAAAAAATGAATACGGAACATTTTCCTGGAAAAATGAAAATATACGCCCCTCAGTAAAAAATCAGGGAGCGGAAGTTGTATTTATACCGGCGGCTACCGACACGTATGACTGGAGCCGTATTGCCGGCTATGATGAGACTACAAAGACGATTACCTTTACGATACCCGTGCAGGTACATAGCATAAAGGGAGAGCTGCCGTCGATTCGGGCAGAAGCAGTACAGGAGGGAACATGCGTGTCTGGCTCGGCGCTATCGCTGGAGGGACAGGGCGGCACACTGGAATGGAAAAATCCAGAACAAATCATAGAGGAACCCGGCCGCTACGAGGTGTATTATACGCCGGATGATAGTGATAATTATGATTGGAGCGCTTTCCATCCGGAAGAGGACGGAAAAATTACGATGTCCGTATACCTGCAGGTCATACCAAAACCAATCATTGCGACGCCGATACCAATCCCGACAGACACGCCGACAGACACATCAACAGACACACCAACAGACACGCCGACGGATATCCCAACGGATGTGCCCACAGATATGCCGACGGACACGCCAACGGACGCACCGACGGATACGCCAACAGACGAGCCGACGGACGAGCCGACGGACGAGCCGACGGATACGCCGACGGACGCACCGACAGATATCCCGACACCAACAGCGGACGGAGATGTTTCCCGCGGACAGGATAATTTTACGAATACGGATTCCTCTTATGTGATTACGCAGTTGATATCGCGCATGTCGACGATAACCGGCTCTAGTCCGATAAAGAGGACAAAAATTAAAAAAGTCAGACGCATTGGCAAAAAGGCCAGAGTCTCATGGAAGAAGATTTCCGGCGCCGGAGGATATAGTCTGCAATACGGCAGGAACAAGAAAATGAAAGAGGCTAAGAAAATAAATGTGGCGAAAACATCAGTTTCGCTTGCCGGACTGAAAAGGGGCAAGAGTTATTATATACGCGTACGTGCATGGAAGAAACAAAAGGGCCGGAAAGTTTATGGAAAATGGAGTAAGATAAAAATGATTTGATAATGGGAAACACGGCAAAAGAAACAGCATGCAAATGGGAGAATGCCGCTTTGCATGCTGTTTCCGGAAACCGATACAGAAATACTAATATTTTATATCCTTCAGAATATCACAGAAGTCGAACGTTGAGAAATAGTCTTTTGCTGTTTCTCCGCGGCGAATCATCTGTACTGTTCCGTCTTCTTTTAGCAGAAGTTCAGGAGATTTTAATTTTCCGTTGTAATTATAGCCCATGGAGTAACCGTGCGCTCCGGTATCATGGATAACAAGATAGTCACCGATATCCACTTTTGGCAGCATGCGGTCTACGGCAAATTTATCGTTATTTTCACAAAGAGAACCGGTCACGTCATATTTGCAGTCGCACGGGGCATCTTCCTTCCCGAGGACAGTAATATGATGGTAAGCGCCGTACATGGCAGGCCGCATTAAATCGCAGGCGCATGTATTTAAGCCGACATACTCTTTATAGATATGTTTCTGATGGATACATTTTGTCACCAAATTGGCATATGGGCCGAGCATAAAGCGTCCCAGCTCGGTAAAGATTGCCACGTCGCCCATACCTGCGGGAACGAGGATTTTCTCAAACTGCTTGCGGACGCCCTCGCCAATTACGGCAATGTCATTCGGCTCCTTGTCGGGCGTATAAGGAATACCAATTCCGCCCGAGAGGTTAATAAACGTGATGTTGGCGCCTGTCTTTTCTTTTAATTCGACTGCCAATTCAAATAAAATGCCGGCAAGCGTAGGATAATACTCGTTGCTTACGGTATTACTGGCAATAAAGGCGTGAATGCCGAAATTTTTGGCGCCGAGCTTCATCAGTTTCTGATAGCCGTCAATCATCTGGTCTTTCGTGAAACCATATTTAGCGTCTCCCGGATTGTCCATAATATCGGTTCCGAGTTCAAATACGCCGCCCGGATTGTAGCGGCAGCAGATAGTCTCCGGAATACCGGCATTATCTGCGAGATAATCAATATGGGTATAGTCGTCCAGATTGATGTAGGCGCCCAGTTCGGCCGCCTTTTTATATTCTTCCACAGGGGTGACATTGGAAGAAAACATAATGTCGTCATCGTGAAATCCCAATGCTTCGGAAAGCATTAGTTCCGTCATGGAAGAGCAGTCGACACCGCAGCCCTCTTCCTGTAATAACTGTAAAATAAAAGGATTCGGAGTCGCTTTTACGGCAAAATATTCCCGATAACCCTGATTCCATGAAAAGGCTTTTTTGAGTGCGCGCGCATTTTCACGGATTGCTTTTTCATCGTATATATGAAAAGGTGTCGGATATGTTTTTTCGATTTCTTTCACCTGATTTAATGTCAGGATAGGTTTCTTTTTCATGGTTCATCCTCCCGGTGCTGTATCAATAACCGCTGACGGCTTCTCTAAGAGAGAGGCTTGCCGGTTAATAATTCATAAGCTTCCAAATATTTGTCAATGGTCTTTTGCGCGATATCCGCAGGCAGTTCCCAATCGTGTCTGCCCTTATTATCCGTCAGCCAGTCTCTGGCAAATTGTTTGTCAAAAGATGGCTGGCCATGTCCCGGCTCATAACCGTCTGCCGGCCAGAAACGGGAACTATCCGGCGTCAGCATTTCGTCGCCGAGAACGATATTGCCCTCTTCATCAAGGCCAAATTCAAATTTGGTATCGGCGATGATAATACCTCGTTGACGCGCATAATCAGCACATTTTTTATAGAGGGCAATCGTATAATCGCGAAGTTTCGACGCGTATTCTTCTCCTTTTCCGGGGAAGTCCCTCTCAAGTACTTCAATGCTTCTTTCATAGGAAATGTTTTCGTCGTGGTCGCCGATTTCTGCTTTTGTGGATGGAGTATAAATTGGCTCCGGCAATTTATCAGATTCTTTCAGGCCTTCCGGCAAAGAGATTCCGCATACGAGCCCGTTCTTTTTATAGCTTTCCCAACCGCTTCCGGTAATATAACCGCGGACGATGCATTCAATCGGCAGCATTGTCAGCTTGCGGCACATCATACTGTTGCCGTCAAATTTATCTTGTCTGAAAAATTCCGGCATATCTTTGACATCGGCGGAAATCATGTGATTCGGTAAAATATCCGCAGTCATGTCAAACCAAAATTTTGACATTTGAGTCAATACGGTTCCCTTTTTTGAAATCGTATTTTTCAAAATCACATCAAAGCAACTGATACGGTCAGTCGCCACCATAATCAGGCTGTCGCCATTGTCATAGATTTCGCGTACTTTTCCTTCTTTGATTGGTTTTAATCCGCTCATAATATCCTCCATTCCGAAGCGTTTATGTAACAAGGTAACGCAAAGTTAAGTTTTTGTTTCAGATATTTCTATAGTATAAAATCTTTTCTTTTTTCTGTCAAATAGTTTGTGACAAAACTTTCTTGCACTAAACAAACATTTGTTTTATACTATATATTGCGTTTTTATTATTATAAGACTACCCGTCTTTGGTAAAATGGAGGAATTTATGAGCGAGTACAGTGGAAGTGACATTGTTATATTAGAGGGCTTGGAAGCAGTCCGCAAGCGTCCCGGCATGTATATCGGGAGTACGGGAACAAGAGGTCTTCATCACATGATTTGGGAAATTCTTGATAATGGAATAGACGAGCATTTGGCAGGATTTTGTGACGAATTGCATTTAACGTTATTAAAGGACGGCGGTGTCGTAGTAGAGGATAACGGGCGCGGTGTGCCGGTAGATATCCATCCGGCGAAGAAAATTCCGACTGCCCGCGTTGTCTATACTGTACTGCATGCGGGCGGCAAGTTTAACAGCGACGTATATAAAGTATCCGGTGGTCTGCACGGGGTAGGCGCTTCCGTAGTCAATGCACTTTCAAAAAGCATGAAAGTAGAGATTCGCAGGGAGGGGAAAATTTATCAGGACGAATATCGGGATGGGGGACATCCTGTCACGAAGCTGGAAAAAGGCATGCTGCCAACGGTTGGCACCTGTATGAAGAGCAATACGGGAACGAAAGTTACCTTTTATCCGGACGATACTATATTTGAGACGGTAGAATTTAAACCAGAAACAATCCGTAAGAAATTAAAGGAAATAGCCTATCTAAATAAAAATTTAAAAATCATATTTAAAGATGAGCATACCGGAGAAGAAAAAGTTTATCTGGAAGAGTTCGGGATTCAGAGTTATATCCGATATATTAACCGTGATGCGGCAGTTCTGCATGATGATGTCATTTATATAGAGGGGAAAAGCGGCGATATTGAAGTGGAGGTGGCGTTTCAGTACACGCAAAATTACAGCGAGCAGATTAATGCGTATTGTAACCGCATCAATGTCGCAGACGGGGGAACGCTCGTGACCGGATTTAAGACGGCGCTTACCCGCATTATGAATCAGTACGCCAGAGAATTAAATTTTTTGAAAAATAATGAAGATAATTTTGACGGTAAAGATATCCGCAACGGTCTGGTAGCCATCGTATCTATTAAGCACCCCGACCCGCAGTTTGAGAGTCAGACGAAAAATAAATTGGGAAATACCGACGCCAAAAATGCCGTGGACGAAGTATTTAATATGGAAGTACAGCGGTATTTTGATAAAAATGTAGAAGTGTTACGGCGCATTCTGGAAAACGTGCATAAGTCTTTCAAGGCAAGGACAGCCAGCGATAAGGCGCGCAAGACGGTGATGAAACAGCTTCTTGACGTAGATACAAAAAGTAAACTGGCCGCCTGCTCGTCCAAAAAAGCAGAGGACTGTGAGATTTACATTGTCGAGGGAGATTCGGCGGGAGGTACGGTGAAAACGGCGCGCAACCGACGGACGCAGGCGGTGCTACCTCTGCGGGGAAAGATTTTAAACGTGGAAAAGGCGCCGTTGGAAAAAATTCTTGTCAATAATGAAATAAAGACGATGATTGCTGCGTTTGGCTGTGGAATTGGCGAGAATTTTGATATTTCGAAACTGCGCTATGACAAGATTATTATATTAACGGATGCGGATGTAGACGGCGAACATATCAGTACGCTTCTTCTCACGTTCTTCTACCGCTTTATGCCGGAACTAATCTATCAGGGAAAAGTGTACCGCGGTCTGCCGCCGCTGTACCGCGTTTCCTACGAAGAGGCAAAGGGAAAGAAAAAACAAAAGGTATCCGAGTATCTATTTAATGATTTTGAATTGGAGAAGTTCCGAAAAAAAGGAAAGAAAATTTTGGAGTTACAAAGGTATAAAGGACTCGGGGAGATGGATGACACCCAGTTATGGGAAACGACACTGGACCCGGACAGCCGCATTCTTGCGCAGGTATCAATAAGCGACACGGTAGAGGCGGACGAGGTAACGGATATGTTAATGGGAAGCAATGTGCCTCCGAGACGGCAGTTTATAATGGAAGAGGCAAAATACGCTAATCTGGATATTTAAGAAAGGGAGGAAATACCATGAGTCAGGAAAATATCATCCAGTTGGATTTTTCAGAGGAAATGAAAACCTCCTATCGGGACTATGCGATGAGCGTTATTGTGTCCCGGGCTCTGCCGGATGTAAGGGACGGACTGAAACCGGTTCAGCGGCGTATTCTCTATGCCATGAAAGAGCTCGGACTGACGCCGGACAAACCACACCGCAAGAGCGCACGTATTGTCGGCGATACGATGGGTAAGTACCATCCGCACGGCGACAGCTCTATTTATGATGCGTTAGTACATATGACAGAGGAATATTCGTTAAATGCGCCATTAGTAGATGGACATGGAAACTTTGGCTCCATTGACGGCGACGGGGCGGCGGCCATGCGTTATACGGAGGCGAGACTGTCTTCCACCGCGGTGGCGCTGTTAGATAATCTGGACAAGGGATTAGTAGATTTTGTGCCAAACTTCGACGACAGCGAGAAAGAGCCGGTCGTCCTGCCGGCAACACTGCCGAATCTGCTCATTAACGGCACGACGGGTATTGCCGTTGGCATGGCGACCAACATTCCGCCGCACAATCCGGCGGAAGTGATAGACGCCGTCATCGCCTATATGGACAGACCGGGGATTTCTATTTATAAATTGATGGACTATATGCCGGGGCCGGATTTCCCGACAGGCGGTATGATTATCAACGCCTCGGATATGCAGGAAATTTATGAGAGAGGCGAGGGCCGTATCCGTCTTCGCGCTAAGACGGAGTTGGAAAAGGGAGAGGCCGGACGGACGAATATTGTCATTACGGAAATTCCGTACACGATTTCTGGCAATAAAATGAAACTGGTGGAAAATCTGGCCTCACTGGCAAAAGAAAAAGTTTTTGATGAGATTTATGATGTGCGCGATGAATCTTCGAAAGAGGGGATTCGCATTGTGATAGAAGTTAAAAAAGGGCGCGACATTGATAATCTGCTGAATGGACTGTATAAGAAGACCCAGATGGAAGACACGTATGGCGTTAATCTTCTGGCGATAAAACCAAGTGAAGAGGGGAATGGACAACCGAAAGTATTTAACCTCAAAACACTGATTGAAGAATTTGTACTCTTTCAGGAGGAGCTGTATACAAAAGAATACCGCTTCCTCTTACAAAAGGCAGGGAAGCGTTTGGAAATTGTACAAGGACTTATGAAAGCGACCGATGTTATTGATTTGATTATAGAAATCCTGCGCGGCTCGACTTCTGTCAGGCAGGCGAAGACATGTCTGATTGAGGGAGTTACCGACGGGATTAAATTTAAGAGCGCGGCTTCGGAAAAAGAGGCGAAGACGCTGAATTTTACGGAAAATCAGGCAGAGGCCATTCTTTCGATGCAGTTGAGTAAGCTGATTGGGTTGGAGATTCTCAAACTGCACGAAGAAAATGAGACACTGTTAAAAAATATTGCGGAATATGAGAAGATTCTTTCCGATGTAAAAGAATTGTATAAAGTAATTAAGAGCCGGCTCCGCAGTCTGAAAAAACAGCTTTTGGCGCCGCGCCGTACGGAGCTGACAGACACTGTGGCTAAGGCCTATGTAGAGAAAGTCGTAGTCGAGGACTTGTTTGTCTGTATTGACCGTTTTGGTTATATAAAAGCGATTGATGCGGCGGCATTTGGCCGTGTGGCGGAGGAAACAAAAAAAGAATTTTCGTGCATTCTTAAGATAAAGAATACCGATAAGCTGTGCATTTTTACGAACGAGGGTAATATGCATCAGGTAAAAATGGACAAAATACCGCGTTGCAAGATGAAAGATAAAGGAACGCTTATCCATTCGCTTTCCAAAATGGACAATCAGGAAGAAGCGCTTCTGTATGTTGCCTTTGAAAATTTATTTGAATCAATGCTGATGTTTACGACAAAAAGCGGATATATTAAATTAGTGTCCGGCGCCGAGTTTGAGACGGGGCGGCAGATGATAGCGGCGACGAAGCTGGATTCCGGCGATACGGTAGTCGGGGTTTCCATGTTGACGGCCGGCGATGTTCTGAGCGGAACAAAAAAAGTCATCCTCTTGACGGAGAAAGGATTATCGCTGGGATTTCCGGTAGCGGAGGTCAGTGAGTTTAAGAAAACGAGCCGGGGTGTGAAAGCCATTACTCTTGAAAAAGGTGATACCGTGGCCTTTGCAACACTGGTTCATCCGGCAGCAGAGACTTTTGAATATCAGGGTAAAACGCTCAATGCCCGCCGCGTGCGCAACCGCAAACGAGCGGCGAAAGGCCAGAAAGCGAATTTGCAGCAAAATACATTGACGTTCGAATAAGCGGCTGGATAAAAAGTTATAAAAACCATTAAGGTTTCAGAAAACCTAACCGATAAATATAGTAAGGAACACGGTTTTGTGTTTCAAATTTGCAAGAATGGAGGCGTATTATTATGAGAATTGATGACGTATATTTGCAGGTAAATCAACTCTATAATACAAACAAAGCAAAAGGCTCTCCAAAAACAAACAAAGCAAGCAGCAAAGACTCTTTGGAGATTTCCAGTTTCGGAAATGCGTATCAGGTTGCAAAAACGGCAGCAGCGCAGTCTTCGGATGTGCGTGCAGACCGCGTAAAGGAAATTAAGGAACAGATGGCGGCAGGTACTTACCGTGTATCCATTGAGGATGTTGCGGATAAGATGGCAGAACAGTTGCTTTCTTAGTTTTGCGGTAGGAGGGTGTTCAATTGGCTAGTTTAATGGAAGAGTTAATCGACACATTGGATGCTGAGGAAGTTCTTTATGGAAAATTAATTCCTGTTGAAGAAGAGAAGACAAGAGCGATTATTTCCAATGATTTGGAAGCTTTGCAGGATATTGCAACTCGTGAGCACGAGTTGGTTGACCGTACGACAGCTCTTGAGGGAAAACGAGAACAGGTGGCGATGGATATTGCTACCGTTCTTGGGAAAGACCCGAAAACGATTACGTTAGAGCAGATTGTCGAAGTTTTGAAAAATCAGCCGGAAGACCAGAAGAAATTGCGGGATGTACATGACAGGCTGAAAAAAACGGTATTGCAATTACAGCAGGTAAATAATCAAAATAAAGAACTTCTTAAAGAAGCAATCGACATGGTAGAATTTAATATGAATGTAATAAGAAGTACACGGATGTCTTCGGGAAGCAGCAATTATTCCAGCGATGCAGCAGAGGTGGCAGGGATGGCGCCGCAGCATGGAATGTTTGATGCAAAACAATAACAGGCGCAGGGAACAGTGACCTGACGCCTGATTTATTTTTGTGACGAACGTGTATTTTTTCTGTTTAAAAAGTAGTAGAAGTAAGAGAGGATGAGACGATGGGAAATTTGTTGACAAGTTTTAATGCTGGTGTATCTGGTTTGCAGTCTGCGCAGGCATCACTGACTGTGACGGCGCATAATATGTCCAATGCACAGACGATAGGATATACAAGACAACAGGTGCTTGTGACAGATTCTTTTTATCAGAATTCTGTTGGAGCACATAATAATGTCTTACAAGTGGGAACCGGTACGGTAATTTCCCTGACCAGACAGGTGCGCAATGAGTTTTTGGATGCACAGTATCGTGTGCAGGTAGGTCGTCAGCAGTTTTATGAGGCTAACAGTAAGGCGACGATGGAAATTGAAGACATGATGGGAGAACTTCATGGCCGTCAGTTTCAGACAAGTATAAACGAATTGTGGGGGGCGATTAACGATATTGCGACAGATCCGAGTGATATCGTAAAGAAAGACCAGTTAGTGATGGTTGCAAACCAGTTTGTCGAGAGGGCAAAGGTACTGCAGGAAGAGTTAAATACATATCAGACGAGTCTCAATACCGAAGTGAAGAGACAAGTGCAGGATATCAATGATATTGTAACTGAAATCCGGGAACTCAATAAGCAAATACAGAAATTTGAGGCCACAGGCGAATCGGCAAACGACTATCGGGACAAGAGAAACGAGTTGTTAGACCAGCTCAGTAATTATATATCGTTTGAAACGTCGGAGCAGGTAGACGGCACGATTATGATTTATTCTGAGGGGGCGTATCTTCTGGACGCCGTCAATCAGTACTATCTGTCGACGGAATATGTAAATGAGACGTCGAAACTGTTGAAGCCGGTTTGGGAGAATGGGGAAGACTTTTTCCTGATGGACGGATTAGAATACAGAAAAGAAAACAATACAGATGTCGGCGGTTTGCGGGGACTTTTGGTGGCCAGAGGCGATTATGCGGCAAGTTATGTGAATGTTCCGCATAAACCGCAGGCAGAGGATTTTGCAGACGCCACGGAATATAACCGCGCACTTGCTCAGTTCAATGAAGATTTGGAAGTATATAATAAGTCCGTCGGCGCATCTATCGTGATGTCTGTACAGAGCCAGTTGGATACGCTCATACATGGTATTGTTACCGCGGTAAATGATGCCATTTGTCCAAATAAAGAAATTCAGATTCAAAATCCGGATGGAACGACAAGTACGATACGTGTTCTCGACGAAGAAAAAGCATTAATTGGTGATGATAAAAATAAGAGCATCGGCGTTGAGCTTTTCTCCCGCCGCGGAGTGCAGCGTTACAATCAGGAGGAAGTTACGGTTGTAAAAGAAGACGGTACGACGGAAAAACAGACCGTATACCGTTATAATGAAGAAGATATAAGCGATGTGTATACGATGTATACAACCAGCCAGTTGATTGTCAATCCAGTAGTGGAAAAGGATGCTTCTACGTTACCGACTATGTATAATGAAGCAACCGGTTCCAAAAAAGGATATGCTTACAATGAATGGGAAAAGATGGCACAGGCTTTTGATAACGATATAGGAACGCTAAATCCAAACTCCATGACTACATATACCGCTAAGAATTTTTATGTGGGAATGGTGACTGAACTGAGTACACAGGGAAGCGTTTGGAATGGTATTATTGATAATCAGGCGAAGACGGTAGTGACATTAGAAAACGAGAGACAAAATGTAATGGGAGTTTCTACCGAAGAGGAACTTTCCAATCTGATAAAATACCAACAGTGTTATAATGCATCTTCCCGTTATATTACTACGGTCGCAGAGATGCTTGAGTATTTGATTGAGCGATTAGGAAGCTGATGAATAACCGGAATGGAGGGATAATATGGCATCGACATTTGGAACTTTAGAAATTGCAAAATCCGGCATGATGGCTTATAACGCCGCTTTGCAGACAACCGCGCATAATGTTGCCAACATTGAGACAAAAGGGTATTCTCGACAGGTTGCCAATATGAAATCTATCGTGGGAAATAAAACATCGATAACCGTTCAGGGATTTGGTGTCAATGTAGAGAGCATCACACGCCAGCGAGATGAATATTACGATACAAAGTATCAAAGTACGCAGTCCGTTTATAATTATTATCATACAGAGTCATACTATCTGAATGCTTTGCAGGATGTAGTATGCGGCAATGTCGTAAGCGATGAGAAATCGCGTCTGACGGATGCGTTTGATGATTTTTATGCCGCATTGAGCAATCTCAAAGGGAAACCGGCGGATACGACAGTGCGCAGACAGGTTGTGACTCTGGCAGAGACATTTACGGGTTATGTAAATAATGTGGCAACAAAACTCCAGCAATTGCAGGAAGATGCCAATACGCAAGTGAAGACATGTGTGGAGCAGATTAACGCATATGCGGAGCGAATTGTTTCTTTGAACCAGCAGATAGATACCGTAGAGGCGTATGGCTCAGTTGCCAACGACTTAAGAGACCAGAGAACGTTGCTCATAGATGAGCTGGCGCAGTATTGCGATGTGGAAGTAAAGGAAATTCCACCGAGTAACGGAGTGGGAGCAAATCAGTTTTATGTCTATGTGAATGGCGGTGTACTAGTAGATACCTTTAATGCAAATACGTTAGTTTTGACACAGAAAGAAACGTATAGCAATATTAGTGATATCAAGGGGTTATATGACATTCAGTGGAAAGACGGCAGCAATTTTAATGTTCATGGAAACGCATTGGGCGGGCAGTTACAGGCAGTATTCGAGATGCGCGACGGCAATAACGGAACGAATCTCAATGGCAAGGTGTCAGGACTTCAAAATAATGCCAACGGCAATTTGGTGCTTACGGTAACGGAAACGAACTGTGATGATGTGCGGGCGCTGAATATTCCAGCCAGCGATGGAGAAATTATTATCAACAACCGTACCTATGCCTATGAAAATTTCGAAGTCAAAGTGGATGCTAATGGCAAATTTACTTATGAGTTTACTCTTCAGGATCAGGTGCCGGCAGCGCAGGCAACAGCGCTGAACTATGCAGTCCAGAATGGCTATAAGGCGAATGTAGGCGAGCAGGTGGATTGCCGGGGTATTCCGTATTATGTGGCACAGTTAAACGAATTTGTAAGAACCTTTGCACAGGAGTTTAACCGCATACAGAATGAAGGGTATGATTTGAACGATGAGCTTGGAATCGACTTTTTCAATGCTAAGGTTCCGGCGACCGAAGACAATTATATCTTTGAAGAATCGGTGGATGGCAAAGACTCTCCTTTTACGTCGGAGCCGGTTATGGAAGCCGACGGCACTTATAAAGGTTCCTATTATTATATGACAGCGTTGAATTTCGGAGTGACGAAAGGTTTTGCGGAAGACCCGGGTAAGCTGGCCTGCAAAATGAAGAATACTCCGGATGAAAAAGTCGGCAATGACAACGGAGATAATCTGCAGCGCCTGACAGAGCTCAAGGATGACTCGGAAATGTTTGTCCATGGCGCGCCAGATTCGTTTTTGCAGTCTATGACGGCATTGCTCGGCGTAGACTCACAGAAAGCGAATACAATGGAAGAAAGCCAAAGCAATTTAGTTTATGCTATTGACACAAACCGTAAATCCGTTTCCGGAGTGGATGAGGATGAAGAGGGTTCCGATTTGATTACATTTCAGAATATGCTGTTCCATCAGTATAAGGTTTTGTCGGTGCTGAATGAAGTGTTAGATAAATTAATTAACCAGACTGGTGTATAATGTCGAAACATATAGTATAAGACTTGGAGGTGCATGATATGCGAGTTACAAATACAATGATGCGGAATAACTCAATGTTAAATATGCAGAAAAATAAGGTGGCATATAACAAATATTTGAATCAGTATAATACACAGAAAAAAATTCAGAGGCCGTCCGATGACCCGACGATTGCCGTCCGAGCACTGAAATATCGCACGACGCTCGTGGAAATTGACCAGTATTTGACGAACATTAAAGATGCGACCTCTTGGATGGATGCGACAGAGACCTGCTTAAAAGACGTCAATGGGCGTCTGGAAGATATGAGTGAGTATTGTACGCAGGCGGCAACCGGCACGTATGACGAAAAGGACCGCAAGGACATTGTGGCACAGTTAAAACAGTTTTCGGAATACATTTATGAGCAGAATGCTAACGCCGATTATGCGGGCCGTTATCTCTTTACCGGATTCCGCACGGACGAGCCGATGCTCTTTGAGGACGCCCAGACGGACACGACGTATACGATTACCGAAAATATTGAAATTAATTCGATTAGTAAGTTCCAATATGTATATGGACAGGCGGAGTATGACGCAACAAGTAGCGCGGATGATTATGCCAATCAGGCATCGCAGTTTGCCACAACGCACAGAGTACTGCTCTCTTATGATAAGTGTGACATCCAGCAGGAAATATCCCTCACTTATACGGACGCAGCGGGCAATGTGCAGACCGTTCAAGCGGTGACGAAAAGCGTAGCGGCGGATACGGTTTATAACGAACATCTGCACCCAGGCGATAACGAGGTATACTTTGTGCCAGAAACAGGAGAACTTGTATTTGGAGATAAGATATATGACAGCGTTCGTGCAGGAAAAGATTTGAGTGTAGAATATAAGAAGACGGACTTTGCCAAGCACGATGTAAAACCGGAACATTATTTTAATTGTACTTCTGTCAATAATGCCACCGGGGAAACTTCCAAATACACTACGGCGGGCAAACAGGATATTATGTATCAGGTTAATTTCAGCCAGACACTGAACGTGAATACCGAGGGAGTTGAGGCGATCAACCTCTCGATAGGAAGAACAATAAATGATATCGTCAATATGTGCAACGATTTGGACGTAATGGAAGCGAATCTTAAATCTGCCGAAAAGAGACTTGCAGATTGCGACGAAAATGACACGACCACGATAGCTGCGCTTACCGAGTTAAAAAATCAGATTACGACAGAAATTTCCCTGCAGAAGACGGTTCTCTCGAATGCGCTTGGTTCTGCGATTACAACCTGTCAGAAGAGTCAGGAAAAACTCAATATTGCTCTGGCTGACCATGGTTCCCGTTATAACCGCATGAAAATGACGAAAGTAAAACTGGAGCAGCAGGAGCTTGATACAAAAGACGCAAAATCCGAAAATGAAGATGCCGATTTGGGAGAGGCATATATCAACTTTTCGGAAGCTGATTTGTTATATCAGGCAACGTTAAATGCAACTTCCAAAATACTTGGGCAGTCACTGTTAAACTTTATATAAATTGTGCTTCGGAATAGGAGGTAATTATGCTGGTTCAGACAAAATTTTTTGGCGAGATTGATTTACCGGAAGAAAAAATTGTAACGTTGGAACGTGGATTGATTGGTTTGGAGCAATATAAAAAATACACGATTCTTTATGATTGTGAAAAAGAAGAGGCTAATATTTCGTGGTTTCAAAGCGTAGAAGAGCCGACATTAGCGCTGCCGGTTATTAAACCATGGCTTGTGAAAGAAGACTATGATCCGGTTGTAGAAGATGAGCTGCTGACCGGTCTGGGGGATTTGACAGAAGAAAATCTGGTTATTCTTCTCACGATGACGGTTCCGGAAGATATCAAACAAATGTCAGTGAATTTGATGGCGCCGATTATTATTAATGCGGATACACGCAAGGGGACACAGATTGTAGTCGAAAATGCCGATTATGAGGTGAAGTATAAAATTTACGACATCCTGCAGGCGAAAAAGGAGGCGTGACCATGTTAGCATTAGCGAGGAAAGTAAATGAATCCATTATTGTCAACGACAATATAGAGATTACGGTATTGGAAGTAAAAGGAGACCAGATTAAGCTTGGTATTGACGCGCCGAAGAGTGTTCCGATTTACCGCAAGGAACTATATAAAGAAATACAGGAGACAAATGCGGAGTCTGCCAATATATCGAATCCGAAAGTATTATCGGATTTGTTAAAATAGGGAAAAAACGTTGTATAAAGAGTGATTTCCTAACCGAAAAATACAGAGAAGTTCGGAAAACTTGACAAATTTGCAATCAGAGGTTAAGATTTAACTAGAATATGCCGATAATCACTGTAAGTTAAGGAAAACATTTTTTTATACACATGGAGGTGTTGATTATGGATGTTGAAGCAGTATCAAAAGTAAACGCAAATTATAGTGCCTCGGAAAGCACAAAAGTAGTTAGTCCGTCGGTAGAAGTGTCAGACGTGGCTGCCAGTGCGGAACAGGTGAAAGTGATGGCGTCTAAGTCAGTAACTTCGTCTGCGAATGCAAAGGATGGCAGAAGTGGCGAAGCAGAAGAGGAGAGCAGAAAAAAGCATGTTCCGAGCGAAGCTACTATTAATGATGCCGTAAAGAGTGCAAACCGTAAGATGGAGAAGACTCGTTGTGAATATTCTTATCATAAAGAAACCAATCGAGTATCGATTAAGGTTTTTGATGCGGATACGGACGAAGTGATACGTGAGATCCCACCGGAGAAATCTTTGGATATGCTCCAGAAGATGTGGGAAATGGCTGGCATTCTTGTAGACGAGAAAAGATAGGAGGGTTGAGTTATGGCGATTCGTTTAAGTGGTTTAGCATCGGGATTGGACACAGAAGCCATTGTCGGCGCTCTGATGTCTGCCCAAAGCTTAAAGAAGACGAAGATTTCCAATGCAAAAACGAAATTGGAATGGAAGCAGACAAAGTGGCAGGATTTGAATAGCAAGTTATATAAATTCTATACGGATCAGGTATCGAAAATGCAGATGACTAGTGCATATAAGACAAAGAAAGCAACGGTATCCGACCCGTCAAAAGCAAGTGTAAATGCCAATGTCAATGCGGTAAACGGCAGCTATACGCTGGCAGTTAATAATATTGCAACTTCGGAGTATCTTACCAGCGCTGTTCTTTCCAATATCAGCAAAGGTACTCAGAAGATGTCGGAGATAGATGCTTCTTTAGTGAATAGTGAAATTAATATTACTGTCGGTGATAAGAATACGAAATTTGTTATTACGGAAAATACGACAATTAATGATTTCACAAGCGCTCTCTCCAAAGCAGGCCTTAACGCCAGCTTTGACAGCGCGCAGCACCGTTTCTTTATCAGCAGTAAAGAAAGCGGAATGGCAAATGCCTTTTCCCTTACGTCGTCAAAGATTTCCGACGCGCAGTTAAATGCTACTGCTGATTTGAAAGCGGTAATGGGATACGATAAAATGTCGTCTGACAATAAGAAAGTAGTGGATAAAGCCTTAGAGACTTTGAAGACATCCGGCGTTGGCACGGATGAGTATAATGAAGCTCTGGATTCGCTTGTGAAAGCGAAGAATAACGAGGCGGCTACAACACTCCGCAAGGCGCAGATTTATGCAGAAAAATATGCAGAAAACAAAGCTGAGGCAGAGAAAGCAAGATTGTCTTCGTTCTATGAAGTTGATGAGGACGGCAACAAAACCGGCGTAAAAGAGGACCTTATTAAAGGCTATACGGAGACCTTTAATACTCTTGTAGATGAAGATAAGGCGATTATAGAGCAGGAACTTGGCATTGATATAACGAGCGGTACTGAAGAGGAGAATCTCAACAACTATATTAATGCAGTGGCAGAGCGTGATTATCAGACGGTAGTTGCCCAAAATGCAGACGCGGCCACAACCAAACAGGTCAATGAAGAAATTACCAGTGCTGAAAATAAAGTTGCCATTGAGGCATTGACGCAGACAGGTGCGACGGCAGATGAAATCACGGCGATGGATTCTACCGAAGCCGGATTTAAAGCGCTGGCCAAATATTATGGTTATGGCAATGATACTATAGATGAGCCGGTTACGGGCTTTGGCGGTATCGATGGATATAAAAACGGAACGGATGACGTGGCTGATGCCATTACTGCTTCCGTAACAAATTATGCTTCCCTGACAGAGCGGTATGATACGAGTGCTGCTTCTTCCCTTGGCAAGATGGGTCTGGCGGAGATTGAAGTTACCGACGGTGGCATGACAGTGAATGGCAGTGTTGTTTCCGATACGGTTACTCTGGCAAACGGTATGGCGTTTATAGCCGCTTCCGATAGTGAGATTGTACTCAATGGAGCGACTCTTACATCGTCTACCGCTACGGTTTCTGCCAATGGCTTGAGCATTGATTTGACAGGAAAGACCGCTCCGGGCGAGACGATTACATTCTCGGTTTCAACCGATGTGGATGCGATTTACAATTCCATTAAAGAGACCCTCAAAGGGTACAATGAAATCATGAAAGAAATGTATACTTCCTATTCTGCCGAATCGGCCAAAGGATATGAGCCTTTGTCGAAAGAAGAAAAGGAAGCTATGACGGATGAAGATGTCAAATTGTACGAAGACAAGATTAAGGGTTCATTACTTCGCGGCGATACAACGTTAAATGGTATTATGTCTGCGATGCGCACGGCGATGCAGTCTCAGGTCGAGTACGATGGCAAAAAGTATTCTCTTGCCAGTTTCGGTATTATGACATCATATGATTATACCGAGGGTGGTTTGTATCATATTTATGGCGATAAGGACGACTCGGTATATGCCGACCGTGAGGATAAATTAAGAACTGCTTTGGAGCAGGATCCGGATGCAGTAGTAAACGTACTGTCCAAAGTATTTGGTAATCTCCGAAGCACAATGAGTGATAAGATGGCAGGCTCTAAAGTCAGCAGCGCATTGACATTCTACAACGATATCAAGATTAAAGAGGATATCAAAGGATATCAGAGTGATATTGATGCATGGGAAGACAAACTTGCGGCAATGGAAGATGCCTACTATAAGAAGTTTACTGCTATGGAAGTGGCGATGGCGAAATTGCAGTCTCAACAAAATTCTCTGGCGGGATTGTTTGGAAACTGATATTACTGATATGATGGAGGTAATCGATGAATAACAATATGGCAAACGCTTATCAGCGTAATGCGATTATGACGGCTACGCCGGCAGAACTGACATTGATGCTTTATGAAGGTGCAATTAAGTTTTGTAATATTGCGATTGTCGCGATTAAAAAGAAAGACTTTGAGAAAGCAAATGCCAACATTAAAAAAGCGCAAGCGATTATTAATGAACTTCGTGTTACTCTCGACCATAAATATTCAGTTTGGGAAGATTTTGAGCGGGTTTACGATTATATAGCCCGCAGACTGTTAGACGCCAATTTGCAAAAAGATATAGAGATTATAGAAGATGCGCTGAAGTATATCCGCGAGATGCGCGATGCGTGGAAAGAGGTTATGCGTCTGAACAGCGCCAAATAGAATGATATTGCAGATGGGATGTGAGGCTGTGGATAATCAGAATCAGAATCGTGTGTATGTGACGATGATGGTAGATGCACTAAAGAAAAAAGAAAATGTGCTTACCTTTTTGCTTGAAAAGACAAGAGAGCAGGAAATGTTACTTCGCTCCGACGAGTTGAATGAGGATGAATTTTCTGCGACTATTGAGGAAAAGGGGAATGGCCTTGATGATTTGAATCAAATTGACGAGGGATTTGACGCACTATTTAAGATGGTAAAGCAGGAAATGACATCTCATCGTGAGCAGTATCGCAGTCAGATTAAAGAAATGCAGACACTGATTGGCAGAATATCAGACTTAGGAGTACAGATTCAGGCGTTAGAACAACAAAATAGTGAACGCTTTAAGATATATCTGTCAAATAGGAGAAAAGAGATTCGGGAATTTCATGTCAATAACCGGACAGCAACCAGTTATTATCAGAATATGGCGAATGTACATACTCCCGACCAGTCCTACTTTTTTGACGAACAGAAGTAGGAGAGTAATTTTTCTATGATTCGTCTTGTTACAAAATTGAAAAAATTTTTCAATTTTGCTATAAAGGAATCTGAAAAGGCTCCGATATATATAACAAGAAATAAAACAAAACAACGCTGGCATGGATGCTAGTGAAAATTCAAGGAGGAATGAATTATGATAGTACAACACAACATTTCATCAATGAACTCCAACAGACAGTTGGGAATCGTAGGCGGCAATTTGTCAAAGGCTACTGAGAAACTTTCCAGTGGTTACAAAATCAACCGTGCAGCAGATGATGCAGCAGGACTTTCTATTTCCGAGAAAATGAGAGGTCAGGTTAGAGGTCTTCAGAGAGCTTCCGACAATGCTCAGGATGGTATTTCCTTAATCCAGACAGCAGAGGGTGCTATGGACCAGCAGCATGCAATTTTGCAGCGTGCCCGTGAGTTGGCTGTACAGGCAGCAAACGACACAAACGTTAGCGTGGACCGCGATGCTATTTCACAGGAGCTTTCCCAGTTGAAAGCAGAGTTTGACCGTATCACATCTCAGACAGAGTTCAATACTCAGAAGCTTTGTGATGGTTCATTCACAGGCAAAAACCTTCAGGTTGGTGCCAACACTGGTCAGTCAATTGCAATTTCTATCAGTGCGACTAGCATGACAGACATTTCCAGTTCTGTAAGCTCTTATTCAACTGCTACTGCATCTATCAGCTCCATCGATGCAGACATTACGGCATTGTCTACGACACGTTCTAAACTCGGTGCTATCCAGAACCGTCTGGAGTACACAGTTAAGAATGACGACAATACGGCTGAGAACCTGCAGGCTTCTGAGTCACGTATCCGTGATACAGATATGGCTGACGAAATGACAAGATACTCCAAAGAGAGCATCTTGCAGCAGGCAGCTACATCTATGCTTGCTCAGGCAAATCAGTCCAATCAGAGTGTATTGTCATTACTTGGCTAATTTGCAGTCATTGTATGAAAACATCAAATCAAATGTTTTGTTTGGAGGGGTCAGTCCTTTGTGGCTGGCTCCTTTTTCTGTAAAAAAGCAACAACTGAAAACTGCGCCGGTAAAATTCTCCGGCGCAGTTTTGCTTCAATTGTAAATGATTACAGACTCTCCCACAGAGGAAGTTCGTCTGGTTTGTCTTCCGCATATATTCGTCCGGTATTCATCATTGTTATCGGTTTCGTGTCGATTGGCTTTGGAGTCGTCTTTATAATGTTGCTCAGGAAACGCCCGGTTTCCTTATAAGAATACTTGAATGTGTCGGTGTTAAATTCCAATACGGCACACTGCAGGTATCCCTGATAGAGATATGCTACTGCGTTTTTAGGTACGGAGAAAGTAATGGTTTCCGACTGGCTTTTGTTCCATTGCTCGGTAAATGAAATTTCAATACTTGCACTGAACTCTGCTTTTGTCAACAGTGTTCCGGCGCTGTATTTGAGGCCGGCAGAAATTTTCTGGCCGAAAGTAAAAGTGAAGCCGCTTGTTATTGTCTTGGAATATTGTGCCTGCCCCTCGGAATTTCTGTTATCAATACAACCGATGTTTTCTAAATCCGGAGCATACAAAACCATGCATGAAATGATGTTATTCTTTGTCTGCTCCAGAGGCAGGGAGTGGATAAAAGTATCTTTGATTTCTGGCGGAAGTGCGTCATAAATTTTTACTTCCGGATTAAATGGGATTGCTGAGTCAAAGAACATCGTATTTTTGAAAATATTTTGTAAATAGGTAACTTCTGCTTCTAATTTGGATGTATCCGTGTACAGGGAAGTTCTGACTGTCACATCAAGGGTGTAAGTTTTGTGCTTGTCTTTCTTTTCCTTGTAATCGCTGATTTGGAGGCGGTATTCAACGTTGATTACGCCGATAGCGTCGCATTCCTTTTTGCTCTCGTTATATCCTTTTACTAAAAGGATATTTCTGTTTTGGGTACCGGAGTCATAATTTTCATTTGAGGGGTCAACGGGAGCGATTGTCTTATTGAAAACGGCTTCCATCTGGTCCTTATCCAAATCATTAACAAGGGTAGAAGAAATATTTAAGGCAATTTTTGTGAACTGCTCCTTGATGGCGTCAACGGTAGTGTTATTTTTTGTGTATTGCTCGCTTGATTTTTTTCCGGCAAATCCGGTATAGTTTGCCAGCAAGTAGTCAAAATGTTTCGGGTTTGCAACGGCAACCAAATCCGTCATATAAGGGGCGGTATCGGTCGGCTTCCAATTGCTGTGGATGGTTTCCGTAAGAGGAGCCAGTTCCGATATGGATTTCACAGTATATCCTTTTTCGTAAAATTCTGCTACATCCGGCGAATTGTATTTGAATATCCCGAATCCCTGTGTATTGCCATCAGCAAAAGTACTCACGGTTTCTTCAATATACTTTTCGAGTTTCTCAATACGGGTTTCTTTGCACCGGAGACCGATGGCATTTAATTCCCCTTTTAATTCTTCAGCAGTTACTTTGGACGGAGTGTCCTTTGTCAAATCAATAGGTATCTTTTTGATTGGTATTGGTGACATAAAGCATCATCCTTTCTGTGTGTACTGTAGTTAGCCTAATGGGTTCGACTTGCCACCGTCAGGCTGTGTTATCTATGGGTATCTGTACATATCATAACACAGAATATGATTTTTTTCTATCTTTTTAAAAAAAATGCTAAAGTAAAATAGAAAGCGCCCGATATATATATCAGAGAGTAAAACAGAATGGAAGCTGTTCAAAAATTTAGAATAAAAAGGATTTTGCGGCAGGGAAGCCGTTATATCTCAAGGAGGAATTTATTATGATAGTACAACACAATATTTCATCAATGAATGCAAACAGACAGTTAGGAATTGTTGGAGGTAATCTTTCCAAAGCGACAGAGAAACTTTCTAGCGGATATAAAATCAACCGTGCAGCAGATGATGCAGCAGGGCTTTCCATTTCCGAGAAGATGAGAGGTCAGATTAGAGGTCTTCAGAGAGCTTCCGATAATGCTCAGGATGGTATTTCTTTAATCCAGACAGCTGAGGGTGCTATGGACCAGCAGCATGCAATTTTGCAGCGTGCCCGTGAGTTGGCTGTACAGGCAGCAAACGACACAAACGTTAGCGTGGACCGCGATGCTATTTCACAGGAGCTTTCCCAGTTGAAAGCAGAGTTTGACCGTATCACATCTCAGACAGAGTTCAATACACAGAAGCTGTGTGATGGTACATTTACAGGCAAACATCTTCAGGTTGGTGCCAACAGTGAGCAGTCAATTGCAATCTCGATTAGTGCCACAGAGATGACAGATATTTCTGGTTCCGTAAGTTCCTACTCGACAGCTACGGCATCTATCAGTTCTATTGATGCGAATATTACAGCGTTGTCTACAACTCGTTCCAAGCTCGGTGCTATCCAGAACCGTCTGGAGTACACGGTTAAGAATGATGACAATACGGCTGAGAACCTGCAGGCTTCTGAGTCACGTATCCGTGATACAGATATGGCTGATGAGATGACAAGATACTCCAAAGAGAGCATCTTGCAGCAGGCGGCAACATCTATGCTTGCACAGGCAAATCAGTCTACACAGGGTGTTATGTCCTTACTTGGATAAAGATAATAGTATTAAAAAAATATTTGGCAGGGGAAGCGTTATCTCCTGCCTTATTTTTGTAAAGGAGAATATATGGTCAGCATTCAGACGGAGCAGAGTCAGGACGGAGATTTGATTCCGATTCTCTGTGGTACGAAAGGGATACAGCATTTGGGCAGTATCTATGATAATCTTTATTTTTCCCATTGTTGGCTGGATTACCACATACAGCCGCAGACCGAGAATATTATTTTGCTGGGAGGCGGTTCTGGTCGGTTGATTGAGGAGGCGCTGCAGAGAATTGCGGGAGAAATTTTAGTTGTCGAGCCGGAAAATATTTTATATAATAAAATGCGTAAGACGGCTTGTTATAAACGGGCAAACCGCACGAACCGTGTTACATGGGCCTGTGGAGATACGATTTGGAGAGAGGCGGAGAAGTGGATTCGGCGCATTCTAAATGAAGACAGTGTGGAGACAACTTTTCTCTCCTGCCATTCGGGATACAGCGAGTATTATACGGAGACGTGGGAACGGTTACAGGCGATATGCGATACGGTCTGTCAGGAAATTGCCTTTATGAAAGCTCCCATCAAACGGTTTATTCGGGCAATGACTGAAAATGAGATTCGCAATGTGCCAAAGATGCATCAAGGAATTTTGATAGGCAGATGCAAAAGGTCGTGGGATAAAAAGATGCCGGTTATTATGGTGTCGGCTGGCCCCTCGTTGGACAAAAATGTACACGAGCTACACCGAGTGCGGGGACGGGCGCTTATTTTCTGTGTAGATGCGGCGGTATCTACACTTTTGAAAGCCGGAATTGTACCGGATTTGATTGCTTGTACGGATGCCATGAAGCGTATGGCATGTTTTGAGGATAAGCGCTGCGAGACGATTCCGATTCTGGTGACGACAAATACGCCGGCGGCGTTGTTGGATTTGCACAAGGGCATCCGTATATGGGGGCACGACCATCCTTTTGTGAATTTAATGTTGCAAAAGCAGAAACTACCTTGTGCGGAAATTCCTTTTTATTCGGGAGTGGCGACGGCGTTATTTGCCTCTGTCATCGAGCTGGGCGCGGAGACGATTATTCTGGCGGGACAGGACCTCGCCTATTCGGAAGATGGCCAAAGCCATGTGAGCGGCAGAAACGAGGGCTGCGTGAAAGACGAGAACTATCAACTGGAAGGATATTATGGTGGACGAGTATATTCAAGAGGCGACTGGGTATCGTTTCACGGTTGGTTTGAGAAGATGCTGCAGGTTTTTCCGCAGCGAAAAGTAATCAATGCAACCGAGGGCGGAGCCAAAATACGCGGCACGCTACAAATGCCATTGAGGCAGGTCATTGACGAGCTTCCGGAACACGGGGGAATGCAGGATTTTCTAAATCATGCGGAGTTCTATCTGACGGAAGAAGAATATAAAGGATTGTGCGGACAATACGAAAAATGCAGGAAATTTCTTAATGAATTAGATGGCAAAAGTTACCATCAAGCCTTTTATGAAAGAAATTGGCGCGAAAATCCGGTGATGTATCTGATTGTAGATTATATGAAGTCGCTGGATGATGAAAAGAGAGAGGAACGGTATAAAAAAGCAGTATCTTATGTGAAGCAGACGTGGGATTGCATTGAGAATGAACAGGAGGGTATCTGAATGAGGCAGAGGAATCTGAACTACATACAGAGAGGTTTTCCGGAGTTGTATGAGCGCATTGTCAATATAAGGCCGGATAGTGTAAGACAGGATTTTGCGGCGATAGAAGCGATGGAGACAGTGTCGAAAGAGATTGTTTTTGTTCTTACGGGGGAAAATCAGGAACAGGTGCGTATCGGGAGCGCTTATGACCCGCGCCATGAGGCCCGCATATGGCTTCAGGCGCAGGATGACATTCAGGTAGATAATATTCTGTTGTTTGGTCTGGGGAACGGTGCGATAGCCCGCACGATACTTTTCCAGAAAAAGAGGGACAGCAAGGTCTTGATTTATGAGCCGTCCGCCCAATTGTTTTTATATGCGCTGCAATACATTGATATGCGGGAGTTTTTTGACACTCCCGGTGTACGCGTCATTGTCGAGGGCATCAATGAAGATATGTATTCCGGCGTAATGGAAGAGATGCTCACGTTAGATAATTACGATAGAAAAGTATTTATTGTAGCGCCAAAAATGGCGGAATTTTTTCCTGCCTCGAGAAAATTTTTCGTTGAGCGGTATCTGGATGGCGTCGGTCGTATGATGTCAAATCGCAACACTATCCGCCGTTTTCTACACCTGTCTCCTTTTAATCAGCTTCATAATCTGCAATACGTGGAGCGATATACGACCGTACCGCTTCTTGCCCGTGTCTGGGAGCGGGAAGTTCCCATTATTATTATTGGGGCCGGCCCCTCCTTAAAAGAGGAGGTGGATACGCTGCGCAATGCCGGAGAACGAGCATTTCTTTTTGCTGTTGATTCGGCTCTGCCGTATATGCTGAAAGAGGGGATTATACCGGATGCCTATATTTGCATTGAGGCGGATAAGCCGTTATGGTTTTTCGAGGATGAGCGCACGAAAGAGATACCTCTCTTTTGTAAAGTGGACACGACCCATAAGCTGTTAGACGAGCATCGCGGGTACAAAATATTTGGAAAAGACGAGGGTTTTGTGAGTAAATTCTATCAGCGTTATCATATACCGGAATCGTTTTACCGCTATGGCGGCAATGGGGCGACGTCGTTTTTTGCTGCCTGTAAAGAATTGGGGGCAAAGAATGTGATTTTACTCGGTCAGGATATGGCATACGGAAGTGACAAGACAAGCCATGTCGGAGGCCGGGACGAGGGGTTTGTGGAGGACGACAGGTTTTTGTATAAGAACAATCAAGGGGAAATCGTGCAATCGAGACAGGACTGGCATCGTTTTATCCAGTGGTATCAGAATGCGATTCCGGCCGTGCGGTTTGAACATGTCATCAATACGGCTCCAAAGGGCGTGCATATTAAGGGAACGGAGTATATGTCTCTGGCACAGGCGCTTGATAGTCTGGGGCGGAAACATACGCCAATGAATGAGCTGCTTGCAAAGGCGGAGACGACAGCGGTTTATAATCCGCATATCGACCTCCTTTCCTTTTATCAGAGCTGCGAGCGCGAACGGCAGCAAATTCAGGCATTGACAGAAGCCGACTCGCACGATGAGAGAAGAAAGCAATTTCGTGTTTATGAACTTCTCCGCCTGTATGAAATTGCGGATAAGCAGAACAATTTTGCGGAGAGCCAGAAAGCGGGACTGGATATGATTGGTAACTATATTGCGAAATGTATGGAGGAGGTTGGCTGAGATGGATTTGGCTTTGGTGAAAGAAAAGCTGACAGAAATATCTACTTATTTTTATCAGGAGAGGATTCAGGAGGGGATGGCAATGTTTATGGATGTAGTCGGCATGATTACCCAAATCCCGGAGTTCGGAGCATGCATCAATCCCCTGTTTGATGCCGTAGAAAATAAAGATTATGTGCTGGCGGCCGATATATTTTATCACGAGATGGCGGAAAGGATACAGTAAGGATGTCGAAGATACAAATAAAAAGAGTGCTTTTCATTACGGGAACGAGAGCTGATTACGGAAAGATAAAGTCATTGATGAAAAGGATGGATGCTTCTCCCGAATACGAGGTGTATGTATATGTGTCGGGAATGCACCTGCTTGCCAAATACGGCAGTACTTATAAAGAAGTTTTGAAAGATAAATACCAGAATGTCCACGTTGCTTTTGGGCAGCAGTATACGCAGAATATGAGTTACAATATGGGCAATGTGCTAATGAGCCTGTCAGCCTATGTAGAGCAGATTAGTCCCGATATGATATTAGTGCATGGAGACAGGATTGACGCGCTGGCAGGTGCGGTCACGGGAGCCTTAAATAATATCCTCGTAGCTCATATTGAGGGGGGAGAGATTTCCGGTACAATTGATGATTCGATTCGCCATGCGGTATCGAAGTTTGCCCATCTTCATTTTGTCTGCAATGAGGAGGCGAAGAATCGTATTATCCAATTGGGGGAGCCGCAGGAAAATATTTATGTCATTGGCTCTCCGGATATTGATGTGATGATGGGAGAGGAACTTCCGGATATTGAAGAAGTGAAACAGTATTATGATATCGAATTTGATAAATACGGAATATTCATGTACCATCCGGTGACGACAGAGGTGGACGAGCTTCAGGAGCACATGGATGAAATTGTGGCGGCGCTGAAAGCCTCGCAAAAGAAGTTTGTTGTCATTTATCCGAATAATGATTTGGGAACGGATATCATTTTGCGCAAGATTGGACGCGAGTTAGAAGGAGAGGAAAATTTCCGTGTATTCCCATCGATTCGTTTCGAGTACTTTCTTACGCTTTTGAAAAAGGCGTCGGTTATTATAGGAAATTCGAGCGCCGGTATTCGGGAGAGCGGCGTCTATGGCATACCGGCCATTGATATCGGAACGAGACAACAGGGAAGATATAGTATCCGTAAGCTGAAAAATATTCAGCATGTCACCGAGAATCGGGATGAGATTTTGGCGGCGATAGAAAACGTCGGCAAGTATCAGGTTCAATGCCAGAGTTTTGGCAAAGGGAACAGTACGGAACTGTTTTTGGACGTATTGGGGAAACAGACGATTTGGAATAGCGATGTGCAGAAGAAATTTGTTGATTTATAAGCTGCCTTGCGGGGGAAGATAACATGAAGATTTTATTGTATGAGTGGTCGGGGATTATGCAGCGGGATGTAAAAGCGGTGTTGAGACGAAATGGACATGAAGTGATTCCGTTTTCCTATGAGTCGCCGGACTGGAAATATGATGAATATATGTTTACGAACATGAAACAGTATGTAGAAAGGTATCAGGTGGATATGATTCTCTCGATGCTCTTTTTCCCTACTATTGCGGACTTATGCCATGAGAAAGGGCTACCTTATTTGGCATGGGTGTATGATTCGCCGTTTGTCATTCACAGGAGAGAAGCTCTTCGTTATGAAGAGGTGTATGCATTTGTCTTTGACCGGAAGCGGGTGGAAGAATTGCGGGCAGAGGGACTGCGGGTATTTTACCGGCCGCTTGCCGTTGATACCGTTCGTCTGGATGGGATGGAGATTACGGGAGACGATTGCCGCAAATGGAGCGCCGATGCTTCTTTTGTCGGTCAGCTCTACCAAAAAGAGGGCGGGGAAATAAAAAATTCCCTTGAGCGCGCCCAATATGAGACGTCGCTCCAAAGAATAAAGTGCGTGAAAGCGCTCAATGAAATATGTAATTTTAAATTGTATAGCGGGAAAAAGTGCAGTATTCCAGAACTTAAAGATTTGCAAATGTGTGGCTCGGTCATGTATTACAGCGAGATGCCGAAAGTATTCCGCCTGAGTAAGGTGAATCTGAATGTGACGCTTCAGACTATTGAGAGCGGAATCCCATTGCGCGCTCTGGATATTATGGGAGCAGGAGGCTTTCTTATGACAAATCCTCAGGAAGAGCTGTTGGAATATTTTCAGGTGGGCAGAGACCTTGAAACATACGAATCCGCAGAGGAGTTGTGCGAAAAGACCGTCTGGTATTTGAACAATGAAGATATGCGGGCAGAGATTGCCCGACAGGGGCACGATAAAGTAAAGGTGCTGTTTTCTTACGAAAAGCAATTTGCGGAAATGTTTGCGCAGATGGGATTGGCATTTTGAAGCAGTGTGACAAGCGTTTCCTGCGGAGATGAAAAAATCTCGGCGCCGCCGGCCGTACAATCGACATATTCACTTGCCAGTGAACACATCGTAATGAGCTCAATGCTTTCTTCGCGGGTCATATCAGTGATGCCGTATTCCCCTAATAACGTTACGACCAATTCGTGAAATATGGCGTCCGGCTGCACTTTCAGTTTTTCAATCAATGACTGGCACAGCATGGAAAAGACGTCCGGCAGAGCATTGATTTCGGCTGCTACGGCAGAGGCTTCCATCGCTTTGCGGAGAGGAAGAATACGAGTTTCCCAATCCGGCTTTGGGATGGTGCAGACTTTGGGAATATCCGGAAAATAGTTTCGGATATAAGAGACGTCGGATTCTCTGTGTACATATACAATGTGGTTAAAATTTATACGGGTATCCAAATACTGGTTTACATAGTATGGTGGCATGAGGAGCTCATGGGCAAACGGACAAGACAATTTCATTATAATACTGTCTTCACCGGTATTTAAAAAGTTCAATCCTGCCAGATTCAGGGAGATGCCAAAATCAGGAGAAGCTTCGGAAGTGATGGCGTCAAACAGTTCTGCCGACGATGGGTAGTCGGAGGTGCAAAACGATGAGACAGCGTATCCCTGCCGCTGTAAAATCTCATGGTACAGTCCGGCCAGTGCAGGAACAGAAGTGTCGTTTTCATATGGATAGAGTATTATAATTTGAGTTTTCATGGGATACCTCCTTTACCGATATCTCTATCATACCGTGTTCCGTACTATAATTCAATATATTTTGTAATAAGATGCGCAGAGAATGCGCAGAAATGAGGTGGAAGATGAAGAGGATTTTATTTCTTCGGGATAAAGGATTATGTTATGATTCTCTGAATGGTTTCCGACAATTGCTCGGGGAGGCACTCACAGAAGCAGGATGTTCGGTCAGTTATGCATCTCCGGATGAATTGGAGAATTATATCGGATTGTGTGATATGGTGATTGGGTTCAATATACAGACAAATATAAAAGATTCCCACGGCGTCTATCTGTATGATTCCTTTGGTGTTCCTGTTGTGGATTTTATTGTAGACCATCCGTATATGCATCATCAGGCGCTCTCAGCGAAACTCAGGCAGTTGTATGTGCTTTGTCTGGATGACAATCATGTTTCTTACATAAAAAGATGTTATCCCCATATTGCGGGCGTATACCGCACGTTTCTTACCGGACAGCGCGCAGAGCATGTGCCCGCGTATGAGAAGCGCAGGTACGAAGTTCTCTTTTCGGGCAGTTATGCCGACGAGCAGAAAATATTAGAGGGTATTTCGCAGTTGGGCGACGTCGTAGCAGGCGTGTGTTACGACGTCATACAGTATCTTTTAGATAATCCGAACCAGACGGAAGAGTTTGCTTTTGATAAGGTATTGGCGAAGAGTGGAGTGGAGATGAACAGGGAAGAATACGCCGCCTTTTTACACTTTGCGATGCCTTCGGTAGATTATTTTTTTCGAAATTATTACCGGCATGTGCTGATTACGGATTTGGTTGAAGCGGGACTTCCCGTGACGGTGTGCGGAAATGGCTGGAGCGAGCTCTCCTGCGCCGCGAATCCCAATCTCACGATTCTGCCGCCCGTGTCCTTTGAGCAAACATTTTCCATGATTGCCGACAGCAAAATTTTGCTGAATATTATGCCATGGTTTAAGGCGGGACTGCATGACCGGATTTTTACCGCCATGTTAAACGAAACTGTATGTGTAACAGATACTAGCGATGTAATAGAGCGTCTCTTTACCAATCACCGCGAGCTCGTTTCCTTTCCGCTGATAGAGAAAGACGTTTTGCCGCAGCTTGTCAGGGAGTTGCTGGAAAACCCTCGTCGTGCAGAAGAGATTGCCCGTCAGGGATTTGCAAAAGCGAAGGAACAGTTTGGTGCGCGAGAGATTGCGAATACGGTGCTGCAGGTTTTTGCGGATAGAGAGAAAGGTGAGTGCGATGGAATTTCGTGAAGATTTTTTTGAGAAAGAAATACTTTGTGATTTTGAGGTATCGGAACTGATGAAGCGCGCCTGGGCGGCGGAATTGGAGATTTTGCAGCTTGTGACAACGCTGTGTGACCGTCACGGAATCCGGTATTTTGCCGACGGCGGAACGCTGCTAGGAGTGATACGCCATCAGGGATTTATTCCGTGGGATGACGATATTGATATCTGCCTGAAGAGAGAAGATTATAATCGGCTTGTTCCGGTATTGCTGGAAGAGCTGCCGCACGGTTTCGAGGTAGCGGGTATGTTTGCTAAGACAAGACGCTTTCAGGGTGCAGAATTTGGGCAGCAGCTTCGGGTGATTGCGGATAAGGACAAATGGGACGAGGCAGAGTATTTCAGAAGATTTCATGGTTTTCCGTTCTCCGGTGTGGGAATTGATATATTTCCCCTTGACTATATGCCGAGAGATGCGGAATTAGTGAACGCGCAGACAATGATTGTTAGAATCGGTGTGGCAATCGTATCTCATTGGGATGAGCTGAAAAGGGCGGGAGAGTTAGAACGGCGGCTTAGCCAGATGGAGGAGATATGCGGTGTCTCTCTGCCGAGGGATGAGTCGGCGTACAATGCCCTTTGGAAAATATTGGACAGTGTCTGTTCGCTGTATGACGAAGCGGAGGCAGACGAGATGACGAATTTTATTTATTATATTAATAATCCCAATTTTCATGTGAAAAAGGAAAGTTATCGGGATTTTATCAAAATGCTGTTTGAAAACATGGAGTTGGCTGTTCCCTGCGGTTACGAAGATTATTTGACGGGACAGTACGGCGATTACCGCCAATTTGTAAAAAACCAGTCGAAGCACGGATATCCGTTTTATGGGGAGCAGGAGAAGAAACTGCGCCAGTACCTTGCCGAAAGCGGATTTGCAGGGACACTGGAGGAGTACTGCGCGGAGAAAGCCCGCTGACGGAGGAGTTACGGGGAAAGAAGTGTTGTCAAAATAACGGTGTCATGTTAGACTTATCTTATCAATGTTATGAGGCAGAGAAAGCGGCAGAATGGAGGCAGGGATGGCAAGAACAGTTTCAATTGGTACACAGGATTTTGAAACGCTCATTTCCAGAAATAACTTTTATGTGGACAAAACGCATTTTATAAAGGAATGGTGGGAGAGTGATGACAGCGTCACTCTGATTGCCCGCCCGCGACGTTTCGGCAAGACACTGAATATGAATATGCTGGAGCGTTTTTTTAGCGTGGAATATAAGGGGCAGGGGCAAATCTTTGAGCATTTGCAAATCTGGAAAGAACAGAAATACAGGGAGTTGCAGGGAACATTTCCGGTAATATTTCTGTCGTTTGCAGGGGTGAAAGAAAATGAATATACGCTGGCTATACGCCAACTTTGTTGGATTTTGCAAAATTTGTATATCAAAAATTATTATTTATTGGAATCAGATGTGTTGACAGATGGAGAAAAGAAAATCTTTAAAGGGATGGCTGATGATATGCAGCCGGAAGATGCACCGACGGCGCTGCAGCGTCTGTCCGACTATCTGTACCGCTATTATGGGAAAAAGACCATTATTCTTCTGGATGAATATGATACCCCTTTGCAAGAAGCATATATGGGGGGATATTGGGAAGAAATTGTTTCGTTTACGAGAGTATTGTTTAATAATACGTTTAAAACAAACCCGTATCTGGAGCGGGCGGTGATGACGGGGATTACAAGGGTCAGCAAGGAGTCTCTGTTCTCGGACTTAAATAATCTCAAAGTAATAACCATGACGTCAAATAATTATGCCTCCTGTTTCGGCTTTACGGAAAAAGAAGTCTTTGACGCTATGGATGAATTTGGCATGACAAATAAAGAAGAGGTAAAACAGTGGTATGACGGTTTTACCATCGGGAATTTGACGGATATATATAATCCGTGGTCGATTATAAATTTCCTTGACGAGGGGCGTCTGAAAACTTTTTGGGCTAATACGAGTTCTAACGGACTGGTGAGCAATTTACTGCGCAAAGGCAGCAGGGAGATTAAAATGCAGTTTGAGTGTCTTTTGTCTGGCAAAACGGTTAAGAGCAGGATGGACGAGGAAGTTGTTTTCAGCCAGCTGGGCGAGAAAGAAAATGCGGTGTGGAGTCTTCTGGTTGCCAGCGGTTATCTGACAGTACGGGGAAT
This sequence comes from uncultured Eubacterium sp., assembly GCA_910589595.1. Taxonomy (GTDB): domain Bacteria; phylum Bacillota; class Clostridia; order Lachnospirales; family Lachnospiraceae; genus Eubacterium_F. The sequence goes on from CAJUTM010000002.1 coordinate 104,743, forward strand.
TGAGGATGGAATTTATGAACTGGAATTGACGAATTATGAAGTAAAAAGAATGTTTGAGAATCTCGTTCGTGACTGGTTTTGTGAGGAGCCTGCGGATTACAATGATTTTATTAAATCGCTGTTGAGAGATGATACGGAGTCCATGAATGAGTATATGAGCCTTGTGGCGGAAACCCTGTTCAGTTCGTTTGACGGCGGGAAAAGACCGTCTGCGCGCACAGCTCCGGAGCGGTTTTATCACGGATTTGTATTGGGATTACTGGTTGACCTTGCCGGCAGATATGAGGTGACGTCGAATCGGGAGAGTGGCTTTGGACGGTATGATGTGATGCTGCTCCCGATAAATCCGGAGGATAACGGCATTATACTGGAGTTTAAGGTATTTAATCCCAAAAAGGAAGATGCGTTAGAGGAAACCGTGCAGGCCGCGCTGAAGCAGATTGAAGAAAAACAATATGAGCAGACGCTTCTGGCAAGAGGAATCAAAAAAGAACAAATTCGCAAATACGGCTTTGCCTTTAAGGGGAAAGAGGTGTTGATTGGAGGGAACTAACGGCGTTCCCCTCCCTTTTTACGAATATATTCTTTTTTAGCGGTGTCATTTTCTGAAGTCGCTATTCATTATCTTTACGGTTTTCAAGGACTTCACAAATACCGGCGACGCTTTCCATCTCGATAATCTCATCAAAGGTAAACTTGGTTTGATAGACTTTTTCCAACTCCTGAATCAGGGTAATCTGTCCGAAAGAATCCCATTCCGGCAGATTTTCCGATGATGTATAAGCGGTAATTTCACTGTCCGCGTCTTTGTGAAATACCTTTTTTACAATTTCAATTACTTCTTCCTGCATATTTTTATGTTTCCTTTCTGAATATTTTATCCGTCATGCCGTCCGGAAAATATTGCTTTAAACGGTTATAGCGGAGGGATGTTTCATTTGTCTCGTCTACCCACGAATACCCATATGTACAGCCTGCTTGAATAGCGGCTTTCGCTGCCTTTACATACATGCTGAGCGCGATGTGGTTCTCCGCGGAATTATATACATAGGCAACATAGAACCTTTTTCCTTCAATGGTATAAATGAGAAAGGAGAGCAGACGACCATCTTCCTTATAGACAAGAACCTTATTGTCTATAATCAGTTCTTTCAGCCTGTTTCTGTCGAAAAGGTGGCTGGAGTGTTTGTCGAAAACATCGTAGAGTTTCCGGTGCAGGGTATCCAACTCTTCCAAAGAAGCGGATGTAATTCGGGTCTCTTCACCGAATCTCTCCAGATAATCGGCATATGGATTATAGTCAGTGTCAAATACATGGGCCAGATTTTTATTAGACAGGCGCAAAAAGCAGGCGTATTGCCGGAAACCGCCTGCATGGAAAGCATGAGAAAGCGAATCGCTGCATTCGCCTATATAATCCAGAATGCTGTCGTTTTCCACTTGTGATAATTGCCTGCTTAATTCGTCTAAATCAAAGCAAAAGAAATAAATCCGGCAAACGTTATCTTCCCCTGTCTGCCAGAATACGATGGAATCCCTGCTTTCCACTATAGAGTAGTCACCGTCTGTCTGCGCAAAGAAGTTGGTATAACTTTGCCTGTGTCTGCCGTTTTTTTTCATTGCTGCAATATGCACAAAAATTTCTTGTATAGTCATTGTTCTCTCCTAATAAAAGATGTTTGCCTTTATTACATTATGTTGGCTTTAGCAGATGTCAGCCTGCTTTTTATAAATTGCTTTCCAGCATTTCACAAAAATCCATATTTCCTAATTTTATATTCATTGCGCCCCACGCCATTCCGCCTCCGAACGCTGACAGACAGCAATTATATTCCCGTCTCGTTAGTTCTTTCCCCAGATTGTAAACAATATTAACTCCAATTACTGAGGCACCGGAATTACCAAATTTCTCTACTATGTTCATAAACATTTTTTCATGGCAAACATTCAATTTATCGGCGAGTTTTTGTAACATGAATTTATTCGGCTGGTGAAAGAGATACCAATCAATATCCTCTTTATTCTGTTTTGAAAAAGCCATCAAATCATCGATTAAGGGTGGTACTTCTCTTTGCACAAAATTGAAGACAGCAGAGCCATCCATATTCAAACGGTTTGCTTCTCTTAAAACACCATCGCCTACATCAATTTTTACACCCTTGTTCTGCCAGGGGAATTTAAAAGCACCGGCAGGAAAGATGAGAGAATTTCTCTCCTTTCCATCCATGCGAAGGTCAAAATAGATATCTTCTGCCGCAGAATCATTTTCAACCACAGTAATTGTTGCGGCATCTCCGCCGAATGGGGGTTCTTCAAAAACTTCCGTGTCTTCCATTTTGCGGTTTAGTACATTTGCTGTGAAAACCACTGCTTTTTTTCCTTTCATATGCTCTAAAAGCATAAATGCTTCCATCAGGCCAATCAATAGTCCCGCACAAGCCTGAGGAATATCAATACAGATGACGTCATCTGCCAATCCACACTCTCCATGAATAATATTGCTCACATGAGGGATAAAGTAGTCAGGGGTCATTGTGACAACAATAATAGCTCCGATATCAGCTTTCTGTATCAAATCATGCTCCAGAAGATAATGCATACCAAACAAGCACAGGTCAGAAGCGGTTGTTTCCTTTTTTGCCCGGCGCCGTTTTTCATAACCCATAATTCGCTTTAGTCTTGTAGCCCGGCTTTTGGGAAAGTTTTTTGTCTCATCATCAAATTTATATGTTGTTTCTGGCAGAATACTTAACATTCCGGTAATCTTTTTTCCTTTATATACCGCTTGCATTACTCTGTTTTTCCTCCATTTTTTCCGATAACTTTTATAATGCTATCAATATTCTGAAAATTTTCCGGTAAAATATCAAGACCATCAATTACGATTCCGAATGCATTTTCAATCATTTCTACCAAAGCTGCGATATCAAAGGAGTCCAAATATCCATCTTCAATAAAATCTGTACTGTTTTCAAAGTCAAACTCTGGTCGGATTTCTTTTAATAGTTCCAGTATCTTTTCCATTTCTAGTGCCCTCCATCAATATATAGTTTCCTTAATAACTTTCTATCAATTTTTCCGTTGTCATTATATGGCATCTTATCTAACAAAATATATTTTGCAGGAATCATATATCTGGGCAGTATATTTCCCAGATGTTTTTTAATATATAGCTCGTTAATACTCTTGTCTGCATTGCAAAATGCAACAATTGCGCTTTGCTCCGAATCATAAATACAACATGCATTATATATTTCATCAAAACTCAGGATTGCAGTTTCGATTTCCCCTAACTCGATTCTATATCCCATATGTTTTATCTGGAAATCTTTTCTGCCGTCAAACATTATCTCACCATATTCATTATAATGCGCTAAATCCCCCGTACGATATATTTTCTCTTCATAATGGGAATTTAATGGATTTTGTACAAATGCTTCTGCTGTTTTTTGCGGATTGTTATAGTATCCTACCGCCAAGCTTGTTCCTCGTACACACAATTCGCCCATGACATCGTTTACCTTGATTTCTTCGTTCTTATCATTTAATAAGATGATTTGTGTGTTATTACATGCGAATCCAATCGGAAGTGGTTCCTCATCGGTAAATTTCCGGTCTATTACATAGCAGGAACACACATCTGTGATTTCGGTAGGTCCATACAAGTTAGCATATAACGCATCCGGTAGTAAGCGCCGCCAATAATTCAAATGTCTATTTGGCATAACCTCTCCACAAAATAAAATCTTTTTTATAGAGGAACAATCTATTCTTTCCAATAAACCACTATTAGCCACACTTATCAAAGCAGAGGGTACCCAGAAAATAAAATTGATTTCATTCTCTTTTATGTATTCTAATAACTTGGCGGTAAAGGAGAAATATATTTCAGGGGTTATGTACAATTGTGCTCCGTGGCTCATACACAGATAAATGTCCAGAATAGAATTATCAAAATAAAACGGCGCCTGATTGGCAATCTTTGTTTCTCCGGTAACATCAAATTTTTCGCCCGCCCAGTCGATATAGTCGATTATACTCCTGTGTGTAATAGCTACCCCTTTTGGTACTCCGGTGGAACCGGATGTAAAGAAAACGTAGGCAAGGTCAGTATCTATGATTTGATTGTTTAATTGGTGACTATTATTATGCTGAACACTAAAATCCACATCTTCGACATATAAAATTTTGTCTGTTGCCACTCCGTTTTCTATTAATTTTTTCCCATTTTTTTTATCTGTGATAATAAGCTCAGGAAGCAGACATTTCATAATGGAAGCCGCTTTTTCAAAAGGAAATTTTACATCTGTTGGTGTGTAATAATTACCGGAATAAAGGATTCCTGCAAAAGAAACTAATGTCATTACAGATTTTGGCAGGTAAACAAATACCGGTACCTTTTTTTTCTGCGTCCTTTTTAGTATACTGTTTGCAATGCATAGAGCCATTGATTTCCATTCATGAAAGGTAATGCTTCTCTCTTCATCAACAATTGCCAATTTATTAGGAAAACTCTTTACGCTATTTTCCAGATAGCACAGTACTGAATTTCTCAAAATTTTATTTCCCTCCAAGCATATATGCATTGTTTTATTACTGCATAATATCTAATAAGTCAGAAACCTTTTTACAGTTCAGAATCTCACGTGCGTGAGGCAATTTGCCAAATTTTGCATCCATGACGGAGATTACGGATAACACAGCCAGAGAATCCCATGTTTCAATTTTTTCAAGCTCCATAGTATCGTTTAATTCGTCAACCTCCATGTCAAGGATATCTGCAATTATTTCCATTTTTTCCTGATAAGACATAAAAACGCTCCTCCTTATATTTAAATGAATTCTAATCTTCATAGTAGTAATCTGTAAAAATTAAAGGTAATATATTTTGCGTATCTATTTCGATATAAACATTAGCCCATGCCAATCCTACGCCAAAACCGCTCAGTAATAAGTGTACGGTAGCCTTTTCTTTGAGACGTTCAACATTATGGCATATTGTCAGGGGAAGAGATGCTGTTGAAGTATTTCCATAATCCTCATATGAATTTAGTACTTTTTCTGCTGCAATCTTACACTCATTTGCTATTCCCTCAATGATAAGTTTTTGCGCCTGATGTATTATATAATAATCGATGTCCTGTTCTCTTAGTTGAAAATGAGTCTTAAAATCATTAATACTTTGAGTGACTTCTGTCAAAGAGAAGAGGAGGATTGCATTTCCATCCATTTGAAGTTTTCCATTAAGAGGTCTGGTAAGAAGAGAATGTCTTTTCCCGTCGGTTTTCTGAAAATAGCAAAAGTTCTTTTCCGGAACTATTTCGAGAGCCGTGGCGGCTGCTCCATCCCCAAACAGTAATATGTTGCTATCCATGCATTCATCAGGTTCGCGATATTTTCCGTCACCGACCAAAAGTAAGCCTTTTCCACCAATATTATTTAATAAAGCAGCAACAATCTGTAAACCGCTCACATATCCGGTGCACCCCAGATTTACGTCAAATGCCAGACAGTCTTCTCCAATATCAAGCCGTTTTTGTATAATCATTGCGGTAGATGGTGTACGGACATCTGGTGACTGGGTAACGAATACTAATACTCTGATTTCATCTTTGCTCCAACATAATTGTTCCATGAGTTTTTCGGCTGCAATGGACGCTAAATCTGAAGCGGCTTGATGTTTATCGCAAATATGACGAAATTCGATACCGGTCAATGAGACCTGACGTTTTATTCTTTTTGTGTCATATGCTTCCGCAAGTTCTATGTTGTCAACTCTGTTTTCCGGTACGGCAGAGGCTATGCCACGGATGCAGATATTTGAATACTGTCCGAACAATCTATCACCACCTGACTTTTCTTACTATTGCTTCCATAATATGTTTAAAAAATGGCGCCGGCAGATACCGGAATACAAGCGCCAGTTATGTAAGAGGATTTATCGGAAATTAAAAACTCCACAAGAAAGGCAATCTGTTCAGGTTCAATTAAACCGAGCGGCTGCCCCGCAATTTTGCTATCGAGGTCACCGAGAGCATCATCCATACGCACAGCCATAGGAGTATCTACAAATGTTGGCAGAATGGCATTAACGCGCTGATGTCTTTTTAAAAATTCTCTTCCCATCACTTTAACTGCCGCGTTTAATGCGGCTTTTGAGGCTGCATAGGTACACATTCCTTTTGTACACGTCTCGGCAGCCGAGGAAGAAATGGCAACTACGGACGCTCTGTCATTCGAATACTTTTTTTTGTTAAAATATTTGCCTAATTCAACAAAAGAATAGTAATTTACAGCAGTTACTTCTTTCATGACTTCAATGTCGTTCGCGCGGATAGGAATATCATTATTGATACCCGCACAATGTACGAAACCGTCTAATCGGATTTCGTTGTCCCGACATTTTGTAAAAATATCTTCAATATGCTCTGTGTCTGATAAATCATATGGTATAATCAAACTTTCGCCGTTGAGCTTTTCCGAAATCTGATGTAATCTGTCTTCGTTTCTAGCAACCAGAACGACAAAATATCCCTGTTCTGACAGATACTCACTGGCAGCAGCTCCAATGCCGGATGATGCACCGGTCACTAATATTGTTTTTTTCATTTTTTATCTCACTCTCTTAGTTATTAAAGGAAATAACGCTCTCTGTAATATATCTGGATGTTTTTGAGAGCAGGAAACACTGTGTCTGGGATACATAGATTGGCTTTTTCATGTTTTTTGGACATTCTCGCTCAAGATACAAGTCAATCCAGTCTTTTCCATCTTCGGTAATCTGAACAATATCTAACTGACTGTCAACATATATAATACCGTTTACACGAACGCAGTGTTCCTCTGTCTGGCAGCTGCTTCCTTTGAGTTTAGTTTCCATTGACTTTTTATATGTTTCCAACTCACTTTCCGAGGAAACAGGTTCCAGAACAACAACAGAAACCAGTTCTTCGCCGTAACCGGAAGCAAGTTCTTCACTCAGATATGACAATATTTCAGCGGATACCGCTTCCGGAATTACTACGCCGTCAAGAGGAAACTCATTTTCCCTGCAATATTCTAAAACAGCATGAATGGTTTCTTTGTTAATTGTTTCCATAACAAAATAATCAGAATCCAAAAACAGGTCATTCTGTATTTCTTTTAATCGCTGTGGGTCTTTTCCCGCCATAATTACCATGGCTGACCGTCCGTTGTCAAAACGGCTGAGCCATTCGCCCATTTCCGTGTCAGCACATAATACGAGGATATTTTTATCGTGCAGTCCCCACGCAGGTTTTTTATCTTCGTCATAGTGCTCATTAGTTTCAATGATTGGTAAAATGTTTTCGGTATCGATTTCCGTGTAAATACAACCCCAGCTCAGACCTACACCGAAACCACATAATAACAGATTTTCTTTTTCTTTCTTTTGAATTTCGTCTCTGTTAGCACATACGGTAACAGGAACGGATGTACCGGAAGTATTGCCGTAATGGCGAAGTGAGCGAAGTTCCTTTTCGGTCGGTATATTACAGGCATCTATAATATTATCCAGTATCAAATCCTGTGCCTGATGGAATATGTAGTGGTCAATATTGTCTTCAGAAATATCAAAATGTTTGCGAAAACTATTGACGCCGTCGGAAACATCATTAATGGCAAAGGAAAAGACAGCGGCTCCGTCCATTTGAGAAGGCCTTCCTTTGTATCCGATAATCGCATCGTAACCGTTGCCGTCAGACATATTCATGAAATACAATGGATGTTGTTCTACTTTTTCGATTGCGATAGCGGCTCCGGCTGAACCAAACAGCATATCATGGGCAATATCATCCGGCTTCAGAGGCGCTTCAGGATTTCTTATCATTCCGGCGGTATCTCCGATTAATAATAGTGCTTTGTCGTGTGTTTCGCATGTCTGGAGTAATGCGGAGACAGTATGTACGCCTACATTAAAACTTGAGCACCCGAGATTGAGGTCGTAGACAAGGCAATCCTTTTGTAATCCGAGTCTTTTATGCAAAAAAAAGGCAGTAGACGGGTGGGCGTAATTCGGCCCCTGTGTAATGAAAAGTAATACCTTTATTTCTTCACGCTTCCACTGCAATTTTTCCAATAATGGCAACGTAGCGGCATAGCACAGGTCAGAAGTTCTCTGATGTTTGCCGGATATATGCCTCTCTTCAACACCGGTAATTTTAATCTGCTTTTTAGCTCTTCTTTTACCAATGATATTGGCAAAACTCATATTGTTCTCAACATATTCGGGAACGGCGGAACACATCCCCTGAATTTTGATATTATTATATTTCCCAATCATAAGTTTACCTTTCCTATTTTTGCAAATAATCTATAATGTCTTGTACAGTGACAAAACTCTTTATTTCATCCGTTGATAGCTTCTTCTGATAATTTTTCTTTGCTTCTGCCATAAGTGATAGCTTACTTAATGAGTCCCATTCCTCTAGTTCTGACAGAACAGTCGTGGTTTCCAAAGTGTCTTCTTCAATGTCCATAATTTCTTCCAGCATTTCTAATAATTCTTTCATAATTAATTCTCCTTTTTATGATTTATAGTATGGTTTGGACGGTCTTGGTCGCCAAATCCACGATATACGTGTATGTCGGGTAAAAACCATGTGTAAAAATAAATTTCAATATTTTTGAGTACAAAAGGGTCAAAATAATTGGGGATTATATTTTTATCGGTTTCATCTCTCAGAGAAAAACCGCCATCTTTTAAAATAGAATCCGCAATCCCATAGCAATAGAAATCAATGTATTCATAATCTTCCTCTGTAAGAATCCGGTCAATCTCATTTCCTGCCAGTGCAAGGTCTTCATCTCTGCCAAAAAAGTCCACGATACGGAGAACTTTTGCATCGTGTATTTCTTCTTCCCTTGCGGCGATAGCACTTTTAATTCCATCTCTGCCTTGTAATCCCCAAATTTTGTATGTATAATAGGGGTGAGAGTAATACCGATGTCTAATATATTGCAGGCTCTTTCTGGGATAATTAGCATATAATGATTCTTTATTCACTTGCTGTTCAAAGTCATCGGCAGTTTCTAAAGGAATCAGTGAAATCCCATCCTTTTTTATTGGCAAAACATTATAGTGGTTGATACCGGCTATTTTAAATTGCCGCTTTTTACCTAACCGATAATAGTGATTCAGTTTTCTTATGCTTCCTCCCAGTGTAAGGATTGTTCTGGCATACCGCTTTTCAATACCTACAGAAAAAAGATTAAAGCATTGCATATTTGCTTCAAAATACCTTGCCATTTCTTCGCCAAGCATCCGGTTTTCCGGATTATTCAAAGCCTGAATCATGACTGTGGACATACAGGGCCATTCTTGTTCCATCATGGGGATGTATCCCATTGAACCATAAATCCTGCCGTCAGAATCATCTTCCGCTATTAGGTAAAACACTTCTTTATCCCGTACATGTTGAAATTCAAACATGGTGCGGTCATTTCCCATAATGTGTCCCCGTTTCCAGTGTTCATCGATGAATTTCATGATTCGGGGAATATCTTCATAGACGGCCTGCCTGATTCTAATCATTCCATTCCTCCCGAGTATGTGGCTTTTAATGAAAATATCCTTAAGATGGAAACTTAAGGATGCTCGGAAATGCTATAATAATAAGAAAATGGAGGAACAGAACATGAAAGAAAGAAATGACATGAATATGACAGTAGAAGTATGGATTCGCAACTGGCAGAGAACATATCGGAGCTATATCAAAGAATCCACCTTTGCCACCTATTCGGTTGCAATCGAAAATCACATTCTTCCTTATTTTGGAAAACGTCAGATAAAGGATATCCGGCATGATGACAATCAGGAATTCATATTATTTCTTTCACAAAAGAGGAAAAAAAACGGCGCGGGATATTTGGCTTTTAAGACGATAAAGGATATTATGGCGCTGTGGCTTGGCATTTTGGAAAAGGCAGAACAAAAAGGCTACATCCGCTTAGGAAAAAGGCAGTATCAATACCCTGTTTCCGGCACTGACAGAGCACATGGGGCAGGTGGAAACTGCTTGACTTTGCAGGAGGAATATGAGATAATAAAATGCCTGAAAAAGCAGAAATCTCTAAAGAGTTTAGGAATTGCGCTGGCACTGGCAACAGGGATGCGGATTGGTGAGATTTGTGCTCTTCAATGGGATTGTATAGACCTTTCCAGAGGGGTTGTTCACGTAAAGCAGACACTACAGCGCATATACACGAAAGAAAATGGGACAGGAAAAAGCAAGGTTATTGTAACTGCCCCAAAATCCTTTCACTCCGACCGGTACATTCCTCTGCCGGAGAAGTACCTTCTCTTATTGAAAAAACATCAGGCTGAGCCGGATGCTTACTTATTGACCGGAAGCAAAGACAAGTTTATTGAGCCCCGCACTTTGCGGGAATATTATAACCGGCTTATGGAAAGTAATGGTACAAAATATGTGACTTTTCACGGACTGCGGCATACGTTTGCCACTCGTATGGTAGAAACCGGATGCGACTATAAAACAATTAGTGAACTCTTGGGGCATGCGGATATCAACACGACGTTTCGCACCTATGTTCACAGCGACATGGACAAAAAAAGACAGTTTGTGGAAAAGGCTGGTAATATAATTGAGATGGGTTAAGGAAAGACAAGTGTTATCCGATATAAAAAAAGGATACATCCTTAAGTTTCCATCTTAAGGATAATCTTATGTATGGATACTAAAAAAAGTTGCATGGAGGCACGGAATATGAATGATATAGCTGTGCCTGACAGAGGGAACAGTTTTTTTATATTAAAAATTAAAAAAAGTAATCGTTTAAGATGACAGGGAGATGCAGGAAATGAAGAATTATTTAATCGCAGGCGCTTCTTCTGGTATTGGCAGAGGGGTAGCAAAAATGTTGTCAGATGACAATACAACAATTATTTTGGTTGCCAGAGAAGAAGAAAAACTTAAACGTGTGCAGGAAGAATTGTCTGGAGACAGTATCGTAATTTCCTGTGATGTTACGAATAATGAAGATATAAAACGCGTGTTTGACAAGTTAGAAACGGAAAAAATAAAGCTGGACGGATTGGTCTATTGTGCGGGAATGTGTTTTTTAAAAACATTAAAGATGATGAAAAGCTCAGATTTGGAAAATATGTTTCGGGTTAATGTATTTGGATTTTATGAGATGTGCCGCTATTTTTCAAAAGTGTCCGTATCAAATAAAAATGCTTCGATTGTCGGCATATCTTCTTATGCAGCTGTAACAAAGGAAGCAGGCTTATCGGCATATGCCATGTCAAAAGGGGCACTGGATATACAGGTTCAGGCGTTATCCAAAGAATTTTTAAGAAGAAAAATCAGAATCAATTCGGTAGTACCTGCCCGCGTGAAATCAAAGATGGATTCAGATAACAATGACTGGACAGACGAAGAAATTGCATTAGTAAATGAAAAACACCCATTAGGAATTATTCCTATTGATGATGTCGTGAAAGCAATAGGTTTTTTGATGTCAGATGACGCAAGGCATATTACTGGAGAGTGTCTCTGTATTAGTTCAGGCTATCATAGTTGAATTAACAGATAAATACATTTTATGAAATAATGAGGTGACAAAATATGTATGGAAAATACAACAATATCAAAATATGCGGTATGGCAGCCGCTGTTCCTAAACGTGTATATAGTAATGTCGAATACGCTGAAAAATGTGGTAATCGCAGGGTAAAGAAACAGGTACTTTTAACGGGGATTCAGAACCGCCACTTAGTTGAAAAAGGACAGTCCGCATCCGATATGAGTTCTTATTGTGGTGAAAAATTATTGGAGAAACTGAATTGGAACCGCAATGATATCCGTGTTCTAGTGAATGTCACTCAATCGGCAGATTTACATAATCCATCAACCGCTATGATTATTCAAAAGCGCCTTGGAATCGGACAGGACTGTATTGCCTTTGATGTTAATCTTGGATGTACCGGTTATGTCAGCGGTCTGCAGATTGTTGCGGCTCTGTTACAGAATACGGGAGGTAAAGGTCTTTTATTTGTTGGTGATGGAAGCTATTACGATATACCGGAAGAGCCAACTACAAATTCTTTGCTGCTGGGTGATGGAGCAGGAGCAACAGCAATTGAGCTTGAAGAAGGAAATCCTTTGTTGTACGCACAGAAAACAGATGGAACAAGATTTGATTTATTATATACCAGAAATGATGGTTATAAGAAAATGGACGGAAACGAAATATTATTATTTACATTAAATGAAGTTTCCCAGAGTATTCGTGAGATGAAAGAGCATTTTTCCATTCAGGAGGAAAGCATTGATTTTTATGCGCTTCATCAGGCACAACAATTGTTATTGGAAGGTATTATGAGAGAATGTGATATTGCTCCGGAGAAGATGCTGGAATCATATCAGGAATATGGTAATACTTCTACCGCTTCTGTCGCTGTAACAATATGTAATAATACAGAAATTCTCAAGAAGAAAGAGCGGGTTAAATTATATTTATGCGGCTATGGAATTGGTTTGGCGTGGACCAGTGTTGTTTTGGAAGTAGACACAAAAGGAATTATTCCGCTTATGGAAACAGATTTTAAATATAATGACCTGGGTCATTTATAATAAAAATTTTAATTATTTAAGGAGGAAAAGCAGTTATGACTAAGTTAGAAAAAATGCAGGCAATTGCAGAAATTTTGGAGGTAGAACCTGATGAAATTTCAGAAGAAATGAAACTGGACGATTTTGACACATGGGATTCTGTTGCAGTTCTTGGCGTTATTGCTTTTATTAATGAACAATTTTCGCGTTTTCCGCATGCATCTGAAATTCGTGCTTATGAAACGGTTGGCGATTTATTGGAATACATGAATGAATAAATGATAAAGAATACTGACAAAAAGGAAGGATGTTGATGATAGGAAAAAATATTTTGGTTACAGGAGCTTCTCAGGGAATCGGTGAAGCAGTAACCAGACATTTGTCAGAACAGGGAGCGTTAGTCGTTATGGTAGCACGTAACGACAAAAAGCTAACTCAGATTCAGGAAACCCTCAGTAACGAAACGCTTATCTGCCAATATGACTTAAATGATTTGGACAATATTGAAGAGATATTTTTGCGTTGTAAAGAAAAAGGGATAAAACTGGACGGTATGGTACATTGTGCCGGAATCAACAGGGATATGCCAATACGGGCAAATGACACAGAGGCCATGAACGAGGTAATGCGAGTTAATTATATGTCTTTTGTAACATTGTCCAAATTTTTTGTGCGGAGAAAGTATTCCAATGATGAAAGCTGTATTTTAGCGATTTCATCTAATGCAACAAATACAAATGCAGCGGGAATGTGTACATATACTTCGTCAAAAATAGCATTAGAGGCAGCTGTAAAGATATTGGCAAAAGAAACCTTAAAAAGGCGGATACGGGTTAATGCGATAGCACCGGCATGGGTTGACACTGAAATGATAAAGAAAACGGAAAATTATGTTGATGCAAAAACGATTGTTGATTCGCAGCCATTAGGGATTATTCCTCCTGTTCATATAGCATACTTAGCTGATTTTTTAATGAGTGAGAAAGGTAAATATATAACAGGAGCTGTGATTCCTGTCTCTGGTGGTGTTTGAAATTTAGTTTGGAGGATTTAAAAATGACATTGAATGAAAAAATTGAATTTCTGGAAGAAATTATGGATTTGGATGAAGAAACGCTGACACAGGATATGGATTTGGACGATTTGGACGAGTGGGATTCTTTGAGTGTTTTATCCTTAACAGTGGAAATGAAAAAGAGATATGGCATGGACCTTACAACAGAAATCGTTAAGAAGTTTAAAACGGTTGCAGACATTTGCAATTATATACCTGATTAAATGGAGGTGTAAGGCATGAAATATGATTACGATTTAAAAATATTTAAACATAACGATACATGGGTGACATATAGAGAAATATTAGACGCCTTATTAGCTGTGGAAGCAGATAAATGTGATGTGCTATTGTTACATACCGCTATGGAGTTCGGAATGCTGTCAAAGGATATAAAACGAAAAGAGTTATGTGAGATTATATTTGATATTATCTGTCAACTTGGAGTAAAAACGTTAGTTTTCCCTACGTTTTCGTTTAGTTTTGCAAATAAAGAGGATTATGATGTCCTCCGCTCAAAATCATCTATGGGAATGTTAAATGAGTATGTGCGAAAAAGAGAGGATGCCGTTCGTTCTCTGGACCCTCTTTTGTCTGTATGTGTAGTAGGGGAAAATAAATCTCTGGCAGATATTGATGGTGACAGTTCTATGGGTCCCGGCAGCTTTTATGACCGTCTGCATCATACTGAAAATGTAAAAATTGCTTTTTTGGGAGCTGACGAACTCAATTGTAACACACATCTTCACTTTGTAGAAGAATATATGAAAGTGCCGTATCGATATCATTTGGCTATGACAGGTCAGATTATTGATTACAACGGTATTGCAAAACAGGATACACACAAATTATTTGTTACATATAAACATGTGATACCGAGTGGACACAGAGAATTTTATGACGAATTAATTCAGGAAAACAAAATGAAGAAAGTTTTTGTTGGTAATAGCTCTATTTCATGTTTTAGGGAAGAAGACATTTTTGAACATGAAAAGAAGTATTTGGAAAAAGATATCAATTATTTTATAGCTGAACCATATGATAAGTATCCATTAATCAAGGAGTTTGAATATGGCGGAGTATGTTCTGTTAAATAAAAACGAGAAAGGGCTGTAGAAAATGGAAGAAAAAATTTATAGTATCTTAGAAGAAATACGACCGGAATTTAATTTTAAAGAGAGTAAAGATTTTGTAGAAGACGGATATCTGGATTCTTTTGATGTCGTTACGTTAGTCTCTTTAATCGAGAATGAATTTGGAGTTATCGTAGATGCACTGGATATTTTGCCCGAAAACTTTTCGACGGTTGCTTCAATATGTGAATTAGTTCAGGCAAATGGAGGAAATTGATGATTACGTCATTTACAGGAAAAGAAATTACAGGTGTTCTGTCGGTTTTGCCGGAAAATGAATATATATTTGAGGATGAGATTGCAGAGTCAGAAGCAGTCAGGGCGCGGCGTCTTAAACGAATCATGGGATACGGAAAGCGCAGGCGGGCAAAAGGTGATACAACTTTATCTCAAATGCTTTTATATGGAATGGAATATCTTTTGGATAATAAGAAGATTGAGAAAGAAGAGATTGGTGCTCTTATTGTTGTTACATTGTCGCCGGATTATTATCTTCCGCAGATTAGTTCCATTTTACATGGAGAATTGGGATTGCCGGTGGATGTAATGTGTCTTGATATTTCGCAGGCATGTTCCGGATTTGTAATTGGACTGATGCAGGCCTTTATGCTGCTGGAGCACATGCAGGATAAAAAGGTAGTACTTTGTACTGGTGAAGTATTCAATCGAAAATCGTCTGAGAATGAGCCCAAATTTACACATCCGCCATTTGGTGGTGACATAGCAAATATTTGTATAGTAGAGAATTCACAGCGTAATGGGAAAATTGTATATAGCAGCTATACAGATGGTGAGAATCGCAACTATCTGCAAATTCATGATGGTGGTTTTAAATACCCGATGACTATTGAAAAAATTCAAAATCAGACAAATAATCTTCCTTTTATGGGAGTTGATATGGATGGTTCATCGGTATTCAATTTTGTACAAAAGGAAGTTCCTCCAGCGATAGAGGAAATTGTAACATTATCAGGAAATCAGATAAGTGATATTGATTTTTTCCTTTTTCATCAACCAAATAAATTTATGCTTCAGAAGCTGGCAGAGAGATTGAATATTCCTTTTGAAAAACTACCAATGGACATCGTTGAAAAACTGGGTAACTCTGATTCGGGAACCATACCGGCAGTTATGACTACGGATGTTTCCGAACAGTTGTTATCAGGATATAAACTATGTTGTCTTTCTGGTTTTGGTGCTGGTTTGTCTTGGACATCTCTTGTTATGGAAATTGGCAATCTGAGTTTTTGTGAAAATATTATTTCAAATTTATAAGGAGAAATACCAATATGAAAATTGGGGAAATCAAAGATAAAATTCGTTCTTTGAAAAAAGACTATAAAAAAATAGAAACAAATTTTTATCCCGGAATTTTGGATGATGAACAGGAAGCCACACTTTTTGAAAATGAGAAAGCCATTGTTTTTGTTGTTCAGGAACCAAATCGGTATCGTGCTTTTTTTGCTTTTGCTGACGGTGATTTTTTGAGTGAACTTTTATTGCAAATTCCTGACGGAACAGTTATGGAATATATTTTCCGGCCGAAGAAAAATCCTCTCAAAAAAATATTTGAGAATGGAAATATGGAAAAATATTCTACTTACATACGAAGCACAATATGTTATTCCGGTAATCCCTTTTCCATACCCGAAGAAGGGAGAAGAAAGTTATTAGAACAAATGTATGAGCCGACTTTTGGTGAATATGCCGAGAAAAAGGATGCCGTTGAACTATATAATCTGACAAAAAAGACTTTCGATGTTTTGTGTGATGATGTCTTTACTTTAGAGCAGTGGGATAAAATAATCGAAAGAAAAGAGTGTTTACTTCATCGTGAAAATGGGAATATCGTTACCTTTTATGTATGGCGCCTTGAGGGAAGAAAATTGTACAGTAACATGGTAGTAAATGAAGGACCCGCAAACTTTTCATATAATTTGGAACGACGTATATTTGAAGAAATGTGGTCGAAAGGGATACGGATTTTTTATGCTTGGTATAATATAAAAAATAAGAAAGCTTTAAAGCGCGGAAACGAAAAAACAGAAGAGTTAATTAAATCAAAAGAGATTATTTATAATGATATTTATATAAAGAATAATAATCAGGAGGAATTCGAATGAAAAATTCAGTTCTTTGTTATCTGGAGGAGACCGCAAAACGGCTTCCGGACAAGGTTGCCTTTTTTGATTTGGAAAGCGAAATTACATTTATGGGATTGCGCAATCGGGCGATTGATTTGGCGTTTACCATTCAGTCTGTGTTATCCGGCAGACGCAATCCGATTTTGACTTATCTGCCCAAATCAGTAGAAAACATTGTGGCATTTATGGGAATTTTGTACAGCGGAAATTTCTATACCCCGACCGATATCCGTTTTCCCGAAGAAAAGGTAAAAAGTATTATCTCTACCTTGAAACCCTCTGCCATTATCGTAGACAGCAAAACAAAAGAAAAGCTGGGGAAATTCGCAGGACTTGACGACATTCCCCTCATTAATCTGGATGAAATATCATGCTCTAACCGGTATGAAGAGGGACAGATTCTGATTGACGATATTCTGGACGTCGACCCTGTGTATACGTTTTTTACCTCCGGCTCGACGGGCGCGCCAAAAGGTGTAATAATCAATAACCACAATGTCATTGATTATACGGATTGGGCTGTCAAAACATTTAAAATAAACGAAACTACGATTATGGGAAACCAGTCGCCGTTTTACTTTGATATATCGACGCAGGATATTTATGCAACATTGAAGTCCGGCGCCACGCTGGGAATTATTCCACCGACTTATTTTGCTTTTCCGGCCAAAGCGCTTCAGTTTATCAATGAGAGAAATATCAACTTCCTTTACTGGGTGCCGTCTGCTTTTGTCAATATCGCCAACTTTGACCTTTTAAAATCGATTCCGCTGGAACATGTGGAATTAATTATGTTTGGCGGAGAGGTTATGCCGGTAAAACAGCTCAACTACTGGAAAAAATATCTTCCCAGACTGAAAACAATTGCTAATGTATACGGGCCGACAGAAGCCACGGTAAACTGTACTTATTATATTGTGGACCGGGAATTTACCGATTCCGAAGTGCTCCCTCTCGGCAAAGCATGTGAGAATACCGGCCTGCTTGTTTTGGATGACGACAATAAAATAATCGGGAAAGAGCAGGTAAATCAACTCGGCGAGCTGTGCGTATACGGCAGTTCCCTGTCGGCCGGTTACTGGGATGATACCGAAAAGACAGCAGAAAAATATATTGATAATCCTGTCAACAAGTTTTATCGGGAAAAAATGTATCTCACCGGCGACCTCGTTTATTATAATGAGCGGGGAGAACTGGTATTTGCCGGACGCAAAGATTTCCAGATTAAGCATTCCGGTTATCGGATTGAACTGGGGGAGATTGAGTCAGCGGCTATGGGAAAAGAGGAAATATCCGGAGTATGCGCCTCTTATCATAAAGAGAAAAAGCAGATTGTTCTGTTTTATCAGGGAGAAATCAGCGAGGAAGAGCTGAAAGATTATCTGCTGACGATTATCCCTAAATACATGGTGCCGACAATGTATTTTCCGTTAAAACGTTTTCCTTACAATGACAATGGGAAAATAGACAGAAAGCAGCTGGAAGAACAGTATTTAAAGTAAGAATAAAGATAATTGGAATAGAAAATCTTTCAGAGGAGAAAAGAATGACCACGCAGGAAATCCAAGTACATATTGCAGCGATAAAGAAAAACTGCGGCCACAGGCAAAGTTACACCAACTTCTTTGCACAGGCAGAAGGTGATTACTCGGTCTTGGAAAGCCGGAGTTCCCTCGTATTCTGGCAGACGGGAGAAGATGATGTCTGCCGGATTTATTTCTTTTGCTTTGATTTAGACGAATTAAGCAGGCAGTTATTGCAAATGGAAGCAGGCAGCATTCTTGACTACATAGGAACATGCAGCGATTCACTCGTCCATGCTTTCCAAACGGGCGGTTTCCGGCAATATGCCTGCTTTTTGCGCCTGTCTAATAAAAATCTGGCCTATGTATTTGACACTGACTATAATCCATATGCCGATTATCTGGAGAGATTCGTTGAAGAAACCCGAATTACATCCGCTTCCTTAGAGGAACTGGATACCCTGCACCGGAAACTCTACGATGTTTTCGACAAACGCTCCAGCCATTTTTTCAGCAGAGAAAGGCTGAAAGAATTGATTGCGGACAATAAAGTTCTTGTCTATAAGGAAGACGGATGTCTGCGCTCTTTTCTCATTTATACCATTGACGGAAAAAAGTTTTACGTTGCCTACATATATAATTCTGCGGAGAACCACATCGCGCTCAGCATGTATGTACAGGCGGCGAAAGCTGCCATCAGGGCAGGATGCACATACGGGTATTCATGGGTCGACGAGACAAACGAAACATCCCTCCGCTATAACCGTTTAAAGCAGTATCTTCCGGATGGTATGACGGATAAAATATTCAGAAAGGAAACATAATGATATGCAGGAAGAAGTAATTGAAATCGTAAGAAAGGTATTTCACAAAGACGCAGACAGTGAGATTACCGCCTATACATCATCGAAAAATCTGCCGGAATGGGATTCTTTCGGGCAGATTACCCTGATTCAGGAGCTGGAGAAAGTCTATCAGACCAAGTTTACCTTTGATGAGCTTATCGAGATGGAAAGTGTGGCCGGTATTTGTGAAGTACTCGAAAACCGGAAAAATAAATAATAACATGGTGGGTAATTGCAAATTTCATTTCTCTCAAGACCGTGGTGCATCGAAAAAGTAGCCGGATGGTATCTGAAACTGATTATCATCCGGTTATTTTTGTATAAAATAAAAGAAATGGTATATAATACTTGAAAAAAAAGACTGATTATCATACAATTGAAGTACAAAAACATTCAGATGTATTTACTGGAGGTGCTGATTATGGCAAATTCTATGGTACAGGTTAGGGTAGATGAGCAGTTAAAGGAAGATGTGACAAACATATATGAGGAACTGGGGATGGATTTGTCCACGGCAATCCGCATTTTCTTAAAACGTTCCGTACAGGAAAAAGGCATCCCTTTTAGCATGAAGCTTACAGATATACATCACGGTAATAAAGCGATTTCTGCGATGCAGCGGATGAGTCAGGCGGCTGAAGAAAAAGGGGTTGCAGATATGTCACTGGAGGAAATCAATCAGGAGATACAGGCTGTCCGTCGGGGCAGATAGAAAAGAGGTCTTCATGACAAAATATGGTGTGATTGATACAAATGTCCTTGTATCAGCGATGCTGAAAGAAAATTCTGTGCCGGGACTTGTTTTAAAACATGTGTTTGATGGGAATCTGGTTCCTTTGCTTAATGATAAAATTCTGGAGGAGTATCAAGAAGTGTTACTCAGAAAGAAGTTTCCCTTTTTGGAAGAAGATGTTAATATAGTGTTAGAAAATTTGCAAGAGCGAGGAGCATTTGTCAATGCGGGGAGACTAAATATAGAACTGCCGGATGTAAAAGACATCGTATTTTATGAAGTAGTAATGGAAAAACGGAAAGAGGATTTTGCATATCTGGTAACTGGAAATATCAAGCATTTTCCCAAAGAGCCATTTGTAGTTACCCCACGAGAGATGTTGGAAATTTTGGAAGAGAATGATGAATGAGTACAAGTGCCTTTTCGCATACTATCAGTTCTTTATTTTATCTGCTGGAAAAAGGAAATTGAAAAATATTTTAGACATAAATTAAATACTCGGCATATAGCCGGATGGTATCTGAAACCGATTATCATCCGGCTATTTTTGTGTCCATATATAAAAATCCATATTTCAATCCGTTTATTTGGGGTATCTTATATAATGAAAAATATCAGAGAAAGAAGAGTCGCCTGATGTGTACAAAGCGGCAGTGGAACGGAGGTTTTTATGGAAAAAACAGAATTACAGGAAGACAGAAACATTACGAAAGAACGAATTACGAAATATAAGGAGTTTTTAGTGAAAGCGGAAAAGAGGAAACAGACCATTGAAAAGTATATGAGGGATGTTGGTAAGTTGAAATCTTTTCTTGACGGCAGGGAGTTGACAAAGGAATTATTTATCTGCTATAAGGAGCATTTGGAAAATTGTGGGGAGTATACGCCGGCAAGCATTAATTCCTTTTTGTCTGCGGCAAACAGTTTTTGTGAGCAGATGGGGTGGCTGGATTTGCGTATAAAAACAATACGGATTCAACAACAGGTATTTGAATCAGAAGATAAGGAGCTTACATCCAATGAGTATCAGAGGTTGATAAAAACGGCTCTGTGGAATGGAAACGAGCGCCTTGCGCTTATCATTCAGACGTTAGGAAGTACGGGAATCCGTATCAGTGAGCTTGCGTTTGTCACAGTGGAATCGCTAGGGAGAGGGATGTCAGACGTATATAATAAGGGAAAAGTACGGCGGATTATGTATCCGAAAGAATTGATTAAAGTTCTGAAAGCCTATGTAAAAAAGCATGGTATAGAGAATGGGAGTATTTTTTGTACCCGTACCGGACGGCAGCTTGACCGCAGTAATGTATGGCGGGAGATGAAGAAACTTTGCAGAGAGGCAAATGTATCCGAGAGAAAAGTATTTCCCCATAACCTGCGACATCTGTTTGCACGATGTTTTTACAAATTAAAGAGAGATATTGTGCTTTTAAGTGACGTTTTGGGACACACAAATATTTCTACGACGAGACTTTATATTAAATCTATGGGAAAAGAACATCAGAGACAGCTTGACCGGATGCATATGGTGATAAGCGGAGAGAATTATTTCTGTCAAAGCGGACAAGGGAGATGGAAGACGGGAGAACTGATGACATAATGAATATTATGTTGTAAGCTGTTTATAATTTACCACAATTGCTAGTAATTTTCAATCATTTATACGCTTTTTCACCTATTTCATATTGACCGTTATGTACACCATTGAAAATTTCACACCTAATTTCTAATTTTTTTGAGCAAAAAAACTTTTTCATACCTGCTTCTCTCTAAACAACATAATATTCATTACGTTATTATGTGTTTTATGAATATTTATAAATGAAAGGAGCCCTTAATGAAAAAACTAATATGTATTTGTCTTATTCTCGTTATGTCATTCAATTTATGTTCCTGCGGAAACTCGCAGACAGATGGGACAGATAAGAAAGAAAAGCTTGTTATAGCTTACCAGTGGGGACTTGCCTATGCGCCATTGGAGATTATGAAACAAAAGAAATTAATCGAAAAACATTATGGAAAAGATTTGGATATTGAGTGGAAAACGTGCAACGGTCCTGCCGAAATTTATGAGGGAATATTAGCTGGCAGTATTGATATCGGTCACTCCGGCGTAGGTCCCTTTTTAATTAATTCCATGAAAACCAAACAGATAAAAATGTATTCTGCCATGTCTGCGCAGCCAATGGGACTGAATACAACAGACAAGTCTATTCAGTCGATAAAGGATATCGGCAAAGATGAGAAGATTGCCATTATAGGATGGGGAACGATTCAACATGTTATGTTGGCTATGGCATGTGAAAAGGAGTTGGGAAACGCCCATGCATTGGATAACAATATGGTTACGATGTCGCATCCGGATGGTATGCAGGCATTATTATCCGGAAGTGTAAATTGTCAGTTGACGACTTCTCCTTATTTTTTAAAGGAATTGGAGAAAGATAATATTCACGAAGTTAAAGATGTAGCGGCGGCTTTTCCCAAAGATGCGACAATCATTGTGGGAGCGACATCATTAAAATTCCATGATGAGAATCCCGATTTATATAAGGCGCTGACAGAGGCGACAAAGGAAGCGATGGATTTCTTAAATAATAGTACTGACGAGGCGGCCAAACTGCTCTGTGAGAAAGAAGCTGTTACCGCAGAAAAAATGAAAGAATTTTTGACGGCGGACGGCGTTTGTTACGATATGAAGCCACATGGTACGTTGGAAATTGCTGAGTTTATGCAGCGCGCGGAGTTTCTGGAACAGGCTCCAACTAAGTTGGAGCAAATTTGCTTTGAAAATCTATTACAGTAAGGGAAAACTATTATTATGAAAAAGATTGGAAAAACACTTATTGTCGTTGCCTGCCTTGCCATTCTCTGGCAAATTGCCTATTGGTGCAAATTATTTCCGGAGATTATGTTTCCATCCCTTTTGGATATCGGAAAGGCTCTTTTGCGCGGATTTGAAAAGGATGGTTTGTCAGAATCTATTTTGTTCTCCCTCCGTTTGATTGGTTGGGGAATGATAACAGGCATTTTGTCCGGTTTTATTTTATCTGCTGCGGCAATACTGTCGAAAACATTTTGTGTTATATATGATACAATTATAACTATTTTTGATCCCCTTCCGGGAGTGGCTCTGCTTCCTCTTGCCATCTTGTGGTTTGGTACGGGAGAAATGACAACTGTTTTTATCATTGTCCATTCGGTTATCTGGCCGGTTTCCAGAAGCATAATTGACGGTTTCCGCTCTACTCCGGAGGTTTATATTGAGCATGGGCAGAATATGGGCTTATCCATGATACGCCTGATTATGGATATTTATCTTCCGGCATCGCTGCCATCTATCTTGTCCGGCTTAAAAGTGGGGTGGGCGAGGGCGTGGCGCGCTCTGATTAGTGCCGAAATGATTTTTGGAGTTTCCGGAGCAGTAGGCGGACTGGGATGGTTTATTTATGTAAAACGTTATCAGATGGATACCGCCGGAACATTTGCAGCCCTTGTTGTCATTATGATTATCGGTATCCTTATTGAACATCTTCTGTTTAATAGTCTGGAAAAACATACCATTAGGAAATGGGGAATGATAAAAAATGAATAAAACGCTTACTGTAAGAAAACTAACAAAAAAGTATAAAAATAATGAAAAAGTTATTTTATCTGATTTTTCGCTGGAACTTAATCCTAGAGAATTTCTCTGTATACTTGGCCCGTCGGGGTGTGGGAAGACGACCCTTCTCCGCTGTATTGCCGGTTTTGAAGATTACGAGGGTGAGGTTCTCATTGACGGCAGAGAGGTAAAAAAACCGGATATGGACAGGATTCTTGTATTTCAGAATTTTGACCAACTATTGCCGTGGAAAACCGTAACCGGCAATATTGAATATGCCCTCAGACAAAAGGGCGGCTACAATAAGGGACAACGCCGTAAAAAGGCGGAGGAAGCGTTAATAAAAGTCGGCTTGGAAAACAGCAGGGATTTGTATCCCTATCAGTTAAGTGGCGGAATGAAGCAGCGTGTAGCGATTGCCAGAGCGTTAGTTCTTCAACCAAAAGTAATACTGATGGATGAACCGTTTGCCAGTCTTGATGCCATGACACGACGGAAGCTTCAAAATGAATTGCTGAATAAATTCCAATCAGAGAATGTTTCCATAATTTTCATTACCCACAATATACAGGAAGCGCTTATTCTTGGGAACCGCATTCTTGTCATGTCTCCAGACGGTACGGTTTGCGACAGCCTGATGAATGACCTGCAGCGTCCGGTAACACCGGAAACAGAAAATTATTCATCCTATTGGAGCCGTCTTCTTCAGGCTCTGGGACAAAATAAGGAGTAAAACATTATGACGATAGAAGCCTGTTTAAAAAAGCATGCACTGGAAAATCCGGATAAACTTGCTGTAGCAACGCTGGACGGCAGTTTGTCCTTTTCTGAATTATGGAATTGTGTTGAAAAAACCGCCTATATATTGAAGCAAGACTATCGTGTGAAATCGGGAGATTATGTATTGATTCGTTCATCACAGACGACAGAACACATCATTTCCTATTTTGCTATACATACGCTTGGCTGCGTTGCCGTACCTCTTGAAAAAGATGTGCCGAATGCGGTTCTCAGGGAGATGATTGAAAAGACAAAATCAAATCTGCTGCTTTCCCTACAGAAAGAGGAGACGGATACCAATCTGCAGATGTTGGATTTGAATACACTCCGTGAGCGTATCGATTCTTATGGTGATGTTGTCGAGTGGCATGATTTTCCGGAAGAAACGGTCTTGGCTGATGTTATGCTGACAACGGGAACGACAGGTAAGTCCAAAGGCGTTATGCTCTCTCAAAAAAATCTGCTGGCAACATCAGAAAATCTGATTCACGGTTTTGAAATGAAAGATACGGACTGTATGCTCGTAGTTGGGCCTTTGAACCATGCCAATGCCATCCGCAAAATCTATACGGCTGCTATTTTGGGTAGTTCGGTTGTTGTCATTAACGGAATGTCATCGATTAAGAACTTCTTTGTTGCGCTTGAGCGTTTTCCCATCAATTGTCTCTGCCTGCCGCCGTCTGCCGTGCAGGTTCTTTTAGCTATGTCAGGGGACAAGCTTCACGAATATAGAAATCGTATTTTATATGTAGAAAATTCCACGGCTCCAATGTCGGGATATTTGAGACAGAAATTAAAAGAACTTCTTCCAATGTCAAGATTGTATAATGGATATGGGGCGTCGGAAGCCGGTTCCATCGTAATTTATGATTATGCCGCGGTGGAGAAACCAGAAAACTGTGCCGGAAAGCCTTCTTATAAAGCCTCCTTATGTTTTGTGGATGAAAAGGGTAACACTATCCGCTCATCTAAAGAAAATTCCGGTCAGCTTGTCTGCAAAAGTGATGTCAATATGCAGGGATATCTCGGAGACCCTGACCTGACGGCAGAAATATTAAAAGACGGACAGGTATATATGAGTGATATCGGATATTTTGATGAGGAGGGATATGTTTACCTGATTGGAAGAAAGGATAATGTCATCAATATAGGAGGTCTGAAAGTAGCACCGGAAGAAGTGGAAAATGTTATTGAAAGTTATGATGGGGTAAAGGAGTGTCTGCTGTTTCAGGGGCGCTCCGCAAATGAACTGCCTGTGCTGTGTTGCCTTGTTGTAGCCAGTAAGGATAGAGAATTGAATGAGGCGTCGTTGAAACAATTTATGAAAGAAAATCTGGAGCATTACAAAATTCCACAGGAAATCCGGATTGTGGAGGAAATACCTCATACCTACAATGGGAAAAAAGACAGGAAAGAGGTTAGAAATTATTTTAAATGATGTAACAGGCGGTCAGAATCAGCATGGCCGATCCTGATCGCCATCGCCAAGAAATAGCCGCATGCCTTCAATCATCGGGTCTATCATCCGTATAGCAACATTTTTCTGCTCAAATGGATGATAATAGTTTGGGATTATGTTTTCGCAATTTTCATCACATCTTAAAAAGCCTGCCTGTTCATACACTGCTGTATCCACACCGTAAGAATAGACATCTACAAACTCGTATTCTTTTTCTTTTATCATCCGGTCAAGTGCTGCTGTAATATAGGAAAAATAGCTGATATCGCCATAATAATCAACAATTTTACAGATTTTTTTATTAAATTGTGTTTCCTCCCTCGTAATAAGAATGGAGTGTGCTTTTCCAACAGTGTCAACAATCTTCCATACATAATATTGATATATCGGGTGCTCAAAATAACGATGCCGAATATATCCATAATCCTTGCTCATAATATGATTCGCAAGTGCTTCTGCGGAAATAACCTGTTTCATTTCTTCCACAGAGTGGACAGGAGCTAATCGGAATCCGGAATCTTCTACATTTGGGAGTGTTTTATTTTTTATGACGGCTATTTTATAATCTTCGCAATCACCAAGACGGTAATAGTGATCCATGGCAATCGGAATACCGCCCATTAATCGCCCTAATTTCAACGCTTTATTACTTTGTCCGGCACCACATGAAAAACGTATGTGAAGTGCGGCATAGGCATAGTCGGCGATATCCAGTCCCAGTCGGGGATTATCATTCTTAATAACTTTCCATATGCAGCCTGTAGCATCTGGATTATCACTGCTGTTATATCTGATAACTCCCTGAATGCCATAAATTTTGTGTTTTTCGTCATCGATTCCGAGAAATACATTAACATTATTTCCGTCCATAAACTGCCACTCAAAAAATGCTCTGTCTCTCGCCAGAATATGTCCTTTTTTCCAATGTTCATCAATAAAACTCATAATCGCAGGAATGTCTTCATAAACAGCTCGTCGTATCTCAATCATAGTACTTCTCCAACAAAGTCATAAAATTTTCTGTGGCCTTATGGCACAATATTTTCAATGAATCCGGTTCTTTGTTCCATCTCTGTATATCCTTATTTATATCGGATAATTTTCAATTTTTCTTAACTTGTGTAGTGACGGTTATCTTCTTGGATGGCTGATGGGATTCGAATAAAAATATAACAATATTAAAAGTCAAATAGGGGTTTACAAAAAACAAAAATTGAATATAATGAGGTAGAAATCTTAAATTTTAATGAAACTCTGGAAACACTTTGTCTAATAAATTCATACAGCAAATTTACGCTATCTTTTACTCGTAAAATATTGACTTCTTTTTTTAGATGAGTAAAATGAAACGTATAAAGAAATGAAATTAAAAGGATGGTCTTAAGATGAACGGAAAGGGAAAAAAACATAGAGCAAAACGGGGGATTAGTTTGATTATTCCCGTTATATTATTCTTTTCTATTATGGGTGCGGCTCTGTATGTGGCTGCGGGTAAAATATCAACACAGATGTCTGCTTCTGCTGTTGAAAATCTAAGCGAAAATTTGGATTTAATTCGGGGAACGATAGAGGTAATGTTAAAACGGGAGGCGGAGTTTCAGAGGCTGCTCGCACAGGAGTTAGCCACTATGGAAGAGCCGGAAGAATTTATTCGTTCTTACGATAAAAATAGTACAATGGTAAAAATATCTATTGTACCGTCGGGAAAGACGGAGGGAATTTCCAATACAGGACAAACATTTTCAACAAAGGATTTGGATTTTTCTTCCACAAGTATAGTAGAGGGCATGAAAATGTCCAAATCCTATATAAATTCAATGGGTACATGGGCGTATACGATGAAATGTCCGATTATAAAACAAAATAAGGAAATTGCGACTCTTTATGTGGAGTATGTTTATGATTCCTTTGAGAGCGCCTTACCTGACAAGTTCTATAATAATAGCGCCATTCTGTATATTATGGATGCAAAGAGCGAGAGATTTGTATTAAAGCCGAAAGG
This sequence comes from uncultured Eubacterium sp., assembly GCA_910589595.1. Classification (GTDB taxonomy): domain Bacteria; phylum Bacillota; class Clostridia; order Lachnospirales; family Lachnospiraceae; genus Eubacterium_F. The sequence goes on from CAJUTM010000002.1 coordinate 132,616, forward strand.
AATGGGAGAGAGGGCAGCAGGCCATATAAATCTGTCCGACTTTTATCATGCGAATAAAGTATCGGAAGAAAAAATAAAGCAGAATGTCTCCGAACATATAAAAAGGGGAAAGAACATCATGTTTTATCATGATATTCAGGAGAAAGAGTCTCTGATATATATGTGGTCAGTCAATGGTGGAACTACATATCTTATCGGATATGTGCCGGTAGAAGCAATACAACGGGAAGGAACGGCAGTAAATAACAATATATATTTCATTGTTGCGGTGATGCTGCTTACCTTTTTCCTTTGCTGTGGGCTGTTTGTTTTCAGTCACAGACAGCAGGACAAGAGCAGAAAAGAGAGAGAAAAGGAACGTGAGATACATAATAAACGATTAGCTGAGGCATTGCAGGCGGCACAGATTGCCAATGATTCAAAAACAACGTTTTTATCCAATATGTCGCATGACATTCGGACTCCGATGAATGCGATATTGGGATTTACTTCCCTTCTCGCCAAGGAAGCGGATAATACTGCAAAAGTGAAAGAGTATACGGAAAAAATTACTGCGTCAGGACAGCATTTGCTCAGTCTTATAAATGATATTTTGGATGTGTCGAAGATTGAGAGTGGAAAAGTTGTACTTACAATTGGAGAATTTACTCTGAGCAGCATGATTTCATCGGTAGATGCCATTATACGTCCGGCAGCAGACGCCAGAGGACAGACGTTTGAAGTTACGGTAAGCGGTGTAAAACATGAATATCTGATAGGTGATGAGACAAGGCTTAATCAGATTTTAATTAATCTTCTCTCAAATGCAGTGAAATATACTCCGGAGGGGGGAAATATATGGCTGCGTATTATTGGATTGGAGCAGCGCTCCAGTCAGTATGAGCATATTCGAATCGAAGTTGAAGATAATGGTTATGGTATGACTCCGGAATATCTTGAGGTGATATTTGATGCCTTTACCAGAGCAGAGAATAGTACGACAAACAAGGTACAGGGTACCGGATTAGGTATGGCGATAACAAAAAATATTGTCAAACTGATGGGTGGAACGATTGAGGTCGCCAGCGAAGTGGATAAGGGAAGCTGTTTTACGGTGGACTTGGAACTGCGTATTCCGGAAGAGGTGATAGACGAGCAGTTTTGGAAAGACCATGGTGTTTCCCGAATGCTGGTTGTGGATGATGAACAGGATATTTTGGACAATGTTCAAATGCTTATGGAAGAAACACCTGTTTCCGTGGACTTGTCATTGAGTGGTGAGGATGGCATCCAACAGGTACGCAATGCCTGTGAGAAAGAAAATCCATATCATCTTATCTTGTTGGATTGGAAAATGCCGGAAATGGACGGCATTGAAACGGCAAGACAGATTCGGGATATTGTGCCTGAGCATACGCCTATTTTTCTTCTGACATCTTATGATTGGGATGAATTAGAGGAAGAGGCAGTACAGGCGGGTGTTGACGGATTTCTATCCAAACCGTTTTTGGTATCTGCACTGAAAGAGAAAGTTCGGGAACTTCATTTTGATTCTTCAGGAGAGCGAACAGTAGAAGATGACGGACAGGATTACAGTTTGGCCGGACGAAATTTCCTTGTAGCCGAGGACAATGAAATCAATTCAGAAATTTTGTCAGAAGTATTAAGAGGAGAAGGGGCAACCTGTGAAATCGCAGAAGATGGTAAATTGGCGTTGGAACGTTTCTCCCGCGCTGAAAAGGGAGAGTTTGATGCCATTTTAATGGATGTTCAAATGCCGGTTATGAACGGATATGAGGCTACAAAGGTGATTCGGGCATTGGAGCGTGAAGATGCGAAGACGATACCAATTATTGCAATGACGGCAAATGCTTTTGCAGAAGACGTAAAAGATGCTTTGGCAGCGGGAATGAACGCACATATTGCTAAGCCAATTGACATGGAGTCGATAAAGAAGACGCTGAGCAAATATTTGCAATAGAAAGGGAGAGTGCAATGATTATTCATTTAAAGAAAAACGGGAAAAGACTAGCTGCTTTATTGCTTATCGGAGCAATGATGGTTATTATGGCTGCCTGTGCGAGACAAGAGGATTTAGAGGAGAATCTTGTGAGTGACCGAGTGAATAATACGAAGATGGTTAATTTATTTGGGCCAATGGAAAGAACCGACCCGGATGCAGATAATATTGCGAGAACGGCATTTGATATTACGGTCAGCGCAGCAGAAAAGAAAACGGGAATCACGGTAGAGTACCGAACATATACCGCGGAGAATTATAAGGAGAAAACTTATGATGATGTAACGCTTGACAGGGCACGCAATAATATGGACGATTTGTATTTATTAAATCCGGATACAATTCAGGTGTTGGGTAATGAGGGGAGGCTGGCGGACTTATCAGAGCTTGAAAGCGCCAAAAACCTCAGAGACGTTGTAAAGATTGCCAATACGGTAAATGGTAAGTTGGTGGCAATTCCTCAGGAAGTGGTAGTGCATGGATTATTCGTCAACAAAGATATGTTTGATAAATATAATCTGAAGCTTCCTTCTACTCCGGAAGAGCTTCTCGAGTGCTGCCGGGTATTTAAGAAAAATGGAATAGAGACACCGATAGGTGCAAACCGATGGTGGCTGGAGTGTTTTGTTCTTGCTCAGGCTTATGCAGATATGTATAATGGAGACCATACGGACGAGGAGATTGCACAGATTAACAGTGGTGCAAAGAAGCTGCGTGATTATATGCGCCCCGGCTTTGAATATTTGCAAAAATTAATAGATTTGGGATATATTGATGCCAAAAAGGCATACACATATGAGGCGATAGATGGTGAGGGGCCAGATTTTAAAGCCCAGAAGACGCCAATTGTTATGGCATATTGGGGAGCGGCTAACGCAGAAACTGCGTATGGTAAAGTGGACTTTAATTTGCAGGTAATTGGTTTTCCAAGTCATCTGGGCCAAATGCCGGTGATTTCCATGACCGGATATGGCATTCATGTCAATGCAGATAATCTGAAAAACACAAAGGATGTTCTGAATATTATTCTGTCTGATGAGCAGCTTCAGACATATTCCGAGACAAACAGAGTGATTTCGCCGTCAAAGAATGTGGAAGTAGATTGTATCGATGCCTTGGTACCGCTGCGTGACAAGGTGAATCAGGGAACTTATGTACTCGGTTCCAATGCCAGTATGAAAGTAGAGCAGTGGGGGAATATATGTAATGTTGTGAGGGATTTGCTGAAAGGCTCTTCGGTGGAGGAATGTATGAAGAAGTTTGATAAGCTGCAAAATGCTTCACTGGCAAAATAATTTGCAAGCTCATTTGAAAGTACGCATTTCTGTCAGGAGGTGGCAAGAGCCCCTTTTAGCGCCCAATCCCCATGCCCCGGCATAATCAGGGTATCATCGGAGAGGGAATCCAGATAAGGCTTGGTTATCGAATTAAAATCTTTTTTGCTTCCTCCCGGAAGGCGTGTTATCGTATCATATCCGTTTACCAGACTGTCACCGGTAAAAACAATTTTCGGTGTCAGTCCTTTTTTTGACGCATTAAGGCAGATGCACTGACTGCATTCGGAGTGCCCCGGCGTGTGGGTAATCACAACTTCATAGCCGCCAAAAGGAAAGTTTATTTCCCTGTCAAAAGTTTTGTCGGCTTCACAGGTAAAGTCAAGTTCAAAAAACTGCATACACTGTTCCTGCTCATCCTCGGTTTTTCCTATAATCAATGCTTTGGAGAATGCGGCAAGATTTTTGTGTGGGTTTATAATTTTTTCTGCACAGCATTCCGAGCAGAGAAGTGTACAATCAACCTGCTTACGCAGCCAGTTCATGCCAGAAATATGGTCATAGTGGGAATGGGTGAGCAGTACTGTAGCGTGCGAAAGCGTGCTCAGAATGGTAAACGCTTCCTCTGAAATGAGAGGGTCGATAATTAGTGCCTCTTTTTCATTCTCGTCATTTATTATAATATACATCCGCGAATCCAATATCGGCATGGAGTAAACATATATTTTTGTGTTGTCTTTAATATAGTGCATAGCAATCTCCTCATTTTTTTACTGTTCTTTGTCCGTTCCCTGTTGGCTGGGCAGCACGTATAATGCAGTCATTTACTTAGAAAACAAGTGAGTGACTGCATTTAGTTTAGCATACTGTTATTATCTTTACAACCGTGATTGGTTTATTGACTTGGATAAATCACTTTTTCTGAATCGGAATCCATATTTCAGTATGGTAGTTTTCATCCTGCGTTCCGTTCGGGTACTTGTCTGGTGCGTCATACATTTCCACACAATAACCTGCTGCAAACTCGTATTCTTTCAATGCCGGAAGCCATTCAGAAAAAATTTTTGTGCTCACATCTTGAAGCGCTGTTGGCATTGGGCCTACGCAGGAAAAAACAGCCCATGTAAATGCAGGGATAGTCCGGGTTACAAAACCTTCCGGAATTTCCATTTTTGAATCATACAAATCGGCAATCAGATACTCAAAGCTGTCATTTCCCATTTTTTCATCAATGTTGATTCCGAACATCCCACAGACATATTTTCCGTTTCCTTCTTCATAATGCCTCTGCCAAAACAGAGGGATTTCCTGTTTGCAGTTTTCATAATTGAATTCTTTTGACACACCAAGTACTGTAAAGCTTTCTTTGTCAATAATTTTGTAATTCATGAAATAACCACCTTTCAATGAGATTTCTAATTTCAGCGGTGCAAAAGTCTTTATCATGACATCCTCTTTCCGCACCATAGTTGGCGATACGCCATGAAATCTTGTGAATGCTTTTGTGAAGCTGTCAGGAGAACCATATCCGTATTTCATCGCAATATCAATGATTTTTATATCTGTAGTGGCAAGGTCGCCGCCGGCAAGAGCTAACCTGCGCTTCCGGATATATTCTATTACAGAAAAGCCACAGAGCATACGAAATCCTTTTTGGAAATAAAAAGATGAAATATGCACATGATTGGCAACATCTTCTGCGGATATGTTCTCGGTAATATGCTGCTCCATAAAGTCAATTGCACTTTGTATGGCATTCGTCCATTCCATTTGTATCACCTCCTGTTGCAGGAACAGTATATCTTACTAAATAAGAACCTGCCCGACTTACCTTGCTTTGTTTTGTCCTGTTTTAAATTTTTTGCCATGCTTTCATAAATCAGCCGGATTCTTAATGTGAGCTTACTTTTCATTATACATAAAACGAGGATACTTTTCAATTATCCAACTCGACGGAAACGCAAGTAAAGGTATAGGTGACTTAAAGACAAATATATGGTAAAATTACTTATATATTTGTCTTGGTTAGGAGACTGGTAAATAAGAAATGAGGTTGTTATGAAAACTTTGATATTAAATGGTATATATGATTTTTTATGAATCACTCAAGTTCTTTTTTACAGAGTGGATACAATCAAGAAGAATAAACCCGGATGGAGGTAAATTACATGAAAATACCCAAAATGATATTGTTTGATTATGGTCAGACACTTATTGCAGAACAGAAATTTGACGGGATAAAGGGAACAGAGGCTGTCTTACAGTATGCTACGAGAAATAAGTATCATTTGTCGGCAGAGCAGGTGCAAGCCAAAGCAAATGAAATCAATCGGGAATTCGGGAGATTTAATCCTGAGAAAAGGCACTTATTTCAGATAGAGATACCCAATACAATGTTTACGCCTTATCTTTATGAATCGCAGGGAATAGAGATTGCATTAAGCAACTCTGAAATTGATACAGTATTCTGGAATGCTGCTGCTCCGGGAGTGCCGACAGAGGGTATAAAAGATTTTTTAGGATATTTGAAAAACAAAGATATTCGCACAGGCGTAATCAGTAATATTTCTTATGCTCCTTCTGTGGTTGAAGAGCGTATCAACAGACTGCTTCCGGAAAATGCTTTTGAATTTATCATTACCTCAAGTAATTTTATCTTCCGCAAACCGAACAAAAGGATATTCGATTTGGCTTTGGAAAAAGCCGAATTACAGCCGGATGAAGTCTGGTATATCGGAGACCAGTATGAGTGCGATGTAAAAGGCTCTTTAAATGCCGGTCTTCTGCCGATATGGTACATAGGGGCGATTGATTTGCCTTACACAGAAGATAAAAATATTCTGACAGTAAAAACTTGGAGTGAAATTAAGCAGTATATGGAGGTATAGCGGCTGTCTGTCTAGGTGAAGATGATGTACCATATTGTATTACCTTAAAATTGGAGCCGAATGAAGGCGCTTTTTTGCGAGAACAATATGAGGATATCTATCCCGGATATTATATGAATAAAATTCATTGGAATTCCATTAACCCGGATGGCGCTGTTCCCGATGAGTTATTGAAAGATTTACTGGATAAATCCTACGATTTAGTTTTAGCAGGCTTTAGTAAAAAGAAACAGGCAGAAATATTAGAAGACGTATAATAGAGATGTAATGGCAACCGAAAAAATTAAAAGGGAAGGTTTGTTATGAATGAAATACAATTTGAAGATACTGATATTATGAATGCTTATCAGAAATCAGAAAATATATTAACCGATGTGCAAAATATCATAGAAACTTCACAGAGGCAGGCATATCATGCAGTAGATACGATTTTGTCTCAAAGAAACTGGCTCATTGGTTGCCGTATTGCAGAGGAAGAGATGGATGGTGCTGCTCGGGCCGGATATGGAACAAACATTATTAAACAACTATCCAGAGAACTTACAGCTAAATACGGAAAAGGTTACGACCGCAGTAATCTTTATCATTTTCTTCGTTTTTACAAAGAGTTTCCAGAGATTGTCGACACGGTGTGTCGACAATCTAAGATTCGTCTTTCTTGGTCACATTATAGAGCATTATTACAAGTATTGGATGTGACTGCACGAAAGTGGTACGAGAAAGAGGCTTATGAGCAAACGTGGAGTGTCCGTACCCTGCAACGCAATATTAATACACAATATTACTATAGAATGATTCAATCACAGGAAAAGAGTTTAGTTGAACAGGAAATGTTGAAAAACACATCTGATTTCCAAAATGATAAGATGGAGTTTATTAAAAATCCAGTAATTGCCGAGTTTTTAGGTTTATCATCTAATACTGATTTTACGGAGACTGAATTGGAGACCAGTATTATATCCAATCTTCAGAAATTTTTGATGGAATTAGGAAAGGGATATGCTTTTGTTGCTCGTCAACAGCATATAAAGACAGAAAAAGAGAATTACTTTATTGATCTTGTATTCTACAATTATATTTTGAAGTGTTTTGTCCTGATAGACTTGAAAACAGCTAAAATCACACATCAGGATGTCGGACAGATGGATATGTATATTCGTATGTATGACGAGTTGAAAAAAGGTGCTGATGACAATCCTACACTGGGAATTGTACTTTGTACGGAAACAGATGAGGATATCGCCAGATATTCAGTTTTACATGGTAATGAACAATTATTCGCTTCAAAATACAAATTGTATCTGCCGACGGAGGAAGAGCTGCGGAATGAAATTGAAACTCAGAAAACCATGTTTTATTTGCAGCAAAAAGAAAAACGCAATTTGGATTAAATATTGGATTGCAACAGATATAATATCCCCTGCCGTGCCAGTCTTTACAGATGAATTGCGGTATGATAGTATAAAGACAGACAGGAAAAAAACGGAAAGGCGGCATTTCAGGTGCTATAGGGGCAAAGCAATGAAACAGATTCATATGATTATGTATCACTATGTACGTGATTTAAAAAACAGCGCTTATCCGGCAATCAAGGGGTTGGATAAGGCTCTGTTTGAGGAGCAGATAGAATATTTATTAAAGCATTTTCATCCTCTTAGGATGGAGGATATTTTACAGGCATACCGGGAACAGGATTTTTCTTCCGTTGCGGAAAATGGTTTTTTACTGACGTTTGATGATGGTTATATCGACCATTACGAAGTAGTTTATCCGATTCTAAAAAAAATTGGCATTCAAGGAGCCTTTTTCCCCAATGCAATGGCTTTAAAAGAGCATAAATTATTGACGGTAAACCGTATTCATTTCATTTTGGCAGAAGCCGAGGTGCGTGGACGGGAGGCAATGACAGAACTGGTTCAGGATTGTTTTGGGGAAATGGATGGATGCCGTAAGCAGGGATTGGAAATTCCGGCAAATGAGGCGCTTTACAACGAGTTGGCGGTGGCGAATCGATGGGACCCGGCAGAAGTTATCTTTGTTAAGAGGCTGCTGCAGAATGCGTTGCCGGAAGATATACGGACAGAGATAGCAAAAAGATTATTTCAGAAATACGTGGGGCGGGAGGAGAGCGACTTTGCCAGAGAGCTCTATCTGGATACCGGACAAATGCGGCAGATGCGGGAGGATGGTATGTTTTTTGGGCTGCATGGCTACGACCATTATTGGCTTGGAAAGCTGGATGCCCCGGCGATGGAGCAGGATATAGAGAAAGCGCTTGCATTTATGAAAGATGTAATCAATCCCAATGAGTGGGTAATGAACTATCCTTACGGCAATTACAGTGATGTAGTGATAGATTACATAAAAACAAAGGGTTGTGCGCTGGGCGTTTCCGTAGAGGCGCGGGCCGCAAAATTAGGGGAAGACAACCGGTTTGCTCTTCCGAGATGGGATTGTAACGATGTGTATCCGAAAGGAACGATGGTTTAGCATATTAGAAGAGTATCTGAGGGGAGAGAAGAGATGAAAAGACAATTTAAGATTGGGGATATTTTAGTTGGTGATGCCAATCGGGTGCTGGTTATTCCGGAAATCGGCATTAATCATGAGGGGAGTCTGGCCGTCGCCAAAGAGATGGCAGACGCGGCGCGGCGCGCGGGAGCGCGTTTGATTAAACACCAAACGCATATAGTAGAAGATGAGATGTGTCAGGTGGCGAGAAAAGTAGTGCCGGGCAACTCCACGGATTCCATTTATGATATTATGGCGCGTTGCGCATTGAATGAGGAAGAGGAGCGGGAGTTTAAAGAATATACCGAAGAGCTGGGAATGGTATTTTTAAGTACTCCATTTTCGCGGGCGGCGGCAGACCGTCTGGAGCGCATGGGAGTACAGGCCTATAAGATTGGCTCCGGAGAGCTCAATAATTATCCGCTCATTGAGCATGTGGCGGAATTTGGGAAACCGATGATTGTATCGACGGGGATGAATGACATTCCGGCGATAGCAAAGACGGTAAATATTTTGGAGCGCTGCGGCGTGTCTTATGCATTGATGCATACGACGAATATCTATCCGACGAAACCGGAGTGGGTGCGGCTCGGCGCCATGCAGGATTTGATGAGAGAGTTTTCCGGTGTTCCGGTTGGATTGTCCGACCACACGCAAAATAATAATGCCTGTATTGCTGCCATGGCAATGGGAGCAGATATCGTTGAGAGACATTTTACGGACAGAATGGAGAGAATGGGGCCGGATATTGTCTGCTCGATGGACGAGGTGGCTTGTTCCGATTTGATGCGGGCGGCAAAGGAAGTACCGAAGATGCGGGGCGGTGAGAAAGTGGCCTTGCCGGAAGAGCAGGTGACGATTGATTTTGCTTTTGCCACGGTTGTGACGATAGCTGCGGTGAAAAAGGGGGAGCCATTTACGAAAGACAATCTGTGGGTGAAACGTCCGGGAACAGGTAGTATTCTGGCGGAAGAATATGATTCGCTTCTAGGGAAAACGGCTGCCGTGGATATTGATGCGGATGTGCAACTGACTTATGATATGATACAGTAGGATGAGACAGAAAGGAGTGGTTGGCAATGATATCGGGGAAAAGAGTATTAGCCCTGATTCCGGCGAGGGGAGGAAGTAAGGGAATTAAGGGAAAGAATATCATTGATTTGTGTGGAAAACCATTAATTGCGTATTCGATTGATGCGGCAAAAGAGAGCGCCTATGTCGACCGTATTGTTGTGACGACAGATTCGGAGGAAATACAAAAGGTGAGCGCTGACTGTGGGGCATATGTACCATTTTTGCGTCCACAGGAACTGGCGTCGGATACGGCGAAGACGATTGACGCCGTGCTGCATGCGGTGAACTGGCTGAAAGAGCGGGGAGACAACTATGATATTTTACTTTTACTGCAGCCCACTCAGCCGTTGAGGCGGGCGCAGGATATTGACGCCGCCCTCAATCTGTTTGTGGAGAGTGGGGAGCGGGGGGTAGTTTCCGTGCGTCCGGTAGAAGAACACCCGATTCTGATGCGTACGATGGATGGGGGAGAGATGGAGCATGTGCTGCCTCTTGGAAGCACTGTTCGCCGACAGGATATGCCCGAGTATGTTCTTGTTGACGGCAGTATATATATTAACCGCATTGCAGACTTGAGTGAGAAGACAAGTTTTAATGATAATCCTGTTCCTTATTGCATGGAAAAACAGTACAGTGTCGATATTGACGAGTGGACTGATTTGGAACTGGCAAAATGGTATTTGCAAAAAAATGCGCAGACAACAAAATAGCAGAACAGAAATGAGGACTAAATATGCAAGAGTTTCGAAGAAGATTACAAAATTTTTACAGATTCGCCTATCGATGGTGCGACTACATTCGCGCACAGCAGATATCGTTATCCGATAACCTGCTGTCTGCTGTGATATCTTCTTTAGAAGCTCTGTTACAGTGTCAGGAATTGCAGGATGTAGTGGCGGAGATAACAGATTGCTTTACGCTGTTTTTAACGGCATATGAGGACAGAGACAGGATTTTGGCAGCAGACTATATGGAGACTGGAATCTTACGTTTGCTGGAGGATGTTACACAGCAGATGCTAGCGGAAGAACCGCTGCCGCAGGCGGGAGAGGGATATGAATTAGAAATGACTTCCGTGTCGGCGTATACGCTTGTGCGCGCAGTGGACGGCAAGAGAAAATATTTACATTCCAACCTGAATCCTTTTCGCGAAGCGGAGCGCTTTACAGAGCGATGGATGAAAGAGGGAGTCGGCGTATATCATGTAGTCGGTTTGGGACTTGGCTATCATGTGGAGAGTCTCAGCAGATATCCATATCTTCATGTCTATGTATATGAAGAGGATGAGGAGTTGATATCCATCTGTCAAAAATATTCCGATGTGTGGCCAATTTTGGAGAAGAGAAAGAATGTCCATATTGTGGCAGATACGGGGTATGAGCAGTTTGTCAGAAAAGCGCAGGAGATAGAAGAATATAAGAAAATGGAGCAGCTGTGTTTATATCATCCCTCGCTTGCGACGATTCGGGATACACATTTGCGGGAGAATATGCAGACGCTCTTTTTGCAGATGGACAATGCCAATCGCTGGTCGAATCTGATGAAAATTAATTTTTCTGAAAATGTAAAACGGGTGCCAGACGGCGGGGACAGACTGCGGGAGAATTTTGCCGGCAAAACAGTCTATCTCATTGCCGGAGGGCCCTCGCTTGACAAGAATATCCATTTGCTGAAAGAGCGTGGGGAAAATGATTTGGTTCTTACTGTGGGAACTTCATTGCGCCGCTGTATTCAAGAAGAAATCCATCCCGATTATGGCATCATTACCGACCCGAAGACTGCCGTTTATGCGCAGATTAATGGTATTCAGCAGAGCCGGATTCCCCTGCTGCTTCTGAGCACGGCCTATCTGTATCTGGCGAGGGATTATGAGGGTGAGAAATACTTACTCTGTCAGGAGGGATATGAGCCGGCAGAGGAGTTTGCGCATAAACAGGGCTGGCAGACGTTTGAGACAGGTGCTTCCGTAGTGACAACCGCACTTGATTTTTGTATCAAAATGGGTGTTAGGCGCATCGTTTTTCTTGGCCTTGATTTGGCGTTTACCGGCGGGCGCAGTCATCAGGGCTTAAAAGAGAAAAATATGACGGCTCAATCGGAATTGTATGTGACGGATATTGATGGAAATGAAATTCCCACTTCCCGAAATCTGAATCATTATCGTTTATGGATAGAGAGAAGGATAGCACGAGCAAAGCAGGAAAAGCTTCCAATAGAATTTATTGACGCCTCAGAAGGAGGCGCCCGGGTAGAGGGCACGGTAGTGCAGACGCTACTCCGGACGATGTCAGAAAGTTAAAGTTCTTCAGACGTATTTTGCCCGGACAGTCCGGGCCAGTTTTCATCCCGTTCGTTGATATTGAGGGGTGTTCCATCGCTCATCTGATATCCGGTGGCGGAGCCGCTGCCGGAGTATTCACCGATGACATCCGGCCATTCAATGCCGATGGCAGGGTCGTTCCAAGTGAGGCCGCCGTCGTCGCCGGCATGATAGAAATCGGTGCATTTATAACAAAATTCTGCCCATTCGCTCAGCACGAGATATCCGTGCGCGAATCCTTTCGGAACATAAAATTGTTTCTTATTCTCTTCTGACAGTTCCAAACCGTACCATTTTCCATATGTTTTACTGCCCTGACGAATATCCACAGCTACGTCGAAGACGGAACCGCGTATTACGCGGACAAGTTTCCCCTGTGGATAGTTTTTTTGAAAGTGGAGGCCGCGAAGCACTCCTTTTGAGGAACTGGATTGATTGTCCTGTACGAAAGTAAGGTTGAGTCCGGCCTCTTTCATATCGTTTTCATTATAAGTTTCCATAAAATAGCCGCGCTCGTCGCCGTGTACAGTAGGTTGAATCACGCACAATCCCTCAATGCCGCCGGCATTTTTTTCTACCTGTATCTGTCCCATAATTATCCTCCATTCCTCTGTTCCATTCTTTATATTTCAATTTCCGATAAATAACGCGCTAAAGCATCCTGCCAAGTTGGCAGAGGATTAAATCCCTTTTCCGTTAATTTTTGTTTATCCAGCCGACTGTTAAACGGACGTATGGCTTTTGACAGACCATACTCTGCAGTAGAAACCGGTTTAACGGTCAGGTGCTTGGTATCGTAACAGCTATGCCCCAGAGCAGCAGCCTGACGGAAGATTTCACAGGCAAATTCATACCAACTGATATAACCGCCCTCATTTGTCGCGTGATAATATCCGTATTGTTTTGTTTCAATCATATCAACAAGCAGCCGTGCCAAATCATAAGTGTAGGTCGGCGTACCAATCTGGTCGTCTACGACAGTTAGTAAGTCATGATTGGCGCCAAGGCGCAGCATAGTTTTGATAAAATTATTTCCATGAGTGCCAAATACCCATGCAATGCGTATGATAAAATATTTATCAAGAATCTGGCTTACCGCCTGTTCACCTGCCAGTTTTGTCTCGCCATAGACATTGAGCGGGGCATAATCGGTCTGGTCGGGTTTCCAAGGTTTACTGCCCTGACCGTCGAAGACATAGTCTGTGGAGAGATACATCATCGGAATATCCAGCTCCTTGCAGACTGCGGCAATTGTCCGAGTTCCCTCAGAATTAACTTTCACAACAGTCTGCCGGTTTTCTTTCTCTTCAGCGGCATCAACGGCTGTCCATGCGGCGCAATGGATAACGGCGTCCGGAGAAGCCTCGGGAATAACTTTGTTCACGCTTGCCGGATTGGTGATGTCCATTTCTTCGATATCCACACCGATGGCTTCGTGATTGCGCTTCGTTAATTCGTTTACTACGTCATGTCCTAATTGTCCTTTGACGCCGGTAACAAGTACTTTCATGTTCAACATCCTTTCCTTTGCCGGTTAGCGATTGCCGTACATTTTTTCATAGTAGTCCTGATACTCTCCCGAGATAATGGTCTCCCACCATTCTCTATTGTCGAGATACCACTGGATGGTCTTCTTAATTCCATCAGCAAAGCTTGTTTCCGGCAGCCATCCAAGTTCTTTATAAATTTTTGTCGGGTCAATGGCATAGCGCATATCGTGTCCCTTGCGGTCGGTGACATAGGTAATCAGACTTTCCGGTTTGTTAAGTTCTTTGCATATAATTTTGACAATGTCTATATTTCTCATCTCGTTATGTCCGCCAATATTATAAACTTCGCCTACACGTCCATTGTGAATAATTAAATCAATGGCTTTGCAATGGTCTTCCACATAGAGCCAGTCACGGACGTTCTCTCCCGTACCATAAACAGGCAGAGGCTTATCATTGAGTGCATTGGCAATCATTAGCGGAATGAGTTTTTCCGGAAAATGGTAGGGGCCGTAATTATTGGAACAGCGGCTGATAGTAACCGGCAAATTATAAGTGCGGTGGTATGCCAGTACGAGCAAATCGGCGCCCGCTTTTGAAGAGCTGTAGGGGCTGCTCGTGTGGATTGGCGTCTCTTCCGTGAAGAAGACATCCGGTCGGTCAAGCGGTAAGTCGCCATATACCTCGTCCGTGGATACCTGATGATAGCGGGTAATGCCGTATTTGCAGCACGCATCCATCAAGACAGCAGTACCTTTAATATTGGTATCAAGAAAAATTTCCGGATTCTCAATGGAGCGGTCTACATGGCTCTCTGCCGCAAAGTTTACGATGATATCCGGCTTCTCCTCTTCAAACAGTTTGTAAACGGCCTCACGATTTGTAATGCTCTCTTTCACGAAGCGGAAAGACGGGTTGTCCATAATGGGAGCGAGCGTCGTCATGTTTCCCGCATAAGTGAGACAATCTAAGCAGATAATACGGTAATCCGGATATTTTTTGAGCATGTAAAAGATGAAATTGCTTCCGATAAATCCGGCGCCTCCGGTAACGATAATAGTCATAAAAATCCTCCATTTCGAGAACGCTTTTGTTCAGCGATGATTTGTTAGTTTAGTGTGTCCATATATTTGCCATCCAAAACATCTTTGAGGTACTTACCGTACTGATTTTTTTTCAGCACTTCATATACGGCGAGAACATCTTCGCGTTGAATCCAGCCATTTAGATAGGCAATTTCCTCTAAACAACCAATTTTCCGATGCTGGTGGGTTTCCACTGTCTTGACAAAGTTGGTGGCGTCCACAAGGCTTTCATGTGTTCCGGTATCAAGCCATGTAAATCCCTGTCCGAGAAGTTCAACATTAAGCGCATCCTGCTCCAGATAGATTTTGTTCAAATCCGTAATTTCCAATTCGCCCCGTTTACTTGGCTTCAGGTTTTGGGCATATTCTACGACATGATTATCGTAGAAATATAAACCAGTAACACAATAGTTGCTTTTGGGATGTTCCGGTTTTTCCTCAATCGAGACGGCTTTTCCCTCCGCGTCAAATTCTACAATACCAAAACGTTCCGGGTCGTCTACATAATATCCGAATACAGTAGCGCCATGACCGCTTTCAGCATTGTTGACAGCAGATAAAAGGCGTTTTTTCAGACCGTGTCCGGAGAAAATGTTATCGCCTAATACCATAGCAACCGTGTCGTTTCCAATAAACTCAGAACCGATTAAAAAAGCTTGGGCAAGTCCGTCTGGACTTGGCTGCACCGCATAGGAGAGATGAATGCCGAAGCGGCTGCCATCGTTTAGCAATTCCTCAAATCGCGGCGTATCCTGAGGTGTAGAAATAATGAGAATATCACGTATTCCCGCATTCATTAACACGGATAGCGGATAGTATATCATCGGTTTGTCATAGATAGGTAACAGTTGTTTACTTGTCACGGTAGTTAATGGATAGAGACGTGTACCCGACCCGCCGGCTAAAATGATGCCTTTCATTGTTTGTCCTCCATAATAAATAGTTTTCTCCTCAAAGGGATGTTCTGTTTTATAGACAGTATAAAAGATGACGTTACGTCACCTGCAAGAACTTTTTAAAATTTTTTTATCCTAATCATTTTTGGCAATAAATATGCCTGCCTCTTTTGTGACAGAAAATCCGTGTTGTACTTTCTGGCTTACATAACTGCGGAAATCACCGTATCGGTTGAGCAAATATTGATTTTGATTACCATGACAGGATAAGATGTACGAGATTAGCGGTTCCGCTTCCGTGACAAAGAGTCCGTCCTCATAATCCAGCCACTGTGTGTGCGGAAAGAGAGGCGCCAGATAGGCCCCCCCATTTTCTTTTCCAAAACGCTCATAGAGCTTGTCCGCCGACAAAACAATCCGCGAATCAAAGTCGGCGACCAGACGGCTTATCTCCTGCATATGCGCCCTGCCATAAGTGCTGGCAATAAATATGCCGTCCGGTTTTAAAACACGTTTGATTTCCTTACATACCTGAGCAATATCGCTGCAATAGAAGAGTACATGGTTTGCCAGCACAACGTCAAAGCTGTTGTCATCAAAAGGCAATGCGTCGGCGTCGGCGGCGATAAATGTAAACCCGCTCTCAATATTATTTTCCGTGAGATTGCGCCTTGCGTCGCGCAGCATGCCATCGGATAAATCCGATAGCGTAACCGAGAGGGAGTCGGGGAGGCGGGTTTGATTTGAAGTCCAGAGAGTGCCGTCTCCGCAGCCGATTTCTAATACGGTTTCGCCGCCGCAGAAGCGGCACTGTTCATAGAGCCAGTGAAACCAGCCCTGCTTATTTAACGAATATTTATGGTGCAATTGAATGCGGGAGGAGATATTAGAAGCGTTCTGATATTGATTTTTCAGACTCTTTTCCACCGCAGTCAGATGAATCAGCTCTCTCATCTGATTCCAATCCACTTCTTTTCCGGTGCGCAGTGTGGAGGCAGTATCTTCAATGGCCTGCTCAATCAGGTGCATTTGCTCTATGCGGTCCTGAATCAGCTTCTTCTGAATGGCAAGGGAATTGAGCATAAAGTGGCAGTCAAAATTGTCCAGCGTCATCTCACGGATTTCGTTCAATGAAAAGCCGAGGTATTTGAATAACAGGATTTGCTGTAGTTTGGCAAAATCCTTTTCCGAATAAAAGCGCGCGCCGGAATCACTAACATAGGAAGGCTTTAATATATTCTGCTGGTCATAATAGCGTATTGTGCGCAAAGTTACCTGCGCCATTTTGGCAAATTCTCCGGAGGAAAGATACGATTCCTTTTTCATATAAGGTATGCTTCCTTTCGTTCTTTGTTTTATTATTATGTGTTGTCATTGTACCATGAATGCAATTGTGTTTCCATTAAAATTAGCAAAAAGAAAAAACAATAAGCCGGTTTCGGGCAGAACATCCGCGTGCGGAAGAAAGCTCTTCACCGGCTTATTGTTTTTCTGAAGTGTTAAACCAACTCGGCAATCCGACTGACGCCAACATATATTTCCGAAATTTTGTACCATGTGCGCAATCCGACAATACCATCCTGTGTCAAATTGAATATCTTCTGGAATGTCCGCACTGCGTTCTCCGTCGCCGGCCCGAAAATACCATCCTCGGCAATTTTAGGAATGAGAGGATAACCGTTGGAGATGACATTGAGCTGCCGCTGCATTTGCCGCACCTTTTCTCCCGAATCGCCTTGCCGCAGTGGCGAGCCGGGGTAGGAGGAAGGAATCCCCGAAATTTCTTCGGTGGAGTTGATAAACATGGAATCTCCATAGTAGTTTCGTATAATTTCGATAGGTGTGAATCCTTGGTCGCCAAGCGCCTTAGAGCCCCACTGGCTCATCCAGTTCGGGCAGGTGACATTCCTGCCGTCGCAGTACTGGGTGAGGATTGGCTGCTCTACATTTGGCCGCGACAGGTAGTTGCTGAAAATCTCATCGACGACGCGGGATATACTGTCAAAAATATTGCGGTTCGGTATCCATTTGTGGTCGTAAGCGGTAGAGGATGTTATCGTAAAGTCATAGCCTTTGTTGCGGTACCACTCCGTGTACACGCGGTTCAGTGTAAAGGATTGGATGGCAAGGATATTTGCCTGCAAAGTTGCTTCCGGCCAGGTCGAATAGATTTCGCTGCTGGCTACGTTTTTGATGTAGTCTTTATATTTTACATAATAGTCTTTGGCGCGGGAGTCGGAAGGCGGGCCGTTGTGGACGACAATGTATTCCGGTATGACAACGCGGCTGAGCACGATTTCTCCGGTTTCTTCTACTGTCTTGATTTCATTTTCAGGAATTTTTGGCGGATAATCCCCCCATAAGGTGTGGTCGGGAATGACAAACAGCTCGGCGCTGTCCGGCTCGCCGGTTGCCACCGGAAGGAGGCTGGCTTCCTGAATGGCGGTTTGTCCCGAGAATATTTCAGCTCCGTTGATTTCTACCGTCTCAAAGCCGGGGGCGCTGATATAAATCGTATATTCCGAATAGGGCTTGTTAGCGCCTGGTTCCATACTATATTCGAGGGGAGGCGCTTCCAGTTCAATATCATTTAATTGACCTTCCTGATTTGTATTGGATTCTTCAATCGTACGTTCCGGTTCGTTTTCCGAAGTAATGCGCACGGTGGCGTCAGAAATTGGATAATTTGTATTCTCTGACACGACGTGAATATTTAATTTTCCATATTCCATAGATATCCTCTTTTTGGACATAGATTACTATAATATATGAAAAAAATGTGAAATGTTACGCCGGACACTTGACATTTTAAAAAGAAGTTATATAATTAACATGCTAATAATTAATTATTAAATGATTGATTATCAGAAAACGATTGGGGAAAGGGGCAGACAAATGGAGCGGGAAGAAATCCTGACAACGAGAGAAGTTACACACCAAATGATTGTAACAAATCAAATGCACCGGCGTACGTTGGAGTGTAATTTGGAGGGAACGGGAATTCATCGGGCGCAGCATCGTTTGCTTATGACATTGGCGAAAAAGTCTTTTGTATCGCAGGTTGAGCTTGCCCAATATTTAGAAGTATCGCCGGCGACAATTGCGGTATCGCTGAAAGCATTGAAGAAAGCAGAGTTAATTAAGAAGACAGCAAAAGAAGAAGATAACCGCATTAATTTTGTGGAATTAACAGATAAAGGGCGCAAATTGGTGGAGGATAGCTGCGGCTTTTTTGATGCACTGGACGAACAGATGTATCAGGGATTTGAGCAGGAAGAATTGCACCAATTATATAATTTTTTTGAGCGCATGTACAATAATATGGAGCAGATGGTGAAAAAGAGATGGAAAGGAGATAGCCGTGAAAAATAGTATGAAACGATATAAAAAATATGTAAGTCCATACAAAGCTGCTTTTGTCTTAGGGCCGATTTTTATGATTGTCGAGGTTATCGGTGAAGTTGTTTTGCCGAAATTAATGTCAATGATAATTAATTATGGCTGTGGAGAAGCAGAGGGAGTAGCTGCCAAAGGTACCGGATATATACTGGGTATCGGGGCGGTTATGCTTGTGACGGCGTTGTTTATGATGCTGGGAGGTGTTCTGGGGGCTTATTTTGCCATTAAGGCATCGGTAAATTTTGCGGCCGATTTGAGAAAAGATGTGTTTAGCAAAGTACAGAACTTCTCTTTTGCTAATATAGAAAAATTTTCTACAGGTTCATTAGTGACGCGTCTGACGAACGATATTACCAACTTGCAAAATGTTCTCGCCATGGCGCTGCGGATGATGCTAAGGGCGCCCGGTATGCTTGTTGGCGGCCTGATAATGGCATTTGTTATGAACTGGCGGCTGGCGCTGGTGTTTTGCGTTGTCATTCCGCTGCTGCTTATTTCACTTGGACTTGTGATGAAAACGGCATTTCCGAGGTTTGATGTCATGCAGACAAAGATAGACGGACTCAATTCGCGTATTCAGGAGAATATTACGAACCAGCGCGTTGTCAAGTCTTTTGTTCGCGATGATTTTGAAAAAGAGACATTTGAAAAGGCAAGCGAAGATTTGAAAGATAAAACGCTGCGTGCGATAAAGGTTGTTATTTTGACGATGCCGATTATGACGCTGGCGATGAATGTCACAATCATAGCTGTCGTCTGGTTTGGCGGGCAGCAGATTCTTGTCGGTGATATGCCGGTTGGCGATTTGACGGCTTTTACTACATATGTGATACAGATTTTGATGTCGTTGATGATGATGTCCATGATAATGATTCAGGGTTCCCGTGCCCTTGCTTCGTCCAAGCGTATTCTTGCCGTGCTGGAAACGAAAATTGATTTGAATGACGATGAGGCGTCACAGAAAGAAAGAACGGTTGAGATTGGTAAGATAGAGTTCCGCAATGTCGGTTTCCGCTATTTCAAGAAACATAAGAAAAATGTATTACAGAATATTTCTTTTACGGCAAATCCGGGGGAGGTCATAGGAATTATCGGTTCCACGGGTTCTGGAAAAAGTTCTCTTGTACAGTTGATTCCGCGTCTTTATGACTGCGATGAGGGAGAGGTTCTTGTCGATGATGTCAATGTAAAGGAATACTCTCTGAAAAACCTGCGCAACGGCGTGGCAATGGTGCTGCAGAAAAATACATTGTTTTCCGGAAGTATTGCGGAGAATCTGCGTTGGGGGAATGAACATGCTACAGATGAAGAAGTTTATGAGGTGGCGGAAGCGGCTCAGGCAGACAGCTTTATAAGGAATTTTGAGGACGGCTATGAGCGGGAGCTCGGTCAGGGCGGCGTAAATGTTTCCGGCGGTCAGAAGCAGCGCCTGTGTATTGCCAGAGCGCTGTTAAAGAAACCTAAAATTCTCATACTGGATGACAGTACGAGCGCAGTAGATACGGCAACTGAGGCGGAGATTAGAAAAAGTTTTTCAACTTCGCTGAAAGAGACGACAAAATTAATTATTGCACAGCGTATTTCCTCTGTGGAGAGCGCAGATTGCATTATCGTCATGGATGAGGGGCGCATTGTAGGTCAGGGAACGCATGAGGAATTGCTAAAGAATAATGAAACGTATCAGGAAATCTATTATTCCCAAAAGGATAAAGAGGAGGTGGCAGGATGAGTCAGACAGAGAATAAAGCAAAGCAGCAGCCGGTTCCGCCAATGGGACATGGAAGAAGAGGGGGAGCGGTAAAGGGTGGTAAACCGCAGAATACAAGAGAAACCATTCATCGTCTTCTGTTCTATATGGGAAAAGATAAAGGGTGGATAGCGTTGGCTCTGTTATGTGTATTGTTGTTCAGCGCCGCCACACTGGTGGGCTCTTACCTGTTAAAACCGATTGTTGACCAAATTCGCCAATCTGCCACAGAAATCGCTGTTTTGAGAAAGAGCGGTGGGGATTGGCAGATGGCGCTTGCGGGTGGAACCGCAAAGCTGTTAAAGAGTGTCGTTACGATGCTTCTTGTTTACGGTGTCGGTGTGCTTGCCAACTATTTGCAGCAGCGTATTATGATTGGCGTATCCCAGCGTGCCCTGATTGCGATACGCAGGGATTTATTTAATCATTTGCAGGAGATGCCGGTACGGTACTTTGACAACAATGCGACCGGTGATATTATGAGCCGTTTTACGAATGATATTGATATGATTGGCGAGTTGATGAATAATACGGTAATTCAGTTGATTTCCGGCGCGATTAGCATTGTGGGAACAATGGTCATCATGATAAGTATTAATATATGGCTGGCGCTGATAACGATTGTGATGATACCGGTCATGGTAAAAGCAGGCGGCAGTATAGCGAAACGTAGTGCCAAGTATTATCGGGAGCAGCAGCGGGCACTCGGAGAACTGAACGGTTATATAGAAGAAATTGTAACCGGACAGAAAGTTGTCAAAGTATTCTGCCATGAAGAGAAAGCGGTTGAAGATTTTACGAAACGGAACGATAAATTGAGAGATAAGCAGATACACGCGCAGTTTTTCGGCGGTATTATGGGGCCTGTTATCGGAAATATCGGTCAGGTATGCTATGGTCTGACTGCGGCTATCGGCGGTTTGTTCTGTTTATCCGGAAGACTTTCGATTGGCGGTCTGACGGTATTTGTCAGTTATTCCCGCCAGTTCAGCCGGCCGATTAACGAAATTTCTATGCAGGTTAATACTATCTTTTCCGCACTTGCCGGCGCCGAGCGCGTCTTTGTAGTGATGGACGAGAAATGCGAGGAAGAGGATGGAAAAGATTCACTGGAGATGAATGACGTAAAAGGCGAAGTTATTATGGAGCATGTAAATTTCGGCTACGAAGAAGAGCGGATGATTTTAAAAGACATCAATCTTTATGCTCATGCAGGCCAGAAAGTGGCGTTTGTCGGTTCTACCGGAGCCGGAAAGACTACGATAACAAATCTTCTAAATCGGTTTTATGATATTCAGGAGGGAAAAATTACAATTGACGGTGTAGACTTGAAAAAATATAAGAAGCGAAGCCTTCGTGAAAATATTGCCATGGTATTGCAGGATACGCATCTGTTCAGTGGAACGGTGCGAGAAAATATCCGTTATGGACGTCCGGATGCAACGGATGAAGAAGTTGAGCAGGCGGCAAAGACAGCGAGCGCACATTCTTTCATTATGCGTCTGGAAGATGGGTATGATACCGTTTTAGAGGGCGACGGCACGAATTTAAGTCAAGGGCAGCGTCAGCTTCTCAACATTGCCCGCGCGGCCATCTCCTTGGCGCCGATACTTGTTCTCGACGAGGCAACCAGCTCGGTTGATACCCGAACGGAGAGGCACATTGAACATGGAATGGAGCGTCTGATGAAAAACCGGACGACGTTTGTCATTGCTCACCGGCTGTCAACGGTGCGAAATGCCGACTGTATTATGGTTTTGGAACAGGGAGAAATTATCGAGAGGGGAACTCACGAAGAATTACTGGAGAAAAAGGGACGGTATTACCAGCTCTATACAGGAGCTGTAGAGCTGGCATAAAAAGCAGCGACTGAAAACCGCGCCGCAGAGAACTTTAGTTCTTTGCGGCGCGCAGGCGGTCTTTCCTATAAGATAAAAAATACTTGTTAATTATGAAACCGGAGTTTCGTCTGCGGCGGTTGTTTCTGCTTCCTCCTCGGACTCTTCGGTTTCTTCTGTCGTTTCCTCTTTTTTCGGAGGCTGGGACAGAAGCGTCAATACTGTCATAAGAATAGAGAGAACAATTGGCGCCGCATAGACAACGTTCTGCGCTGCCTGCGATACAGTGCGGTGCGCCGTGTTAAACCATATCAGCACGGCAAAATAGACGATAAAAACAAGAGTTGCCAATATGGATGCAAGTATCCTTGCCAATGTCTTTTTAACGCCGCCGAATTTGGAGCGGGTAATAAAATAGACGAAAAAAAAGGCAATGCAAGAATCCAAAATACAAAAGAGAAGCATTCCGGGATTGATTGTCATTGTCATCACCTCAACAATTTATTTCCTTATTTTGTATTGGCAAGTGCTTGCCGGTCACAAAACAAAAAATGCAGGAAAAGGGACTTGAACCCTCATGGTATTGCTACCACACGGACCTGAACCGTGCGCGTCTGCCAATTCCGCCATTCCTGCATGCGAAAATTATCTTACCATGTTCCCGACAAAATGTCAATCTCTTTTTCATCACTGTGGGAAAATTGTTGTATAAGCCGCAGGACAGATGATTAAGCAATTATGAGCAATTATGAAATGTTTATGCTTCATATTGCGTAGTACAGTGATTTATGATACAATACAAAATGATTTTGGGTTTTTAAATTAAGTAATGGAGGCTGAAAAGAAATGAACAGTGCGAAAAAAATCATTAAGAATAATGGAATGGGTTCCGGAGAGGAAAGAAGAAAGGGAAAAAATACCTCCCTGTTTGATAACAAAAACAAAATTCTTGTAATTGTCGGCATACTTGCCATTCTTGCAGGAATCTTTGTCGTATGCTATACGCAGTTGCGTCCGCGCATCGTCCTGACCGTAAAGGGGCCGGCAAAGGATGGTAAGGAAGTTACCAATAGTGTCAACCTGGCAGAAACAATGTATGATATATATCAGACCGAGGCAATGGCAGATATGTATGCTGCTTACGGCATGAGTTTTGATTGGGAAGATACAACGGATAACGGTGATACTTATGCAGACACATACAAGAAGACGATTATGGATGAGCTGAAAAAGAGAGAAATTCTGTATATGTGTGCATTAAAAGAGAATATGTCGCTGACGGATAAGGAAAAGGAAACAATTAAAAAGGATGTGCAGTCGGCAAGACAAAATCTGACGGACAAGCAGAAGAAAATGAAAGGTCTGGACGAGGCGACTGTGACTGCCGTTTTTGAAAAGAGAGAATTAGGTGAAAAGTATAAGAAATCAGTTATTAGTGGACTGAATATTGATGAAGAAGCTCTGAAAAAGACAGTAAGCAAAGAAGATTACCGTCAGTATACATTGCAGTATTATACTTTTGCCAAGACAGAGACAGATGCAAAAAATGAGTCAAAAGAAAAGGATAAGAGCGTTCTGGAAAAGGCTTTGAAAGACATGAAAGAGGTTCAGAAGAAAGCCGCTCAGGCAAAGGATTTTACAAAAGATGTCATTGAGTTGAAAGAGGGCAGCAGCACGGACGAGAAGACCGGTATCTCTTATGCAACGAAAGATTTGATTGAAACGGATACGGATTTTCTTGATGCGAAGACATTGAAAACAGTAAAGAAAATGAAAAATGGTGATATCTCGGATGTCCTTGAGACGAAAGACGGTTATTATGTAATTAAGATGGTGAACAACAATGATCCGAAAGCGTATGATAACCAGTGCAAGACGGTTGTGGAGCAGGAGCAGACGAATCAGTTTGATAAGCAGTATGCGAATACTATTAAGGGACAGTATACAACGGAGATTCAGCCATTCTGGAAAGGACGTGTGGCATTGGGCTCAATGACCTATGATGACAGTGTTGCCCAATAAGAATGAATCATCGCTGCTATGACGGACAGGAAATGAAAGGAGAAAAGCATGGCAAACGTAAGACGTATTTATGTGGAGAAGAAAGCCCCTTATGCCGTACATGCAAAGGAGCTCAAGCAGGAATTAAAGAATTATCTGAACATTGAGACATTGGATGATGTCCGCATTCTAATCCGGTATGATGTGGAATCAATTACGGATTCTTCTTATGAAAAAGCATTAGTTACCGTGTTCTCGGAGCCACCGGTAGATGATGTGTACGAGGGTGATTTCAAAAAGAAAGAAGAAGACAGAGTGTTTTCGGTAGAATATCTGCCGGGACAGTTTGACCAGCGTGCCGATTCAGCGGAACAGTGCGTGAAGCTGCTAAATGAAAAGGAAGAACCGATTATCCGTTCTGCCACGACTTATGTTCTCAGCGGGCAGATTTCCGACGCAGATTTTGAGCGAATTAAATCATATTGCATTAATCCGGTAGATTCGCGGGAAACCAACGAGGTAGTACCGGAAACGCTGGTGACGAAGTTTGATGAGCCGGAAGATGTGAAAATTTTTGATGGTTTCAAAGATATGCCGGAAGACGAATTAGAAAAATTATATTCTTCTCTTGGACTTGCCATGACTTTTAAAGATTTCCTCCACATTCAGAATTATTTCCAAACGGAGGAAGACAGAGACCCGTCGATGACGGAAATCCGTGTGCTTGACACATATTGGTCAGACCATTGCCGCCATACGACATTTCTTACCGAATTAAAAAATGTTACGTTTTTGGACGGTGATTACAAAGAGCCGATAGAGAAGACATATCGGGAATACAAAGCGATTCATGATGAGATGTATAAAGGAAGAGAGGACAAGTTTGTCTCGTTGATGGATATTGCCCTCCTTGGCATGAAAAAGCTTCGTGCGGAGGGGAAACTTGATGATATGGAAGAGTCGGATGAAATTAATGCCTGCTCGATTGTTGTGCCCGTTGAGATTGATTATGGAAATGGGCCGCAGGAAGAGGAATGGCTTGTATTCTTTAAAAATGAGACGCACAATCATCCGACGGAGATTGAGCCTTTTGGTGGTGCAGCCACCTGCCTTGGCGGGGCGATTCGCGACCCGCTTTCCGGCCGCGGTTATGTCTATCAGGCGATGCGGGTGACTGGAGCAGCAGACCCGACAAAATCATTGAAAGATACGATGGAGGGCAAACTGGCCCAGAGAAAAATTGTCACAGGGGCTGCTCAGGGTTACAGTTCTTATGGAAACCAGATTGGTCTGGCAACCGGACTTGTCGATGAAGTTTACCATCCGAATTATGTGGCAAAACGTTTGGAGATTGGTGCTGTCATGGGTGCGGCGCCGAGAAAAAATGTAATCCGCGAAAATTCGGATGCGGGTGATATCATTATATTACTTGGCGGACGAACCGGACGTGACGGCTGCGGAGGGGCGACCGGCTCTTCCAAAGCGCACAACACCGAATCAATAGATACGTGCGGCGCGGAAGTACAGAAAGGAAATGCGCCGACAGAGCGTAAGATTCAGCGTTTGTTCCGTCGGAGAGAAGTCAGCAGCCTGATTAAAAAGTGTAATGATTTTGGCGCCGGCGGTGTATCGGTGGCGATTGGTGAATTGGCAGACGGTTTAATTGTCGACCTTGACAAGGTGCCGAAGAAATATGCCGGTCTGGATGGCACGGAACTGGCAATTTCCGAGTCGCAGGAGAGAATGGCAATTGTCGTCGATTCCAAAGATGTTGAGCAAATGCTGGCGTATGCGGAAGAAGAAAATTTGGAGGCGGTATGTGTGGCAACGGTCACCAGAGAACCGCGTCTGGTTTTGAAATGGCGGGGAAAGGAAATCGTAAATATTTCCCGTGCATTTTTGGATACTAACGGCGCTCATCAGGAGACCGACGTACAGGTAGTGAGTCCGAAAAAGGAGGACAATTATTTACAGCAGGTAGATAAGGCGGATAGTTTCAAAGAGACATTTTTGAACAAACTGGCAGATTTGAATGTCTGTTCCAAGAAAGGACTGGTAGAGATGTTTGACAGCTCTATCGGAGCCTGTACCGTAAATATGCCTTATGGCGGGAAATATCAGTTGACGCCGACACAGACAATGATTGCCAAGCTGCCTGTTCTTGAGGGCAAATGCGATACGGTTACGATGATGAGTTATGGCATGGATTCATATCTGATGAGCTGGAGTCCTTATCACGGAGCCGAATATGCGGTATTAACTTCTGTTGCCAAGATTGTAGCGGCCGGAGGGGACTACCGGAAGATACGTTTTACGTTTCAGGAATACTTCAAGCGGATGACAGAAGATTCGCAACGCTGGGGTGAACCGATGGCGGCTCTTCTGGGAGCGTTTGATGCGCAGATGAAGCTCGGACTTCCATCCATTGGCGGAAAAGACAGTATGTCCGGTACGTTTAACGACATTGATGTACCGCCTACGCTGTGCTCCTTTGCCGTTGCCGTCGCTAAGGTAAAAGATGTAATTACAAATGAATTTAAGAAAGCGGGCAGCCGTCTTATTAAATTTAACATAAAAAGGGATGACTATGATTTACCGGATTTCGCATTTATTATGGAGCAGTATGATAAGATTTTGAAGTTAATGCGCGACGGCGTGATTCTCTCGGCACAGGCGCTGGATGGCAATGGAATAGCAGAAGCGGTTGCCAAAATGGCGTTTGGTAATAAGTTTGGCGCTAAATTCTGTAAACACCGTCCGAAAGAATTTTTCTTTACCCCTGCTTACGGTGAGATTGTGGCGGAGATAAACGAAGAAGACTTATCTTTATTGGATGAAATGGGAATCGCATATGAAAAATTCGGTAAAGTTCTTGCGGAGCCGCAATTTATCTGTGACGAAGAAGTGATTTCTCTGGAAGAGGCGTTAGAAGCATGGACGGGAACATTGGAGAAAGTATTCCCGACGCGCTCCGACGTTGAACAGCGCAAGATAGATACGGGAATATATGAGACGAAAGAAATCTATGTATGTAAGCATAAAGTGGCAAGACCGAAAGTATTTATACCGGTATTTCCGGGGACAAACTGTGAATACGATACGACCATTTCCTTTCAGGAGGCGGGAGCGGACACGGAAAGCGTTGTCTTCTGCAATATGACGGAACAAAATATTACTGATAGTGTTGACGCCTTTGAAAAGGTGATTCGCGAATCGCAGATTCTTATGTTTTCCGGTGGTTTCAGCGCCGGAGATGAGCCGGACGGCTCAGCGAAGTTTATCACATCGGTATTCCGCAATGAGAAAATACAGGACGCCGTACACGAACTTCTCGATAAGAGAGACGGTTTGGTGCTCGGTATCTGCAACGGTTTTCAGGCTCTTGTCAAACTCGGGCTTGTGCCATATGGCAAAATAACTACCCAGAAAGCGGATTCTCCGACGTTGACAACGAATAGCATTGGCCGTCATATTTCCAAGTCCGTGTATACGAAAGTGGTAACAAATAAATCGCCGTGGCTGCAAGAGGCAGAGCTTGGCGGTGTCTACGCCATACCGGCGTCTCACGGAGAGGGCCGTTTTGTGGCGAATGACGAATGGCTCAGGAAACTTTTTGAGAATGGGCAGGTTGCTACGCAGTATGTAGATATTGATGGAAATCCGACGATGGATGAAGATTTCAATCCGAATGGCTCTTATTGTGCCATCGAGGGTATTACAAGTCCGGACGGACGTGTCCTTGGCAAGATGGCGCATTCCGAGCGCCGTGGCGACGGTGTAGCCATTAATATTTACGGACAACAAGACCAGAAGATTTTTGCAAGCGGCGTAAATTATTTTAAATGATAACGGAATTGTATTTTTATAATATTTGCGG
The DNA here is from genome assembly GCA_910589595.1 of uncultured Eubacterium sp. Lineage (GTDB taxonomy): Bacteria > Bacillota > Clostridia > Lachnospirales > Lachnospiraceae > Eubacterium_F. The sequence continues at coordinate 161,015 of CAJUTM010000002.1, forward strand.
GGAGGGCGGTTATGAAACAACTGCGTCTTGTATTGGCGTCAAAATCTCCCAGAAGAAAAGAATTGCTGCAACTGTTGGGACTTCCGTTTGAAGTTATCGTGTCGGAAGAAGAGGAGATAATTACAAGTACGAATCCGGCAAAAGTGACGGAAGAACTGGCCTGCCAAAAGGCGGCGGCAGTGGCAGATTTACTTGACGGGGGTATTGTTATCGGAGCGGACACGGTAGTGGCCGCAGACGGTAAAATTTTAGGGAAACCGAAAGACAGGGCGGAGGCCAGAGCGATGATTACGATGCTTCAGGCGCGCAGTCATATGGTATATACCGGCGTCTGTCTCGTCGATTCGGCGGACAGGGAGCATTCTCTCTGTTTTCACACAGGTACGAAAGTAAACGTAGCTCCCATGACGGAAGAGGAAGTGGAGGAGTATATCCGGACAGAAGAACCTTATGACAAGGCGGGCGGTTATGGTATACAGGGACTGTTTGCCAAGTATATCGAGGGAGTAGAGGGAGATTACTTTACTGTTGTCGGCCTGCCTGTACATGCTTTATACGAGGCATTAAAAGTTTTTGCAAAAAGACCTTGACAGGGAGACGCTTTTTGCGTATAATAGTACTTGTGTTTAACAAATGCGCGAGTGGCTCAGTTGGTAGAGCACGACCTTGCCAAGGTCGGGGCCGCGGGTTCGAGCCCCGTCTCGCGCTTTTTTATATAGAACTGCAATTTGATTTGCGGTTCTTTTTTTGTTTCATTTTTTGTTCTAAGGTTAGGGCAATCGCTTAATCATTTGTCTCTCCGAATTTGTGTACTGCGCATGATATCCGCTACCCCGAAAAAACAAATAGTTGTTGCAAAGTGGTGAAAAAGTGTGTATAATATAAGTAATTCGTGTGTATAAAGTAAGTATATAATATGTATGGAAAGAGAGGCGGCATGAAGAAGAGAATCAACATAACGTTAGATGATAAGGTGCTTGAGCGCATTGACCACTATGCAGATGAGCATTATACAAGCCGCTCCGGTGCGATTACAATGTTGATTGTGGAAGCTACCGATAATCAGAAAGAAAGACGCAGGGATTAGATAAAAGTTACGGAGGAGCGGATGAGGGCAACGATGGATTACATGGTAGGAAATACTGCCATACAAATAAGAAGCAGCAAAAATAAGATAACGGTTATTGACGTACGCAAAGAAAAAGTACGGAAAAGTATTTTAAAGCATTTACTGGCGGCGCTTGTGATAACAGGATTGCTTATTCTTTTATGTTTTTATGTAGTGCGGCTGGAAAATCGCAAAGTTATGCTAGATAAGTCGGTATATGCGCTGCAGTCACAAGTCGATGATATGATAAAGGGAAATATAGTATTGCAGAAGGAAGAAGAAAGTCTGCTTGTTGATTATGATACGATATATAAAAAGGCGCTGATGATGGGGATGAAATTTCCGAAGAAACAGCAGGTGGGAACATACGATATGCAAAAAAGTACAGCCGTACGCATGAGTAAAACGCAGGCGGCAGAGACTGACAGTGCCGGAAAAGCAGATAAAAAGCAGTATCCGTAAAAAAGTAGTGAAAAAAGTACAAAAAATATGAAAAAACTACTTGCATTCTTAAAATGTTTCATGTATAATATCGCTTGTGGTTGTAATTGGGCTATCGCCAAATGGTAAGGCACTGGACTCTGACTCCAGCATTTCAAGGTTCGAATCCTTGTAGCCCAGCTCACTAGTCCTGATTGATGTCAGGACTTTTCTTTTGCCTGAAAACAGATTCGCTTGGAGAGGAGAATGAAGATGGCTGATTTATGGAAAAAGGAAGTTGAAAAGCGTCGTACCTTTGCTATCATATCACATCCGGACGCCGGAAAGACGACGTTGACGGAAAAATTTCTTTTATACGGCGGCGCCATTAATCTGGCGGGTTCGGTAAAGGGCCGTAAGGCGGCTAAACATGCGGTTTCCGATTGGATGGAGATTGAGAAAGAGAGAGGAATCTCGGTGACTTCTTCGGTACTGCAGTTTAATTATGACAATTTTTGTATTAACATTCTGGATACGCCGGGACATCAGGACTTTTCGGAAGATACTTATCGCACGCTGATGGCCGCCGATTCTGCGGTGATGGTCATCGACGGCTCCAAAGGTGTCGAGGCGCAGACAATCAAGCTTTTTAAAGTATGTGTAATGCGCGGCATTCCGATTTTTACTTTTATTAATAAAATGGACAGGGAGGCGATGGACGCCTTTGAACTGATGGACCAGATAGAAAATGTGCTTGGTATCCGTACCTGTCCGATTAACTGGCCGATTGGCTCGGGGAAAAGTTTTAAGGGGGTTTACGACCGCAATACGCAGACGATTTCCCGCTTTCTCTCCGGAGATAACGGACAAAAGGTCGAGACAATTAAGGCGAAACTCGGCGATACTAATCTGGATGATTTGATTACAAAAGAATACCATGACATTCTGGTAGATGAAATTGAATTGCTGGATGGGGCCAGCGATGAATTTGATTTGGAAAAAGTGCGGGCAGGACAACTGTCACCGGTATTCTTCGGCTCGGCGCTGACGAATTTTGGCGTGGAAACTTTTTTGCAGCACTTTTTGGAAATGACGACTTCTCCATTGCCGCGGGAGTCAAAAGGAACGCCTGTCAATCCTTTTGCGGATGAATTTTCAGCTTTTGTTTTTAAGATTCAGGCGAATATGAATAAGGCGCACCGCGACCGTATCGCCTTTATGCGTATTTGTTCTGGAAAGTTCGAGGCGGGCATGGAAGTCATGCACGTGCAGGGAGGAAAGAAGATTCGTCTCGCACAGCCGCAGCAGATGATGGCGCAGGAGAGAAAGCATGTGGAAGAGGCATATGCCGGCGATATAATCGGCGTCTTTGACCCGGGGATTTTCTCTATTGGCGATACGCTGTATAAAGGAAAGGAGCCCGTTTGTTTTGAGGGGATTCCGACTTTTGCGCCGGAGCATTTCGCGCGTGTGCGTCAGGTGGATACGATGAAGAGAAAACAGTTTATGAAAGGAATTACCCAGATTGCGCAGGAGGGTGCGATTCAGATTTTTCAGGAGCTGAACACCGGAATGGAAGAAATCATTGTCGGCGTTGTCGGCGTTCTCCAGTTTGAGGTTCTCCAGTATCGTCTGGAAAGTGAGTACAATGTGGAAATACGGATGGAGCAGCTACCGTATGAGCATGTGCGCTGGATTGAAAATAAGGAAATTGATGTGGCGTCCTTATCAGTGACTTCGGATACAAAGAAAGTAAAAGATTTGCGTGACCGCCCGCTCCTGCTCTTTACCCATCCGTGGAGCATACAGACGGCTCTTGAGCGCAATGAAAATCTTCTTTTAAGTGAATTTTCACGGAATTAGTGAATCGTTGAAAATAATAAAAGAAATCCACGAATCGGTGGGAGAGCTTGTTTTTAAGCCGCTCTTTACCGACAATGATTCGTGGATTTTTTGTTGTCTATTTAGTCTGGCCTGCTACTGTCAGGTTACCTTACATTCAACCGCTTCCGTATAATTAAGTATGTTGTAAAATAGAATCCTCCGGCAAGAACCGCGTTGAACAGAATAAGTATCAACAGGAAGGAGTGGATTATATAGTCGGATGATGGAAGGCCGTCTAAAAAGTTAAAGTAGATGACCGGCAGCAATACAAGGGAACTGACGATTTGCAATACGACAGACAGCGCGATGTAAAAACCGATACTGATTATCGCCCGATGGGAGCGGAATAACTGCCCCAGCACAATGGAAACATAAAACTGCAGTATTTTAGCGGCGCCGGAAACGATAAATACAAGCGCTACTAAAGAAAGCAGGGAGAAACTGTCAATGTCAATATTGAGTATAAAATCTTCAAAGGTCTGTACAATTTCTTTAAAAGTGGCGGGTGTAACTACAATAATAGTAAAAAGAATCGAGAAAAATGCAAGGATTCCGGATACTATGTAATATAGCATGGCAATCAGCCATTTGCTGAATAAAATTTTACCCGTCGAGGTTGGCAGCGTAAAAGTCAGATAGGCTTCGTTCGTTGCAATCGTGCGGTAGAAACGCAGCGCCATCATAATCTGGCAGCCGAGGAAGAGTCCTACAAGAAGCAGATAGTATCCGATTAACCCTCCCTGTAAGGCATAGGTCAGGTTCAGACCATTTTGCTCTTCGTAGCTTGAAAAAATACCATTTGAGCCCAATTTCATCAAAAAGGCGAAAAGTGGTGTCAATACAACAATAAGGCTGAAAATCGGCCAAAATAAGCGTATTGTGTCTTTAAATTCATGTTTAATCAGTTTTCCTAGCATCGAAACACCTCCCTAAATAGCGCGTCAACGGATTGTCCCTCGTGTTCCCGTATATCCTCTACAGATGAGTGCATGCGAACCTGACCGTTTTGCAGGAATATTACTTCGTCCAAAACGCTTTCCACATCTGAAATTAAGTGAGTGGAAATGAGAACGGACGCATCTTCGCTGTAATTTGAAATAATTGTCTGCAATATGTAATCGCGCGTGGCGGGGTCTACGCCGCCGATAGGTTCATCCAGACAGTAGAGATTGGCGTTGCGGCTCATAGCGAGAATGAGCTGTACCTTTTCCAGAGTGCCCTTTGACATCTGGCGCAGGCGCATTTTTTCGGCGATACCGAGACGCTGCATCATTTCTCTCGCTTTAGCTCTGTCAAAATCCATAAAAAAGTCCTGATAATAGGAAAATAAGTCGGTTACCTTCATCCATTTTGGGAAAATTGTCTGGTCGGGAAGGTAGGAAATGTGCTGTTTTGTAAGAATGCCGGGTTGTTCTGCGCCAATCCGGACGACACCGGAAGTTGGTTTCAACAGTCCGGTAATAATTTTTATAAATGTTGTTTTGCCGCTGCCGTTCGGGCCCAATAAACCAATGATTTTACCGCAATCTAACGAAAGATTGACGTCATTGAGAGCATAATTGGGGCCGAATTTTTTAGTCAGGCGGCTTGCTTCCAGTAATAACATAAAATCCTCCATTCTGCCTGTTGCAGGCTGATTTATCAATTTCTAACCGGTTTTTCAGGGATAGTTCTTTTTAATAAATGCCATACTATCTTCTGAATCATAACCCAATGCCAGCAGTGCATTTTGGCATTCGTTGACAATTTTCACAGCCAGACTCTCACGCATTGTCTGAATGAGCGTCTCGTCGCTTGTGACAGAGCGTCCGTTCGTCCTGTTAGTCACCAGCAGTCCTTCCTGCTCCAGAGCGGCAAGCGCCTTTTGCATTGTGTTCGGGTTGACAGCCGCCTCGGCCGCTAATTCCCGAACAGAGGGGAAGTTATCACCGCAATGGTAACGTCCGGAAAGAATTTGGCGTTTAATCTGCTCCATCAATTGTATATAGATGGGGCGGTCATTAGATAATTTCCAAGCCATAGTTACCTCCTTTTCTGCTGCAAGATTTATCCAATGCTGTGTCGCTGTATTAATAACACAATACAATAATACATAAAGTAACATATGATGTCAAGCGATAAGTGTAAAGAAAATGACATCATTTACCATTATACTAGACATTGTTACAAAGAGTTATCGCTAAGATAGTTGCAATTCAATGATAAAAGAGAGGTTAGACGAAGCAGATGAAAAAACAGTGGATGATTATTATGGGTATGGCCGGCATGATGGCCGGTATCAGTTTATGTGGACAGAATGCCGAGGCGAAGAAGAAAACAGTAACGGTGAATCCCAAGACAATTCCCTGCAGCAGGACATATCGGCAGAAGCCGCAATACAATGCAAAGACAAGACAGTTTCTGATGCTGCAATCGTATCTGGACCGTCTGGCGGACACCGGAGGAACCTTGAAGTTAAAGAAAGGTACTTATAAAGTTCCGTGTACATTATCAGTGCCGTCAAACGTGACAATTGAATTAAAATCCGGCGCGAAAATAAAAAAGACTAAGGCTACGGGAACGGGGAAACTAAAGGCGACGAAAGTTTTATTGCAAACGGTTTCTTCGCAAAAGGCTTCCCAGAACCGCACGGTGTCAAAATACCAATCGTCGAAGAAAGTCAGCATAAAGGGTTCCGGAAAGGCCGCGATTGACCTCGGGAAAGTAAAAGGGGCGACCGCCGTTTATATCGGCCACGCCTCTGATGTAAAAGTCAGCGGTATTACGTTTAAAAATAAAAAGGGCGGCAGTTACGTCTGGATAGAGGGCTCCCAAAAAGTTACAATCAGTAATTGTGTTTTTCAAAAAGGGGCGGCCGTTTCAGGTTTGAAAAACCGCATGGCAATACGTTTGGAGACAATCAATGAGACGACGAATGACTTTACCGGAAAATGGAGTAAGTTAGATAATACAAAAAATAAATCCATCACGATTACCAGAAACCAATTTCATTCTGCGGATATCGGTGTCGGCACGACGAAATCAGTTGTCGTAAAGTCTGACAAAAAGACGACAAAGTATTATCAGACGAAAATCACCATTGATAAAAATACATTTACGGATACGCAAAAATGTGCGGTCTATGCCGTTTTGTGGAAAAAGCCGGCGATAAAAAATAATACGGTTAAGCTTGTATCTTCGAAAAAGAAGACAGGCAGCGCGGTGTACGGTTATGGTGTTTATGAGCCGTCAGTGGCATCAAATACAGTTAGTAAATGTAAGTTTCTGGCCTGCTTTAATAAGGCGGCGAATGCCGGCAAGGGAAAGAAGATGCCAGGTGTGGCATCCGTTATTGGCACGGCAGCGAAAAATAAGCTGGCGGCAAATGCGGCAAGCGAACTGAGCCATTATTATATACTCAACGGCAAGACGCGTATTACCTATGTGAGGAATAAAGCAGATAAAGCATTTGTTATCACTTCATCTACGGGGCCGTACCATGAGAAGTATAACGATGCGGCAGACTTTTCCAAGCGCCGTGTGTACTATACGTTCCTCTCTTATATGGAACAGCTGGAATATGCCGGAGGTGGTACGATAACAGTCAAAGCTGGCAATTATCCGGTGACGAATCATATTTGTATTCCGTCAAATGTAACGATGACACTGGAAAACGGCGTCAATTTTACAAAGTCGGGAACAACAGCAACGGATATCTGTTATGCCAAATCGCTTTTTACCCTAGTGCCGCCGTCGAAAGATGGGACAAAGGGAACGGTACGCGGTTACAATGGGGCACACGATATTAAAATTATCGGTCAGGGAACGGCCCGAATCAACTGTGCCAATGTAAGAAACTGCATGGGTCTGGTAATGGGACACGCGAGAAATATTTTAATTCAGGGAGTTACTTTCCAAAATCAGTATGGCTCTCATTTTGTGGAATTAAATTCTTCTCAAAACGTAGTTTTTGAAAAATGCATGTTTGAGGGATTCAAACCGCTCGACGAGAAGAGTCATAAAGAGTGTATCAATGTAGACGGTAACGATTTAGTCACCGACGGCTTCAATTATGACTGGTCTGCCCACGATATGCTCACATGTAAAGACATTTATATTCGCAACAATGTATTTAAAAACGTGGGAACAGCTATTGGCAGCCACACTTATTCCGTTGACGGCACAAAACAGCTATATCAGGAGAATGTGCAGATTATAAATAATTGTTTCGACGGAACATATAATGTGGCAATACGCGCTCTCAACTGGAAAGATACCCTTATTAAAGGAAATACGTTTATGAATATCCAGTCGCTGGACGACGGCAAGCGGAATGCTTCGGGAAATCCGTATAAATATGTGGCGCTGCTACTGCGTGGCGTTCTCAATCCAACGGTAACGGAAAATACGTTTGAAGACTGCCGCTACTATCCGATTCGCGTTATTATGCAGATGGGGCCGACGACGGACGCTTCCGTAAAAGCGGGATATGCAGATACGATTTGCTCTATTTCCGAAGCGAACTGGGCCGCAATGCAAAAAAACACACTGAATAATATTGCTAAAAAATATCATAATATTTTAATCCGCGCCACCGAAGAGCAGGAAGATTCGGAAGCAGAAAAGAAGCCGTTTCTTGATTAATACGGATTGGAATCTCAAATGGTTGCGGAATTGACAATGTATGGAAGTTAAGTTATAATAAAACGATGTGTAGTCAACCTGATTTTATGTGCGGTTGGCGGTACAATTAAGAATTTCGGGAGGTATATCCATGGCTGAAACAAAGAAGAAAATTTTAACGTATGAGGGATTAAAAGCGTTAGAAGATGAATTGCATGATTTGAAAGTGAATCGACGTCGTGAAGTTGCCCAGAAAATTAAGGAAGCGAGAGAACAGGGCGATTTATCCGAGAATGCGGAGTATGACGCAGCGAAAGAAGAGCAGCGCGACATTGAGCTCCGGATTGAGGAAATAGACAAAATACTGAAAAACGCAGAAGTAGTTGATGACGACGATGTTGACGCAAGTGTAATTAATGTAGGTTGCACAGTGAAAATAAAGGATATGGAATTCGAAGAGGAGATGGAATACAAGATTGTAGGTTCCACGGAAGCAAACAGCCTGAAAGGTAAAATCTCCAATGAATCGCCGGTGGGAAAAGCGCTGATTGGCGCCCAAAAGGGAGATATCGTAGAGGTAGAGACACCGGTTGGTTTTATTCAATACGAAATTTTGGATTTTCATAAGAACTAAATGATAGAAATGAGGGTAAAAAATCGTGGCAGAAGATATGAATCAGTTGTTAAAAGTAAGAAGAGAGAAACTTGCAAATCTTCAGGAGGAGGGCAGAGACCCGTTTGCCATTACGAAGTGTGAGGTAACGCACCATTCGATGGAGATAAAGAATCACTTTGAAGAGATGGAGGGGAAAACAGTAACCGTTGCCGGCCGCATGATGTTCAAGCGGGTGATGGGAAAAGCTTCGTTTTGTAATGTTCAGGATTTAGAGGGAAATATTCAGGCTTATGTGGCGCGTGACAACATTGGCGAAGAATCCTATAAAGATTTTAAAAAATATGATGTCGGGGATATTCTTGCAATTACCGGCGAGGTATTTAAAACGAAGACGGGAGAAACTTCTATCCATGCGAGCGACGTGAAGCTGCTGTCAAAGAGCCTGCAAATTCTTCCTGAGAAATTTCATGGTCTGACAGATACCGATATGCGTTATCGTCAGCGTTATGTGGATTTGATTATGAATACGGAAGTTAAGGAGACGTTTGTGAAACGCTCCAAAGTACTCCGCAGTATCCGTAATTATTTAGACGGACAGGGCTTTATGGAAGTGGAGACGCCAATGCTGGTGGCGAATGCCGGTGGAGCCGCCGCCCGCCCGTTTGAGACACATTTTAATGCCTTGGATGAAGATTTGAAACTGCGCATTTCTTTGGAATTGTACTTAAAGAGACTGATTGTCGGAGGACTTGAAAAGGTCTATGAGATTGGCCGGGTATTCCGGAATGAGGGACTTGACACGAGACATAATCCGGAGTTTACGCTGATGGAGCTCTATCAGGCCTATACCGATTATCACGGCATGATGGACTTGACGGAAAATTTGTACCGCTACGTGGCAAAAGAAGTAACCGGTTCGGAAGTTCTGCAGTATGGCGAACATACGATGGATTTGTCCAAGCCGTTTGAGCGCATTACGATGGTGGATGCCGTTAAGAAATACGCCGATGTGGATTTTGATGCGATTGCAACGACAGAAGAGGCAAAAGCGCTTGCCAAAGAACATCATATTGAGTTTGAGGAGCGCCACGAAAAAGGAGATATCCTGAATCTGTTCTTTGAGGAGTATGTGGAGGAACATTTGATTCAGCCGACATTTGTGATGGACCACCCGATTGAGATTTCTCCGCTGACAAAAAAGAAGCCGGATAATCCGGATTATGTGGAGCGCTTTGAGTTCTTTATGAACGGTTGGGAGATGGCAAACGCTTATTCCGAGCTCAACGACCCGATTGACCAGAGGGAACGCTTTGAGGCGCAGGAGAAATTGTTTGCCGCCGGCGACGAGGAAGCAAACCACTGTGACGAAGACTTTTTGAACGCCCTGAGTATCGGAATGCCGCCGACCGGAGGTATCGGCTTTGGAATTGACCGCATGGTGATGATGATGACAAACTCGCCGGCGATACGCGACGTGCTGCTGTTCCCGACATTGAAGAGTTTGGATAAGTAAAGTGCCGAAAATAAGGCGTTTCAACAGTGTTGATACTACATGGTGCTACAATTAGTGCTACAAATATACAAGTTTTGATACGTTTCAGTACATGATAATAATTTATGCACCTGCGAAAAGAGAATCATAAAAAGGTTAAAACCCTTTTCAGAATGAGAAATCATTTTGGAAAGGGTTTTTTGTGTTATAGAGAAAATTTATATGAAAGGTGGTGATGGAGATGTTAAAGGTAAGATTATCTGGCACCAAAAAGGAACTTCGCTGGTTTTTAAAGAAAATGCAGCGAGATTGCCGGTGGCAGGTAAGAAATATCTCAAATTTTAGTTCTATAGAAAGAACGAATGGAAAGTATAAACGTTTATATGTAGATGTTTATCGAAATGAAAAATAACCAAAAAAATACGGAGGGTCAGAATTATGTGTAAAGTAATTGCTATATGCAATCAAAAAGGTGGTGTATCCAAGACTACAACAACAGTAAATCTTGGAGTTGGTTTAGTAAGAGAAGGAAAGAAAGTGCTTGTCATTGACGCAGATCCACAGGGGAACCTGTCACAGAGTCTTGGAATTGAAAATCCGGATGAACTGGAGATTGCACTTCCAAGTATTATGGAGCAGATTATCATGGATAAGGATGTGGATGTGAAAAAAGGTATCATTCACCATGAAGAAGGACTTGACCTTATGCCATGCAACATTGACTTGTCAGGAGTGGATGTTTCTCTTGTAAATGCTATGAGCAGAGAGTTTGTTCTAAAAACATATGTGGAAAGCATGAGAGATTTTTATGATTACATTCTCATCGACTGTTTATGCCAAGTTTGGGAATGATAACGGTCAATTCGCTTACGGCATCGGATAGTGTATTGGTGCCGGTGCAGGCAGCTTATCTTCCGGTAAAAGGATTGGAGCAGTTAATCACGACCATTTACCGTGTGAAAAAGCATTTGAATCCGCAGATTCAGTTTGAAGGGATTTTGATTTCCATGCTGAATGCGAGAACCAATTATGCCAAGGACATTATGGAACTAATCAAGAAATATTATGGGGAATCCATTCCTATCTTTGAAAGTAAAATACCATTTTCGGTAAAAGCCGCTGAAACATCAGCAGCAGGAGTGAGTATCTTTACACTGGATAAGAAACATCCGGTGGCACATGCTTACGAGAAACTGACAAAGGAGGTAATCGCTCATGAGTAGGACAAAGGCTTTGGAAAAAGTAAAATTAACGAGCTTTGATGATCTCTTTGGCGGAAGGGAAGCTGAAAAAGCTACTGAAGCAGGAGATGTGAGAGAGATACCGCTTTCCGAACTACATGAATTTCATAACCATCCGTTTCAGATTCGTTCCGATGAGGAACTGGCAGAGATGATTGAAAGTGTCAGAGAGCATGGTGTGCTGGTGCCGGGAATTGTCCGGAAACGCAAAGAAGGCGGTTATGAGATTATTTCCGGGCATACAAGAAAGCATGTATGCGAAGTTCTTGGATTAGAAACAATGCCGGTATTTGTGAAAGAAATGGATAACGATGAAGCCAGCGTAGTTATGGTAGATTCCAATATTCAGCGGGAAAACATCCGACCGAGTGAAAAAGCAAAGGCATACAAAATCAAGTATGATGCCATGAAGAATCAGGGCAAGGCAGGAAACAGCCTGAAAATGATGTCCGAGGAAAGTGGCGAAAATTATAAGAGGATTCAGCGCTATATATGGCTTGCCAGATTAAGTGATGCACTGTTGGCTTTGGTAGATAATAAGCAGCTTGGATTGGTTCAAGGTGTCAGCCTGTCTGTTCTTCCGGAAGAAGAGCAGAGTATGGTTTATGATGCTATTTGCCGGTATGAGAAGAAAATATCGACAATACAGGCAAATGAGATAAAGAAATTCAGTTTGGAGGGGAAATTAGATGCTGACAGATTGGAAGAGTATCTTTTTTCGGTTCCCAAGCAGAAAAAGAAAAAAGAAATTACTCTGAGAAATGAACGACTATCAGAGTATTTTGAGGAAGAAACCACAGAAGAGGAAATGATGAAAATCATTTTAGAGTTATTGGATGAATGGAAACAAAAGAGAGGAGGCGGACAAAATGAATAAGATTATTTTACTGGGAAATGTGACGAGAAATCCCAAAACTACAAGAAAGAAAAGTGAGGATGGAACGGACATTGTTATTACCAAATTTGATCTCGCGGTAAATCGAAAGACAAAGCAGAAGTCAAATGCGGATGCGGATTTCTTTCATTGCACTTCCTTTGGAAGGCAGGCGGAATTTGTCGAGCGATATTTTCACAGCGGTTCCCGTGTATTAGTCATTGGACGAGTGCAGAATAACAACTATACGACCAAAGAGGGAAGCAAGGTCTATGGTTTCAGTATCATTACAGAGGAGGTTGAGTTCGCACAGAAGAAAAGTGCGGAGAAACCGGCAAATAAAGACAGTGATTTTTCATCCGTTTCAGATGAGGATCAACCATTCGATGGCAGGTAGGTGATATCATGGCAGAGGGTTTCTTCCGAAGCAAAAAAGGATTTACAGTCGTTCAAAATGAGATAACCAGAGATGTGAATATTTCTTTGAAAGCAAAAGGATTGTATCTGGTCATACAGGCATATATCTCCATGCCGGATAAGAAATGGACAAAAGAAGATTTTATGCGTCTGGCGAAAGAAGGAAAAAAGGCTTTTGACAGTGCATGGAAAGAACTTAAGGAAAGTGGATATCTGAAAGTACATATTATGTCGGACAATGGACGCTGGCGTACGGAGTATGAACTGTTGGATGAACCAGAAGAGGGTCCACACACATTGTATCATAATGCAGATGGAAAAGTCACAAGTGATAACCTTCAACGGGCAGAAAAGAAGAAAAACAACTTGGTTTCTGAAGAGGAAAAGAACCATTACCCCCAAAATGGTACGAATGGTATCAAAGACCATTACCCCCCTTTCGGTAGTAATGGAAACGGTAGCAATGGTTACGGTAGTAATGGAAACCATACTAATGCAAATGGGGGTAACAATAATAAAGACTATAATATAAAACCTGATATAAAGACTGATCTATCAAATCCTTATCCAGATCAAGATGTTGATACGATGGAAGAGAAATATTCGATGGAGTTCATAGAGCAGCATTATGAGTTAGAACCAAAGTATGTTTCTGCTCCGCAGGAAAAATCCATTAATACGGTTAAGGATGTGTTGTATGATGTTCTGAATACCCAGAAAACGGTGCTGCGGGTAATGGGCGAGGACAAACCGGCTTCAGTTGTGAAATCAAGGCTTTTGAAACTGAACCGATGTGATATTGATTATGCGATCGACCAATATCAAAAACAGGTGACGAAGGTACATAACCATAAGGCATATATGCTGACTGTGCTTTATCAGGCAAAATCGCAGGGGGAACTGGATATCAGTAACCGTGTTATGTATGATTTTTATGGAGCAGGCAGAAAAGTTAATGGCACAGGAGGTGGAGCGGATGGATAAAAAGAGTGAGCATGTCAGAATTCCGGTGTTACTTCGGATTAATAATCCGAGGCATCAATTTGTTTATAACATTTTGGAAAATGTGGAGAATAGAAGTGCCTACATACGAGAGGCTGTGATTTACTATTACAGACACCATGGCATATCGACGGAGGAAGATGACATTCTGGAGGACATCCGGAAGGTAGTAAAAGAGTGCAACAGTCAGCTTTTAAATGAATTGGATAAGCGAATGGAAAGTAAGAATTCTATTGATTTTAAAAAACTCAAAAATATGTTTTAACGAACAGGTAAATACAGTATAATAAAAATTGCCAGGAATGACTGGCGTACAGTGAAAGGCGTGTGATTGATATGAAAAAGATGGTAAGAGCATTGATTTTGGTTATTGTATGTGTGATGATGACAGCACCGGGAGCGGAAATTCAGGCGAAGACGAAGAAAATTTCACTGGTTCTGAATGGCAGAAAACAGAGAACAGTAACCATTTCTAACTCGGATAAAAAATCCGAGATAAAGATCAAGGTTTCAAAGAAATCTGTGGTGAAGGTGAAGCGGATTAAGAAGTCTAAAAAAATCCGATTTACGGCGAAGAAGAAAGGAACGGCAAAGGTTACGGTTTGCTGGAAGAATAAGAAGAGGAAAAAGAAAACAAGTGTGTACTTGGTTAAAGTTTATGAAAAGCAGAATAAAGCAACAAAGAAAACTCTTACGGCCAAGGAGAATGCTATGAGGGTATTCCGAAAGCAGAATGAGTATAGAACCGCTGCGGGTGTTGAAAAACTGGAGTGGTCAGATGAATTGTATGATTTCCTTATCTATCGCATGAATAAAAGTGGCTATGACGAACATAAGAATCTGAATGCAGATACCAGAGATTATTTCGGCCTTTATGCTGTCTACAAAAGACTGTTATTTGCAGAAAATATGCTTACCAGTGGCAGTGCTTCTCCCACAGAAGTGATGAGGCGCTGGACAAAGAGTAAGGGACATAAGAGAAACTATCTGGATGCAAATCATAAATGTGGAGCAATTGCAAAAGTGAGTACCATGTGGTTTGCTATTTTCTGGGATGGAGAGAAAAGTGATTTTGCGAACTGGCGGGATTACAAACTGAAAACGTATTCTGTAAAGCGGTTTGATACAAGCACAAATAGCTTTTTGCAAAACTGCAAGATTGCTTATTATGATGTGGCGGACAAAAAGAATCGTTTTTCTACGACAATTGGTGAAACAAAGTACAAAAATATAGTACTTGAAGTTGGAAAAACGTATCGTTTTTATGAGACGGCAATGGATGGCAACTACCAAAAAGCAAATCCGGTCAGTGTGACAGTGGAAGAAAATGCTTCGGGAGAAATCATTCTTTCGAATTAAGAATAAATCGATACAAGTAAATATTTTTTGAGAAAAGTCTTTTAGTAAAACTAGAAGGCTTTTTTCTTTTGCCAGGAAGGAGGCAATGAAAATGGGAAGAGCACCACCATCATCCGCAGCAAAACAATCATAATAAAAGATCAGGAGAGGAAAAAAATGAAGATAAAAATCAGAACAAAACGAATCATAGCGGGAATGCTGGCACTGTTTATGCTGTTTGGTTCCATACCATTTAACAGTATATCAGTACAGGCGGCGACAGGAAATGTAAAGGTGGATTCCCTTGGTAAAAAAGGAAGTGTCAGTTATGGCTCAAAGACCAAGAGTGGTACATGGTTTCAAATGAAAGTGGCTGGGAAAAGGGCATTTTGTCTTAGCCTTGGAAAAACATGCCATACAGGGAATACCTATGAGAGTACAGAAACCTATAAGTGGGATCAGAATACCGGTGGAGAGAGACATGGTTACTATGCCAAGATAATTCGCTGGTATGTGAGTGACAAGAAGCGAAGCAAAAAAGCTTTTATCATGAGTCAGGCATTGATGTGGTCTGTTTCTGAAGACCGCACATCGGAGACGCAGTTAAAAGATGTAATAAAGCAGGTTGATATTGTCAATATTGGTTGACACTTTTTTTACAAGGATATCAATGCCTAAG
>CAJUTM010000003.1 GCA_910589595.1 uncultured Eubacterium sp.
AAAGCAAAGCATATGCAGAAAGCATAATCCATGCAGTTTCGCTAAGCAATGACGTAAAAACGAGGTATGCAAAAACCGAAAACTATTATGTTTTGCGGAATACTCAAATATCTGCTGTTCTGGTGGAAATGGGATTTCTTTCAAATTATTCTGAGAGTCAAAAGCTGTTAAATGACGACTATCAGGAAATCTTGGCGCAGAGAATGGCAGAAGGAATTTTTAACAAGATAAAGGGAGATGAAAACTTATGAAGAATCATTCAAAAGGCAATAACAATAAAAACGGCGATTTGGATGGTGTTCCGTAAGGAAGTTTCCCTAAAGACCGAAATATTGTGATATACTGCTATGTAGACAGTGTAGCTTTGCGGCTACGCTGTTTTACTGCTCTGGCTGGTTGTTCTGTTCCGCATATGCTCTTGGAACAGTTCTTCCATTTCTTCGGGCATCGGCTCTCTGACAATGCCGACGCTGTTGTAGTAAATATCTAAACTCTGGTAACGCTGACCGTCAATATATTCTGGCTTGGACACGACAATCTTCTCAATAAACTCGTGTACGATTTCGGGGGTTAATTCCGTAAGCTGTGTGACGCATTTTACCCTGTCGATAAAACGCTGAAGGCTGTCGCTCTTGTCCGTTTCGGTTTCAAGGTACTGTTCCATATTGGGAATGGATTCTTTTAACTGTTTCTGCTCATCCTCAAACGCCATTGACATGGTGGCGAAGCGTCCATCAGAGATTTTCCCGCTTACATTGTCCTCATAAATCTTCTGGATAAGGCTGTCAATCTCTTTCACCCGCTTTTTTGCCTGTGCAAGCTCCCTGCGCTTTTCGGATAATTCTTTCCTCTTTTCCTCTCCGAAAGCCGCCATCTGATTTCTGGCAAAATCTTTTTCAAAACACTGGACGTACCAGAACACACGCTGCATACTGTCCAATACTGCCTTTGCCACTACTTTTTCTCGGATATAGTGGGCAGAGCATACATCAGAGTTTTTGCGGTAGGAAGAACAGAAGAAATAAGCCTGTTCCCTCTTGTAATTATTTACTGTGCTGTAATAGAGTTTCTCCCCGCAGTCGGCGCAATAGAGCAGACCAGAAAACATGCTGATAATCCCGCTCCTTGTCGGTCTGCGGCGGTGTTCCCGAAGCTCCTGCACGAGCATGAAGGTTTCTTCGTCAATGATTGCGGGATGGGTGTTTTTGAATATCTGCCATTCCTCCTGCGGGAGTTCCAGCCGCTTCTTGCTTTTAAATGATTTGTGCATGGTGCGGAAATTAACGGTGTCCCCGATATATTCCTGTCGGGAGAGGATGCGTACCACGCTGGCTGCTGACCAGTGGTAGGGGGTGGCGGGCGGTTTTCGGTATGCCATCCCAATGCTGTTCCAGTAAACCGTCGGCGTCATTACCTTGTCGGCTTTCAGCTTTTTTGCTATCTGCGTCGGTCCGAACCCTTCCACGCACATATCAAAAATCCGTCTTACAATTTCAGCCGCAGGCTCATCGATTAGCCATTCTTTTGGTTTGTCTGGATTCTTTTTGTATCCAAATGGCGGATTGGTTGTAAGTGGTGCGCCCGACAGTCCCTTATTGCGGAGGATATTCCGCACTTTCTGGCTCGTGTTCTTGGCATGCCATTCGTTGAATAAGTCCTGCATGGGGACAAGGTCGCTGATGCCTTTCGCTGTGTCACTTAATATTTCTGTGGGGGCTACAATGCCTTCTTTGAACACCAAATTAATGGATAGTATTCCATTGAATTTACCATCAAGAGAAATTCAAGATAAGATAGCAGGTTTATTAGATAGTATAGATTCAAGGATAGAAAATAATAACAAGGTTAATCAAGAATTAGAATCAATGGCAAAAACTATTTATGATTACTGGCTTTTGCAGTTTGAATTTCCCAATGATGATGGAAAACCTTATAAATCTTCTGGTGGAAAAATGGTTTGGAATGATGAATTGAAAAAAGAAATTCCGGAAGGATGGGAATGTGTTCAATTAGGCGAGATATTTTTGTTTGTAAAAGGTAAGATTCCAAAGAGATTAGCGGGCATACAGGAAGATGGGCTACATCCTTATATAACTATAGATGTTGCTAATAATGCGAAAGCTGAATTTTGCAGTGGAGAAAATATGATTTATTGTAATGGAGAAGTTATAATGGTAATGGATGGCGCAGCAAGTGGGGATGTTTATATTGGAAATAAGGGAATATTAGGTTCTACATTTGCGATGATGAAAAAGAAGAGAACGGATATTTCTGATGCGCTAATATATTCAATTTTAAAGCGGCAGAGTGTAATATATAAAAAAGCAAATACAGGATCAACTGTGCCCCATGCCAATCGCAGATTTATTGAAAGTATAAAAATGCCCATTAGTAAAAATATGATGAATTTGAGGGTAAATTTCATACAACAAAATATGAAACGCCACAAGGGATTCCGATACAGATTAATATTACCGCTAATAGAGAATGTGTGAATTATGCTTTGTGTTTATATCATTTAGACAATAAAAGAAGCACTGATAGAATAACAGAAATTTTTTCATATCAAAACGAATACCGATTTGTTGTTGTAGACGAAACTGAAAATAAGGAAACAATTAGATTTGATATAGGCTGTTTAAAGGATATAACAACCATCATGAGCCAAAATGAGTTTTTGGATGTTTGCAAGCTGTAAATAGCTGAGAAATTGGGTGGTAAGGTAGTATTGGAAGCTATGCAGGCAGCAGGATTAAGAGTGAATCCGGCGGATTATAAGGAGGCTCCTGCGACAGTGGCATATGAGATTAGCAAAACAATATTTATGAACAAATTTTGTGACAGGAACTGTATGTAAGAAAAAGATTTATCTATGATATATATGGAAGATGTATCAAACGAAATGTTTGCGTAAATTTAGCATATTTTTTCATTTGATACATCTTTTTAGTGCCGTTTTGCAAGCTTATTATGGGTAAGGGGTCAGAGGATTTTCTCCTGCGTATATACGCAAGCAGTGCTTGCTGACTTGGTAAGATTGGCAAACGAATTTTAAGCTGTAGGGGTAGTTTGCTCAAAACTGAGGCGGGTGCTGACGTCCGCTTTAACAGAAAAATTTTTGAAAAAGTTTTCGTAAATAGGAAAAAATTTTACATATTTACCATTTAGAATAATATTTAGGGCAACTGAAATGAGAGCTGATATGAAAACTGAATAATGCAATATACATACAGGACGTGAGGATATGTGTAGCCACTATGTAGGTGCGCCACGATATGCCTGCCCTGATTCATTTCGGGGTAAACGTGAGGGAATGGAAATAATCTATTGAAGCAAAGGCATTGAGCGATAAAAACCTGACAAAATGCACAGCAGATGTGCGGGGCGATGAGCCATATTCGTGATAATGATACTTCTGGATTTCTGGTTGAAATTTAGTCATAAAATGACGGTGCGATTCCGATGTGGACAGCGTAATGACCTGTCACTTGTATGTAGTCTTATAGAATAAAAACAGGATAGATTGACAGGAAATTTGTGATTTTTAATGTAAAACAGCGTAAGGGCAGTTATGAACGTAATAGTTTGTAGCTGTCCTTTTTTGCGTTCATATGGAGGAAGTGCTTATGATTGATGAATGGAGCGGATTGGCGGATATGCTGGCAAATTTGATTGAAAAATATGCGTCAGATTTAGATATAGAAAATTTACCTGATATAGCAGGAGATAATCATGCGAAAGATGATAGAAATAAAGCAGAAGAATTGTCAAAAAATTGAAGGATGTATCTTGCTAATAATGGTCACAAAAGATATAATAAACATGATAAGAGTGTCCAAACTATTGCTGGAGAAAATACCAAATAACGAGGTGACTATGAATTATAGAGAAGAAATTGGAAAATCAAATATGATAATTTATACAACAGAAGACGGCTTATCAAAGATTGAAACAATCTTTGATGGCGATACGGTTTGGCTGTCAAAGGCTCAAATGGCGGAGTTATTTCAGAGAGACCGTTCTGTAATTTCAAAACACATAAAAAATATATTTGAAGAAGGAGAGCTTTCCAGAGAAGGTAATGTGCAAATTTTGCACATTGCAAATTCCGATAAGCCCGTAGAATTTTATAATCTCGATGTAATCATTTCTGTTGGTTATCGTGTGAAATCAAAGCGAGGCACACAGTTCAGGATATGGGCAACAGGAATTTTGAAAGAGTATATGCATAAAGGCTTTGCGCTGGATGATGAACGCTTGAAAAACTTAGGCGGCGGTGGATATTTTAAGGAACTGCTTGAACGGATCAGGGATATTCGTGCATCAGAAAAGGTGTTTTACAGGCAGGTATTGGAGATTTACGCTACAAGCATTGACTATGACCCGAAAGCGGAAATATCCATTCAGTTTTTCCAGAAGGTTCAGAACAAAATTCATTATGGCATTCATGGACAGACGGCGGCGGAAGTTATTTATACAAGAGCGGATGCGGAAAAGGAATTTATGGGGCTTACCACGTTCGCAGGAAACCAGCCAACGTTGCGGGAGGCTGTCATTGCCAAGAACTATCTGAATGAAAAAGAACTTCGTGCAATGGGGCAGCTTGTGTCGGGATATTTGGATTTTGCAGAACGTCAGGCAGAACGGGAACAGGCTATGACCATGAAAGATTGGGTGAAGTACTTAGACCGGATTCTAACAATGAGCGGCGAACAGTTGTTGTTAGGAAATGGGAATGTGACGCATAAGCAGGCGGTGGAAAAAGCAACCGGAGAATATAAGAAATATAAAGAACGAACTTTAAGCGATGTGGAACAGGATTATTTGGACTCAATAAAAATATTGGGTAAAAAAGCAGATAAAGATTAAAATTTACAGATCATGCAGGATTTCGGGGTAAATTTAATTTGTGTGGAAGATGGAATTGATTCTTCTAAGGATGCAGGCAAACTGATGATTTCTGTTTTGTCAGCTGTTGCGGAAATTGAGAGGGAAAATATTCGTGTGCAGACAATGGAGGGGCGTATCCAGAAAGCCCGCGAGGGAAGATGGAACGGCGGTTTTGCGCCATACGGCTATCAGCTTGTGGATGGGGAACTTCAGATCAACGAGGAAGAAGCGGCCGCTATCCGTGTCATTTTTGAACAGTATGTGACGACTGACACCGGCGCTAACGGTGTGGCAAAATATCTTGAGAATCACGGCATTCGCAAGATACAGAGACAGAACGGAAAAAATCCTCTTTTTGATGCACACTTGGTTCGTCTTATTCTGAAAAATCCGGTATATTGTGGTAAAATTGCTTATGGACGCAGAAAAACAGAAAAAGTTCATGGAACACGAAACGAGTATCATCTTGTGGAGCAGGATAATTATATTCTGGTAGACGGACTGCATGAAGCTATTATTGCGGAAGTTATCATATGTGGCTTAAATGGCAGCGGAAAGAATACATTAGAAAAGGTTCTTGCGAAGAAGCTGCATTTCCATTTTATAGACAATGAAAACTTGTATTTTCCTAAAACAGATAAAAATTATACCTATGCTTTTCCTCGTACTCGTGAAGAGGTGGAAAAGTTGCTTTGGAGTGAGATAAGAGCACATGAAAACTTTGTTTTTACTTCTGTAAAAGGAGATTATGGAGAAACTATCTACCCGTTTTTTCAATATGCTGTATTGATTGATGTTCCAAAGGATATTCGGATATGGCGAGTTAGAAATCGTTCTTTTCAGAAATTTGGTGAAAGAATGTTAATAGGTGGAGATTTACATGAGCAAGAGGAGAAGTTCTTTGATTTTGTTGAAGCTCAACCAGAAAATACTGTTGAAGAATGGGTGCAGTCTTTAAAATGTCCTGTTCTACGAATTGACGGAACAAAACCTATTGAAGAAAACGTAAATTTTATCATGGGGAAAAATACAAAATGGACGATACTTATCAAGGAAGTAAAGGTAGCTTGATATAAAACATCTATGAGATAAATGAGGGAAAATGATATGGCAATGTGGAATCCGTGGCGTGGCTGCCACAAACATAGCGAGGGGTGCAGGTATTGTTACATCCATAAGGGCGATTTTAAGCGTGGAATTGATACGAACAATATTGTAAAGACGGATAACTTCTACGCCCCTATCGCTAAAAATAAATCGGGAGCATATAAAATCAAATCCGGACAGATTGTGTATCTCTGCTTTTCCACGGATTTTCTTGTTGAGGCTGCCGATGAATGGCGTTCTGAATGTTGGGCGATGATACGGGAGCGTTCCGACCTCCACTTTTTGTTTTTGACAAAGCGTATTGAGCGGTTTATGGATTGTATTCCAGAGGATTGGAACGATGGGTACGATAATGTTACGGTTGGCTGCACGGTGGAAAATCAAGACAGGGCTGATTACAGACTTTCCATTTTCAACGAACTGCCCATCAAACATAAAAATATTATCTGTCAACCATTGATTGAGGAAATAAATCTTGCCGCCTATCTTGAGAATGTTGAATTAGTCGCAGTCGGCGGCGAATCGGACAGAAACGCCAGACCACTTGACTATGCGTGGGTGCTTTCCATACGGGAGCAATGTATTGCCCATAAAGTGTATTTTCAGTTCCGGCAGTGTGGGACGCATTTTATCAAGGACGGAAAAAGCTACACTCTGTCTACTCGTGATTTATGTAGCCAGGCCAGAAAGGCAAATATCAATGTGAACCATATATAGGCCGCAGGAAGCTCGGGATAGATTATACAGAAAAGTGCAGAATTAATCCGTGATATGGAGAAAGAAAAATGAATGAAGAAGAGATAGTAAAACTTTGCATAAACTGTTTTGCAAAGCGCCCAAAGGGCATAATCCGTTGTGCGGTAGGGCAGGCAAATTATGTATATATTGTAGAGTTTAGCGACAGAAAAATTGTAGTTCGCTGCAGTGAGGAAACAGGAGTGTACAAGGATACCATTTACTGGCTGGAGCGTTTGGCAGTGCGTGATATCCCTGTGCCGCGGGTGCTTGGAAGAGGAACATTTGGAGGATATGAATATCTGATATTAACTTATATTAAAGGGAAAGATATCGGACTTGTCTATACTGAATTAACTGCTGCGGAGAAGCGGGAGATTGCGAGAACGGTCGTAGGAATCCAGAATAAGGTGTCCACCCTGCAATTGCAAGATATCCCTGCCGATTGGACTTGGAAAGCATTTGCGTTTTATACATTACTATTCTGTGCAGATTTTATGGGAGAGCGTGGGATGCAGTTTATGGATAAGCAGGTGCCGGTGAGTGCAGAGATTGTGGAGCAGATGAATGGAGTTTACGAGAAGTTGTGGAGGGAGTATGTGAATTAACTGTTAGGATTGACAAATGGTTTGCTTAGTGGGAAAAGAACACCCTGATTTTTTATTACTTGCTCATGCCCAGCAGATTGGGCGGATATTATATTATGAGGGTGGTGGAAACACTCTTGGATGATAAAGTTATGGGAAGAGACGGGTTTCGATACAATTTTAAGAGTGCTCTTCGGATTCATTAAAATTGAAATATGGGGTCAAGCAGCCATTTGTTGCTATCAATGGCTTAGGATTTGTTGACGGTCTATTTAATCCACATTGTGATAAAAATGGGAGGTTAGAAGATGTTAAGCAAATCTTAAGACAAGTAGTGAAGTAGGTTTATCATTATCCGGTTGTGCAGCGTTGGAAATAATAGATACCCAGTACCGGCTCAGGAGCATATGGGGTAAAATCTTATTGGAAAAAGGGGATAGCCAAAGGGGAATTTGGACAAATATGGGGGAGATGAAGAGAGCGGTTATAAGTACATTGCATATTGATTTACCCTCTCTTTAAGGATACGCATCGCTTCCTTATGGTCAATTACCCTGCCTGCTTCCATGTCATCTATGCCTTTATCCAATTCCTCAAAAATCTGCGTTTCCTGTGCTTTTTCCTCAGAGCGGATTTTCTCTGCAACTGCCATAATATCACGTCCTTTCCATATGAATAAGTGTATTATAACAAATTCACTTGGCATTATCCACTATTTTTTGTGGAATGTATTGGCAGGATTGCGGTTTCAATTTAGTTTGGCGGCTGTCTTTGTCAGAAATTTATCATTATCAATGATAAATCTTTCATGTGTTCCCCTGCCGATAATTTCTTTGTCGTCGCTGGCCGTTACTTCAAAGACAAGCCGGCGTCCGTCAACCTGTATCAGCTCGCTTTTGCAGGTGACAGTCATGCCAAGAGGCGTGGCGGCGTCGTGGGTAATGTCCAAACGGGTTCCCACACTTCCCTGTCCCTCCTGCAAATAAGGGGCAATACTCTGCCAAGCCGTTTTTTCCATCAGGGCCGCCATGGCCGGTGTGGCGAAAACGTCCAGTGTTCCGCTT
This sequence comes from uncultured Eubacterium sp., assembly GCA_910589595.1. GTDB lineage: Bacteria > Bacillota > Clostridia > Lachnospirales > Lachnospiraceae > Eubacterium_F. Next base: position 8,384 of record CAJUTM010000003.1, read on the forward strand.
CCCATTGTTTTGGCGGAAGTACTCTCATCGGCAAGAATGGAGCAGCTTCCTTTGATTCCGGTAGTTATCATAATTCCCTCATTTCCGCGCAGGCAGTGCGCATTCATAATCGTGTTGGCTATCTTTCTTCCGGTTCTCTTTGGGCTTTACCAGATATCCCCGCTGTGCCAGTTCGGTTTCAATATCATCTAAGATGTCACTGGTTTCGGCGGATATCGTATGATAGTGATAATCGGAAGTGACATTTTTCAACAGCGTGGATTTGCCGCTGTGCAGTCCGTGGATAAATTCTCTCACATCCCGTCGTGAGCGGATGTGCATCTCTGCTTCAATGCGGCCGTATAATTTATGATTGACAAATACATTTTCCACAGCGCCGCCCTGGTCCACGATGCAATTGAGCTCGTCTTCGGTCTGCTCGTCCGTATGACGGCACTTGAAAGTGCGCACGAGAGCAGAAGAGGATTTTGGTGATACTATATAGCCGCGATTGGTGGAGACAATCTCCGCATTTGCGGAACGGAGCAGAGCGATGTCTTGTACAATGACTTGGCGGCTTACGCCAAATTTGCGGGCAAGGGCAGCTCCGGATACCGGCTGTTCCTGCCGGGCGAGATAGTTTATGATATGGGCTCTTCGTTCTTCTCCGGACATATTTTTCCTCCTATTCTACAGGATGCAGGTTTTTGAGCGAAATATCAAGAATTGGCGCCGAATGGGTGAGGGCGCCGCTGGATATGTAATCGACTCCGAGGTCAATCAGCTTTGCCACATTTTCTTTTGTGACGTTGCCGGAGCATTCTGTCTCGGCGCGGCCGTCAATGATGCGGATGGCTTCTTTCATGTCGTCGGCCGGCATATTATCTAACATGATAATATCTGCGCCTGCTTCTACGGCCTCGCGAACCATATCGAGATTTTCCACCTCTACTTCAATTTTGCGCACAAACGGGGCGTAATTTTTTGCCATTTCAACGGCGCGGGTAATGCTTCCGGCGGCGCCAATGTGGTTATCTTTCAGCAAAACGCCATCGGAAAGGTTGTAACGGTGGTTATAGCCGCCGCCTGTTTTTACGGCATACTTTTCAAAAATGCGGTTGTTTGGCGTCGTCTTTCTCGTGTCCAAAAGTTTTGTTTTGGATTCTTTCAATAAGGAGGCGATACTATGCGTATAAGTGGCGATACCGCTCATCCGCTGAAGGAAATTCAGCGCGGTACGCTCTCCGGATAGAAGAGTGCGGATATCGCCGCGTACTGTAGCCAGACATTGCCCGTTCGTAACCTGTTCGCCATCCTTACAATAAGAGGTTACTTTTGTTGACGAATCGAGGAGAAAGAAAACGCGTTCAAAAATATCCAGACCCGCAATAATACCGTCTTCTTTTGCCAGTAATTGCACTTCACCGGTTTTTGCCTCCGGCATGACGGCGTTGGTTGTAATGTCTTCGCTCGTAATATCTTCTGCCAAAGCCTGATTTATCAGGTTGTCAACCGTTATTTGCATTGTTATTTTATTCATTGTTGTGTTCCTCGCTTTCTATTTTTTCACGAACTATTTTGTGGTATTGTTCTTCGAGACGCTGCGTGTTTTTATATGTAGATAAATCCACATCCGCCAAATCCATTTCGGGAGCCGGATGGCCCTGCTGTACAATATGTTCTGCCGCCTTGCGGGCAAAGACAAGGCTTTCCAAAAGGGAGTTGCTGGCCAGCCGGTTGCGGCCGTGAACGCCGTTGCAACTGGTTTCCCCGATGGCATACAATTGTTCCATGGAAGTGTGGCTGTGTGAATCGACCCATATGCCGCCCATAAAATAATGCTGAGCGGGAACGACAGGGATTGGCTCTTTCGTGCAATCATACCCCTCTTCCAGACAGCGTTGATAAATGTTCGGGAAATGTCCGCGAATGGTATCCTCTGCGATGGGAGCCATAGACAGCCATACAAAATCGGTGCCATCCTTTGCCATTTGTTCATAAACCGCTTTCGTCAGGCGGTCTCGCGGAAGAAGTTCATCGGTAAAGCGGTTGCCGTTTTTATCTAACAGCACAGCACCCTCCCCGCGAACCGACTCGGAAATGAGGAAGCGGCGTCCCGGTGTTTTTGAATATAGTGTAGTGGGGTGAATTTGTACATAATTGATATGTTCTAAGCGGATACCGTGTTTCAGGGCAATGGCAATGGCGTCGCCGGTAATATGGCGATAATTGGTGGAATGACGGTATAATCCGCCGATACCGCCGCAGGCAAGTATTGTCGTGTTTGCCGGAAGTGTGAAAATATCACCTGCGTCCGTCTTGGCGATAATGCCCTGACAGCAATTTTCTCTTCCTATTATATCCAGCATAGTTGTATGTTCCCATATCGTTATGTTTTCCCGTTCTTTCACCCGCGCCAGCAGTTTTCCGGTAATTTCTTTTCCCGTAATGTCTTTGTGGAACAGAATGCGCGAATCGGAGTGGCCGCCCTCTTTTGTAAAAAGGTACTTTCCGTCCTCTTTTTCAAACTCCACGCCATAATCAATTAATTCTTGGATGATAGACTGGGAAGAACGCAGCATTTCGTCCACAGATTCTACGCGGTTTTCATAATGTCCGGCGCGCATTGTGTCCTCGAAATAATGCTCGTAGTCTTCTTCTGATTTCAGAACGCAGATACCGCCCTGTGCAAGAAAAGAATCACTTTGGTCGGCGTCTGATTTTGTAATTATGGTGATTTTCCTGTCTTTAGGAAGACAGAGTGCACAGAATAGTCCGGCAGCTCCGCTGCCGACAATTAAGATGTCTGTTTTATTCTTCATAAACAGCTCCTTTATTTGGCTAAAGCCAACATTTTCATCAGGGGAACATTGCTTGCCTGACGTAATTCTTCGTCGACCGTTACGGCATGTTCACCGGTTTCCAATACATGAACAATCTGTTCAAGAGTAATTTTTTTCATATCGGTACAGCATTGTACTGGACGGGCTGAGTAGAAATGCTTGTCCGGATTTTTTTGCCGCAATTCGTAGAGAACTCCAATTTCCGTGCCGATAATGAAATCTTTTGCCTCGCTTTTGGTGGCGTAGTCAATAATTTCCGACGTACTGCCGGTAAAGTCGGCCAGAGCGGTTATTTCCGGACGGCATTCCGGATGGACGAGAACGGGCGCCTGCGGATGAGCCTCCTTTGCCGCCTTCACGTCGCTGGCGGCTATCTCGGTATGTACATGGCAGAAGCCGTCGTTAAAGATAATGTGTTTCTCCGGTATCTGACTGGCCACATAGCGGCCCAGATTTTCATCGGGAATGAAAAAAATATGTTGATTTGGTAATGCTTTTACAATCTTTATCGCATTGGAAGAAGTTACACAGACATCGGCATAAGTTTTCAGTCTGGCAGTTGAGTTAATATAACAGACAACTGCCAAATCCGGATATTTGCTGCGCAGTTCTTCAATGCGGTTAATGTCAGCCATATGAGCCATCGGGCAGTCGGCCGTCTCGTCCGGAAGCAGTACGGTCTTTTCCGGATTCAGGATTTTGGCGCTTTCGCCCATAAAGGAAACCCCGCAAAAAACAATTGTATCGGCGTCGACGGTCGTGGCAAGTTTACTCAGATAAAAAGAGTCTCCGATGTAGTCGGCAACCTGCTGCACCTCTTCGCGGACATAATAGTGGGCTAAAATTACGGCGTTTTTTTCTTTCTTAAGTGTCTCGATACGAGCTCTTAAATTAATCATGGAAAATGTTTCCTTTCTGTGTATTAGCACTTATCATAACACAAAACCTGACAGGTGACAAGACAATTGCTCTTGCAGAGGGGCCAATAGTTACAATAAAACATATACAATAGTGGTAATAAAATAGATAAAATCACACTATCTTGTATTTTTTAAATAGTAGACAGCTTTGGTAAGATTTGGTATAATTATAAAAAATATATTAATAAAAGGAGAATGAAAAATGAATAAAGTACAAAAGAAATTAATTTTTCCGGTGCTTTTTACAGTGCTTGTGTTAAGCAGTCTTTTTATGCATGAAAAAGCATTGGCGGCAAAGGGCGATTTGAAAATCTACATTGGAAATGACAAAACGGCCAGACATCATCGGGCGCTTGTGTTAGGCAGTCAGTCGGATGTTTTTTCATATGAACTGACAGTCGGGACGGTAAAAAAGCATGAATTTAAAAGCAGCGATGAGAGTATTTTTAAAGTAATTGATGATTCCGGCGGGAAATGCAAACTGCAAACAGTAAAAGAGGGAACCGGCTGGTTGATTTTAAATGTAACAGATACAAAAGATAAGAAATACGAAGAAAAAGTCTATATATCTGTTTATACTTCAATTAGTTCCCATAAAGCTGAATTAAATAAGGATAGTTCTGTTTATCGCGGTGCGTCTGTGAATGCAGGAGTAGAGAACAGCGATAATAAGGGAAATCTGAAGAAGAGCACAATTGTTTCTGTAATTGCCCAATGTAATGAGTTTTATTTGCTGAAGACAAAAGATGGGGCAACTTTTGATGACGGAAAAGATACCGGCTTTGTTAAGAAAGAGAATATTAATATTTTAGTAAATAGCATAAAATTAGATAAAAATAATAGTTCTCTTGCTAAAGGAGATTCACTTCAGATGAATCTGGAAATTTCCCCCGATATAGCAGCGAATAAAGATGTTAGCTGGCAGAGTAGTCAGGAGAAAACAGGAACTGTAGATAAGAACGGAAAGGTTTTTGCGAAAGCGGAGGGAGTTATCTGCGTTAAGGTGAAAGCGAAAGATACCGGCGGTGCAGAGGCAGAATGCTATATAACGATTTATAAGCCGGTAACCGAGTGTAACGGAGTAACAAAGCAGAATGGGTGCGAGCTATACAAGAGAGGAGACGGAAAGGTTGTGCGGGGAACGATTAAGAAAGGCGCCAATGTTTCCGTTGTTGGCGAGTGTAAGGATTATTACCGGATAAAGGTAACGGATAATGTTTTTACGGACGGCGATACGGATTCGTATTGTTATATTGAGAAAAAGAAGCTGACAATACCGGTAACGAGTATACGTTTATCCCAAACTTCCGTAAAAATGGAGCCAAAGCAGAAACTGAAATTATCGGTTGCCATAGAGCCCGCTATGGCATCAAATAAAACGGTTACGTGGAGTTCCAATAATAAAAAAGTTCTGAGTATTAACAGCAAGGGTGAGATGACTGCCAAAAAGATTGGTACGGCAATTGTAACTGCCTCCAGTTCGGATGGAAGTAAAACGGCACAATGCAAGGTTTCTGTCACGGAAAAGCATCAAATCAGTACTTATATTCCGAGACGGCCAACGATTACCGTAGATAACTATTCCGACAAAAAAATAAAATTAACAGTTACACAAAACGAACCTTTTCAGGGCATGGTTTTGTATAATAAAAACAAAAAAATGGCGCAATATGCGATAAAGCATGGCGGGAAAGTGAAATACCATGTGTATTATATTGATAAGCTGGAAATGGGCGAAAAATATAATCTAAAAATAAAAACATATAGCAAAAATAGCTCGAAAACAACGTATTCAAAGTTCAGCAATACAGTCAAATTCAGAATGGGGAAAATGGATTTTACAATCAATCAGGTAACACAAAATGCTGTTTGCCTTTCATGGAAAAAACTCAAAAAAGTTTCTTATTATGAAGTGAGCAGAAAGACAGGCAGGGGAGCTAAATGGAAAGTTATCGCAAAACCAAAACCGAAAAAGGATTCTTATAAGGATACTAAGTTAAAAACAAAAAAAGAGTATTACTATAGGGTTCGTCCGGTTTGGAAAGAAGAAAAAGGTGTATATAGCTCTTCGAAATCAATAGGCCTTGTTTTATTTGGCAATGTGCAAAAGTATCTGGCAAAAAAATATCCACTCATCTGCATGAGCAAAAATAGGCAAATCAATACATATAACGTCAATGGGAAATATGTTCCTATTAAATATAAAATGGTAGACAATAAATTGGAGATTCATGTATATTTGGAATTTGTACAGTATACTAACAGTAATAAGAAAGACCGATACGGCGATTACATTTTTATGAAAAAAGAATCAACGGATTATGGGCGTATCAATAGGTTTAAGACGGGGATAACAAACGGATTTTCTGATTTGCAAATCATAGGAGGAAATGGCGACTTTAAAAAGGGGATTGATTTCCAGACGAAACTGATTATTCACGATAGGAAAGCAAAAGAAAAGTACAATGGGAGGCAGTTGTTTATTGAAGTCCTTATGGGAGGAGAATGCCCTGATTGTACGTCAGAGGGCGACCATTGGTATCATCATTGTACTGTTAATGGTAATGCGGATGATTATGTGGAGTATAAGGATACATCAGTTATATTTATTCCCACGGATGAACAGGTGATGGCAAACAAAAAGAAAGGTTATAATATTCCTCACGACGATTTAGAATCGGTATGTGCACATGAATTGGGTCATGCCTTTGGCTTGGAAGATGCATATTATGATGATGTAAACAAAGTAGACCGCTGTGCTGAAAATAATGAAACTGCAGTTTATTTTCGGCTAGGAGATTATGATAATCTAATGAAAAATAGTATTAGAGTTAATAGAGCTAAAGCAAATGATATAGAAATGATTCTTTTTGCCTATACAATGGGAAAAGGTTATCCGACTAAAGCCTTTCAATATTATAATAAATTTTATGACAAAATAGCAGAAGAAGAAAATAAAATATCAAAAGTAATTATTGATACACACGACGAGCTAATTGAACAACATTAAGGGGGAAAAACATGATGAAACAGAAAATAAAAACAATTCTATTGACATTTATCATTTATTCATTGTTAATTGCGAACGGTAAAGACATAGCCGCAGCGGGAGGAGAAGAGCTGCCGCAGTCACCCCCTGCTTGCGATGGAATTAAAGTTATCCGCCATTCGTCTACTTCCCTGCGCTTATCATGGAATCCACTTAAAGATATCGACGGTTATACGATTTACCAATACGATAAGAAGCGCCATACTTATAAACCAATAAAAAACATAAGTGCGACTAAGACAAGTTGGATACATAAGAAACGAAAAAGAAACAGCGTGTACCGTTATCGGATTGCAGCGTATAAAAAATATGGAGAGAGGAAGATAACAGGGCCGAAATCCATATGGGTCAGCTCCAAGGTTTATCAAAGAAATAAAAAGAAGATTAACGCCAGAGCGCCTAAGGTGAATAGGAAGAAGTGTTATCTCGGGCTTTGCTCTGGTTATCAGCTAACGGCCGAGAGCATTCCTGCAAAGTTTGGTTTGAATGAAGCAAAGAGAGTTTTTTCTCCGAAAATTCGTTGGTTTAGCAGTGATAAAACGATTGCCACGGTAAGTGCAAACGGACGCATACAAGCGGGGAAAACGGTCGGCAGGTGTACCGTTTATGCCGTTGCCCACAACGGAATAAGAACAGGGATAACGGTTGAGGTGAAAAATTACGCTAAAGTGAGCGGATACTATAATTACGGTCCGAGACCGGAAGTGATAGAACTTATCTCAAATTATACACCCCATATACAGAAGATTGCGGAGTACTTTTCAGTAAACAGGATGGCCTCAAAAGAAACACTGGAGATATCAATCAATGACAATGCTGAGATTGTACTGTCAAATCCGGCAAAAGATGTAACGCCTGTCTGGAACGAGATAGAAGAACTTTTGGCAAACTATCCATATCCGATAAGTATAAAAGTTTTTCCGACAGAAATAGAGTTTAATTTGCGGGAGGGGCCATACCCCGGCTACGTTGCTTTTGTGTTTGATGATGATTGCCGTGAATTAATAAATCAACGTATTGCCTCCCATTGGATAGCGTGTTGGTTTTACCCTATTTAAAAGAAGTCGTTTATAAGAATATTTTGGGGAAGTTGTAATGCGAAGAAAAAGCCAAGGCTAATGATATGGAAATGATGCTTTATGCCTACAACATTACAAAAGGTTTTCTGGATAGCATTTTTCAACAGTATAAAACATTTAATGAAATCGAAATATCAAAAGTAATTATTAATATTAAGAACGAGCAAGATGACATATGCTAAGGAGGAAAACATGAGAAAACAGAAAATAAAAACAATTCTATTGACAGTTATCATTTATTCACTGTTAATTACAAACGCTAAAAACATAGTCGCAGCGGGAGGAGAAGGGATACAGCAGTCAATTCCTGTCTGCGACGGCATCAAGGTTATCCGTCACTCGTCTGCTTCCCTGCGGTTATCTTGGAAGCCAGTCGCAAATGTTGACGGTTATACAATTTACCAATACAATAAAAAGCGCCATACTTATAAACCAATAAAAAACATAAGTGCGACTAAGACAAGTTGGATACATAAGAAACGAAAAAGAAACAGCGTGTACCGTTATCGGATTGCAGCGTATAAAAAATATGGAGAGAGGAAGATAACAGGGCCGAAATCCATATGGGTCAGCTCCAAGGTTTATCAAAGAAATAAAAAGAAGATTAACGCCAGAGCGCCTAAGGTGAATAGGAAGAAGTGTTATCTCGGGCTTTGCTCTGGTTATCAGCTAACGGCCGAGAGCATTCCTGCAAAGTTTGGTTTGAATGAAGCAAAGAGAGTTTTTTCTCCGAAAATTCGTTGGTTTAGCAGTGATAAAACGATTGCCACGGTAAGTGCAAACGGACGCATACAAGCGGGGAAAACGGTCGGCAGGTGTACCGTTTATGCCGTTGCCCACAACGGAATAAGAACAGGGATAACGGTTGAGGTGAAAAATTACGCTAAAGTGAGCGGATACTATAATTACGGTCCGAGACCGGAAGTGATAGAACTTATCTCGAATTATACACCCCATATACAGAAGATTGCAGAGTACTTCTCGATAAACAGGTTGGATTCAGAAGAAATACTGGAGATATCAATCAATGACAATGCTGAGATTGTACTGTCAAATCCGGCGAAAGATGTAACGCCTGTCTGGAAAGAGTTGGAGGAACTTCTCCCCAACTATCCGTATCCGATAAGTATAAAAGTTTCTTCCACAGAAATACAATTTAAGCTTCGGGAGGGGCCATACCCCGGCTATGTTGCCTTTGTTTTTGATGATGACTGTCACGAATTAACATACGAGCGTATTGCCTCCCATTGGATAGCGTGTTGGTTTTACCCTATTTAAAAGAAGTTGTTTATAAGAATATTTTGGGGAAGTTGTAATGCAAAGCCAAGGGATAGGAACAGGTATACACCGAACAGTAGTGAAGAATAAGTTCTTTGAAAAAAGTGCGCGCTTTTTAGCCGCACTTTTTCTCTGCCGATAGTCATGATTAAACCCTCAAATTTTTTCATACAAAGGGAAAGGGCGACTGGTAAACCAGCCGCCCTTTGAAAGAGGAGTTTTATGAAAAAATATCAAAAATTAGGTATTGGCAATTAAAATTACTGAAATAAGTTGTTTTTGTTTTCAACTTATGAGCACAGTATAAAATTAAATTGTGAAAAAAGCGTGTTCAAATTAAATACAATTTGTGTATTTCTTTCTTTTTTTTTAAAGAAATGTTATACTATAAAAGTACAAAAGAATGCGCCGAAAGAACGGCATGTTGGAAAGTGTAAGAGAGAGGCAGGGGAGCAATGAGGTATAATGTAGAAGAGATAGGGCAGAGAATACACGTAAGACAGATTGAGGGGATGGGAGAGCGCTTAGAAGAGGATATCGGAGGGATACTGTCGCGCGCCGGCATGTATTTCCGTATTTTTCATCGTGCGAAAACACCATATTCCATTGCACAGAAATTAGAGAAAGCCGGATACGGCTTCGGGCACAACGACAAAAAAATGCAGGATTTACTCGGACTGCGCGTCGTTGTCTATTATCCGGATGATTTGGAGATTATCCGTACGATTTTGGAGAAGACGTTCCGTCAGGTCGGAGATTGGTCGGAAACGGACAGCACGGAGGAAGAATTTAAGGCGTCGAAACTCAACGGCGTCTTCCGCATACCGGAAGAATATCAGCGCATTTATAATGGGGACATCAGTTTTCTGCCGATTGACACGACGTTTGAAGTACAGCTCAGGACTATCTCGTTCGAGGGGTGGCATGAAATTGAACATGATATGCGCTATAAAACTCCTTATGGGGAAGAGTTCTGGCGCAATAACGAAAAATTATCCCGCACGCTCAATTGTGTGCTGGCGAATCTGGAGCTGAGTGACTGGACGACGATGAACGTGTTTGACCAGTTGGCTTATTACCATTATGAAAATAAAAATTGGGAAATGATGTTAAAGGGCAAATTCCGGCTTCGTTTTGCAGACCAGTCGCTGGCGGAAGAAATCGTGGAGTTTTTAGACTGTAATCAGGAAGTCGCATACCAGATATACCGGTGTGAGCGGCCGCAGGTGCTGTTCGCTTTGCTTCGTGACGGTTATCATGACCGCATTACCTATAATCTGATGGTAAAAGTAATGAATGAATCAATGGCAGATTATGACCACAGACTGCAGAGAAAATTATCCAAAATATGCCATGAAGTGATGAAAAAGGAAAAGACAGGACGCACGGAGCGGTTGGAGTTAAATCTTCTCGACGTGACGCCGTCTTTCCAGTTAAATGTAACGCTGCAGCATAAGCCGCAGGGAGATTTGAACAAAGAATTTCTGCTGGCTGTGCAGCTAATTGCCAGTTGGGCGCAGGGGCGTTTTCACAATATTACGAAAGACATTCCCAATTCGCCCGTGGACTATGAATTTCACGAGGCGGGCTATAATCTGCAAATACTGGGAAATATGAGCCTTGGCTTTTACAAGCTGACGTTGGAATATGTCGATTCAACCCGAAAAGGCGTGGTCTGGCGCACGAAAGTAAGTCTCGAGAGAAGTAACCGTGTGAGAATGCGGGTGGACTGCGATTACTGCCATAATACAGACCGCCTGATTCGCGACAGCTTTAACAAACCCCGTTTTGTCGATGAGATATTCCGCAAAATCGGCTATGAAGATGTGCTTTCGCTATCAAGCAAGCCGCAAAAAGTAGAGAAAATGCAGGAAATCGAGCAGTTGAGCCGGCTCATTGGCAATCATTCCCGCACGCTGCCGGTAGTAATCGCTGTGGAGGACGAAGATTCCGAGAGCCAAATCAACATTAACCGTCTGGCGGAGACGGTGGGAACATATGCGCACGTTTATCTGCTGGGGAAAAAGGCAATACCGATGATGGTGGAAGCTTCCGATTATACGAGCGAAGAGTTAATGGGGGCGGTTTGGGTGACGTTCCAAAACGGGGAAGACAAATTTTTTACGAGGGAAAGGATTTCAAATAGCCGTTTCGATTTTAATAAGTATGCCTTTGATCCGGGAAATGTGTATGAAAAGGCATTTCGCCATAAACTCGTCCGCCTTATCAAGGAAAAGAACTGTTGTTATATTTGAATGTATGAGTAAAATTTAACCTGATTATTCCAAAACCTGTGTTAGAATTGACAAAACGGGCGGATGGTGGTATGATTTTCTTGTTGTAATCTTTGTGACTGTTACATATTGTAAGTCAGTATTTTATCGGAAAAGGAGAGAATTAAATGAAAAAATCATGGAAATTATTGTTGAGTGCCTTTTCGTTTGCCTTTGTCATGTTTCTGGCAATGGGAACGACAAGTAAGGCAGCAGGTTGGGATGCCGGCCTGAAACAGACAGCAGCAGGACAGAAAAGTATATCCATTTCATGGAACCCTTATATGCAGGAGGGAGTGGCAATTGACCATTATGAGACGGAATATAGTATGGATGGTACGAATTTTGCTCCTACGTCGACATGGAATCATGTTAGCGGCACGGAAGAGACTATCCGTAGTCTGGCTGCCGGCAAAGTGTACTGGGTATGCGTGAAAGCTGTGGCAGAGGGGGCAGATTATAAAGATGTGGTAGTTGCTGTCAGCAATCCGCTTCAGGTAGCTACGCTGCCGACTGTTGGTCGTGTTGAGGGATTGATGCAGAGTGCGGCAACAGCTAATTCTGCGACATTTACATGGACGCCTGTCAGTGGGGCGACCGGTTATGATATCTATCTTTCCCAAAGTCTCTGGCATTATACAAAAGTGGGTAGTACGTCAGGCACTTCTTATACGGTTACTTCTCTGCCGACTGGATATGCAGGGGAATATTTCGTAATGGCAAAGAAAACGACCTTTAACGGCTTTGAAGCTACAGGAGATATGGAGTATGATGGTTACTTTAAGAGAATCGATGTAAAATCGCTTCCGGCAAAAGTACAGTCAATTGCCGTATCTGCTTTTTACTCAAATAGTTGCAGTTTCCAGTGGTCTGTTGTGAATAATGCAGATGGTTATCAGCTTCAGACAAAGAACGCCAAAGGAAAGGTAGTCAGCACGACAAGTTATATCGGTACATCCGGTTCTGTTTCCCCATTCAAAAAGGGACAGTTCTATTCTACACGTGTACGCGCGTATGTGAAAGTCGGAAACGGATATGCATATGGCCCATGGTCAAACTACAGTTATAACGCATCAAACAAATCTATTAAATGGATTCGTTCGGCAAACCGTAAGAAGATTACTTTAAAATGGAAGAAGATTGCCGGCGCTTGCGGTTATAAAGTGTATATTTCCACGAAATCCGGTAAAGGATATAAGAAAGTTAAGACATGTGGAAAGAATAGTAAAGGTTGTACGATTACGAAATGCGGCAAGAAAAAACTGTCGAAGAAAAAGACATATTATGTAAGAGTGGAATACTTGAAAAAGGTTGGCAAGAAAAAGGTAGTAAGCGGCATTGCCGGCTTTGGAACAGTTAGAAGTTAAGTAGTATAATAAAAAGTAAACAGTGATACTGCTTTGAGGGGCGCTGTTATATAAGAATCAGGAGATACCATCCGGCAGATGGAAACCACAAATAGCTTTGCGTAGACGGTTTTCATCGCTTGGATGGTATCTTTTATATTTAGTTGTTTTCCATTTCCTTTGTGTGGACCTCTTTTCACTTTATCCATTTCGTGTTATACTACTAACAGTACAATGATTATTTTGTTGTTTCAGGAGGGAAGTGTTTGGCATGAATAATCGAATTTTTTATCACAAAAGGACAGGTGAACCTGTACAAATTATCGTGCACGCTCAGACAAAACCTAATTTTCAGGAAGTAATCTGCTATCAGGAATTAACGAAACCATTTGCCTGTTATGTCATGGAAAAGCGGCAGTTTTTTGCTGAATATGTAAAGGAATTTACAAAACTGCCGTTGACGGGAAAAGTTCCGATTGAAAAGAGAGAAGATTTACCGGACAAGCAGCCGCGCATTTCAAAAGGCAAGATTATGGAAGAAGAAACGGAGGAAGAAACACAAAATGTCGATTCAAAAATGGCAAAGTTACTGGCGTTTTTGGATGCGGAGACATACCGGCAGAAAATGATATGTTTGGAAAACATGAAAGATGATTTGGATGAGCATATGATAAATAATATTGCGGTCAGTCTCGATTTATCGATTGAGAATGGTATGGATGCCTACCAGACAATATTATCAGAGCTGAAAATCAGGGAAAAATATGAGAGCGACCGGGGAGAATAAGTGTGATGAATTACCGTATGGTGATACAGTACGACGGTACCCGCTACCGCGGATGGCAGCGACAGGGCAATCGGGCCGATACCGTTCAGGGAAGAATTGAGCGCGCATTGTCAAAGCGCTGCGGACATGAAGTTGAAATAGACGGCGCCGGACGCACGGACGCCGGCGTACATGCGATGGCACAGGTTGCCAACGTACATTTATCCGAGGTGCAAGACGTTGAGAGAATGCGGCAAGAGCTCAATGAATATTTGCCGAGAGATATACGGATACTGAAAATAGAAGAGGCGGGCGAACGGTTTCACAGCCGCCTGCATGCTACCGGTAAGATATATGAATATCATTTGCTCAAAAAAGATAATTACTGTGTATTTACAAGACAGTACTGCTGGCAGATGGAAGATACGCTGGATGTGGCGCAAATGCGGGAAGCGGCGAAAATTCTCATTGGCCGGCACGACTTCCGGGGATTTTGTACAAAAGCGTCCAAGAAGAAATCTACCGTACGCAGGCTGGACGCAATTAATTTGATAGAATCGGAAACAGAAATTACTCTCCGCTTTGAGGGCAGCGGCTTCCTATATAATATGGTGCGGATTCTCACCGGTACGTTAGTGGAAGTTGGTTTGCATAAACGAAGCGTGGAAAGCGTTGCGGAGGTATTGCAGAGCGGGGAGCGGGCGCGCGCGGGAGAGACGGCGCCGGCGCAGGGATTGTTTCTTGTGCGGGTAAAGTATGATTAATGTTTGCGTTGCAGAAATGAGGACAAGATGAGACAGATGGAGTTTAAAATGGAGCGGGAAAATCTTGTGAAAGAGGGCGAGGAAGTGTCAGTGATTGAGGGCATTTTGCCAAGCGCTTATTATTATACGATTTCCCCTGCCGTAGCAATGTCGGCAAATTATTCGTACCGCGACCGTTTAAAAACAAATCGGGGCATCGTAAAAGAAATAAAACATAACGATAAGGGGTATTATGTCGTTGTGGAGTTTGATGAAGAGCAGAGTGAATAGAAATGAGAAATGGAGGCAGTGCAGGAGATGGAGCGCAACAATGTATGGAAAGAATACACGAAGAAAGAAATTAAGGAATTGGAAAAATTGAATAAGCAGTACCGCGAATTTCTGGATGCCGGAAAGACGGAACGCGAATGCGTGACAGAGGCAGTTAAGATGGCAAAAAAAGCGGGATACAGAGATTTGCAGGAAGTGATTGCTGCGGATGAAGAGCTGCGGCCGGGGGATAAGATTTATGCGGTAAATATGAAAAAATCCATCGCTCTTTTTCAAATCGGGCGGCAGCCAATGGAAAAAGGAATGGCTATTTTAGGGGCGCATATTGATTCGCCGCGCATGGACATAAAACAGAATCCTCTTTATGAGGACACGGAACTGGCTTATCTGGATACTCATTATTATGGAGGAATAAAAAAATATCAGTGGGTGACGCTTCCGCTGGCGATACATGGTGTTATTGTAAAAAAAGATGGGGAAGTCGTTTCCGTATGTATCGGAGAGGAAGAGAAAGACCCGGTTTTTTGTGTAACCGATTTGCTAATTCATCTGGCGGGTGAACGCATGGAGCGCAAGGCGAATAAAGTCATAGAGGGAGAAGCGCTGGATATTTTATTTGCCAGCCAGCCGCTCAAAGGAGAGGAAAAGGATGCCGTTGCCAAAAATGTACTTGCCATATTAAAGGAAAAGTACGATGTGGAAGAGGAGGATTTTCTCTCCGCAGAACTGGAAGTTGTTCCGGCGGGCAGGGCGAGAGAATCGGGTATTGATTTGAGTATGATTATGGCATACGGACAGGATGACAGGGTGTGCGCCTTTACTTCCCTGCTTGCCATGCTGGAAGTGGAAGATACCGAGTACACAACCTGTTGCCTCTTGGTTGATAAAGAAGAGATTGGCAGCGTGGGCGCTACCGGTATGCGCTCGCACGTATTTGAAAATACGGTGGCCGAGGTGATGGACAGGATGGGGCAGTATGACGAACTGGCGCTGCGCCGCTGTCTGGCTAACTCGAAAATGCTGTCTTCGGATGTCAGCGCCGCCTTTGACCCGACGTATGCGTCTGCCTATGAAAAGAAAAATGCGGCGTATTTCGGGCGGGGCATGGTGTTTAACAAATTTACCGGTTCGCGGGGAAAATCAGGAAGTAATGATGCGAATGCCGAATTTATGGCACAAATACGTGGTATTTTAAAAGACGCCAAGGTGGCGTACCAGACGGCGGAACTCGGCAAGGTGGATATCGGGGGCGGCGGTACGATTGCCTACATTATGGCGTTATATGGGATGAATGTCATTGACTGCGGAGTAGCCGTGCTCAATATGCACGCACCGTGGGAATTGACGAGTAAAGCAGATGTATATGAGACAAAAAAAGGATATGTGCAGTTTTTAAAGAAGATAATGGCTTAGAACAGGACAGAGGGATGAACGAACGAATGTACCGGAAAATAATAATGGGAGCGCTGATTGTCTGCGCGCTCGGGGCAGCGGCGCTTTGCCCCCCAAAAAGCCGCGCGGCGGCTCGGGATGCAAAGTCGGTTTCCGTGTTGGAAAAGAGTATGCTGGCAGCGTCGACAAAATCAATTGCATACCGCAAAGGCAAAGTGAAGTCAACGTCCTATCGCGTGTGGAAAAAGGCTGAAAAAATACCGCTCACGAAATCAAAAATGACAATAAAGAAAAAAGGGTGGTACTCGCTTCTGGTGACGACAAATAAAGGGAAGCGGAAAATAAAACACGTGTATTTTAAAAAGAAGACTTATGCTATCCCTGCTAATACTGTGATAAAGCAAAAATCCGGATATTATTTCATCGTTCCCAAAAAAAATAAAGCGCAGGCCGCCGAAGTACAAAATGCTTCCCTGCAAAAAGGGGGCAACGTATCCGTCTGGACGCGCGGCGATTCTGCCTGCCGCAGTTGGAAACTGGTGAGCGTCGGCGGAAAGAAATTCCGCCTGCAAAATGTCAACAGCGGCATGTATCTGGCTGAGAAAGAAAGTGGCGCCCAAAAGGGAAATGCGGTGCAGACGGCGTATGCGGCGAAGAATAAAGCGCAGATATTCGAAGCCTGTGACGCGGGTTCTGGTTACGTTTATCTTCGCTGCCGTGCGAGTAAACAATATCTCCACGTGGAGGGAAACAATTTGCAATTTAGCGGCCGCAGGGCGGCGAAAGCGTGGAAGTTTAAGATGGAAGCGTCTGCTTGTCCGAAGAGTCTTGTTACGATATCCGGAGGAAGTTATCCGTCGGCGCTTCAGGAAGGGGCGTCATTTACCCTGATGGGATTTGTAAACTCCCGCTATACGATAAAAGCTTTTACGGTTCAGATTGTCAATAGCGCAGGCAAAATTGTGTTGACAAAGTCTGTGAATCCCAATAGCTGTTTTTACGATATTAAAAATATTGATGCGGCCATAACGTTTGGAAAACTGGCGGCGGGAAAATATTTTTACCGGATTGCGGTCAGGGATTCGACGGGAAGAGAGGCCGTATGGGTCAATCGTCCTTTTACGGTGGCGGAACATATGACGACGATAAATCCGATAGGAACGGCGTCGAACCGCATGTTATCGTATAATACCAATCTGATTGCGGCAGTCGGCCACCAGTCGGCAGGAAATTCACTGGAGAAGAAAGCGTGCGCGTCTTATGCGTTAGCGTATTGCAATGCCATTCTTTATAACAGTGCGCCGGCCCCGCAGACTTACTGGGCGGGAAGCAGTAATGTGAACTGTGTCTGGAGTAAAGGCGGTTATCGCTGTCCGGCTTCCGGTTACGGCTCTGAAACTGCTGTGTTACAGGAAGCATATCGGCAGATTCTCGCAGGGAAGCCGTGCATTCTTCATGTGACAGGAAATACCGAACAGCACTGGCTCTGTATTATCGGTTACAAAAATGTCACCTCTCTTTCGCAGATAACGGCAGCTAATCTGATGGCGATAGACCCGTGGGACGGAGCAGTGATAACGGTTTCTTCCAAATATAAAGTAAAATCTACATATCGTTTAGGAGTTAAAAATTAGTTTGTGAGTTATGAAAAGGATTGGAATGTCTCTATCGTTGTGGACAATCCATTCCTTTTTTTCTATAATTAAATTAGAAATTGAGAAAGACGGAAAAGAAATATATTGACAAAGTGTAACATATAGTATAGTATAATAAGCAGAACATCCGTTCGGTATTGCGTGCGCACGGACGCCGCGGCATTTTCCGGACGTACATAAAAGACAGGAGACAGAAGTTCCCTGCGTAAACGGAGGTAAACATGGAAAAGGATTCAAATAAAATAAAAGCGCTGGAAGCGGCGATTGCACAAATTGAAAAAAACTATGGACAGGGTTCCATTATGAAATTGGGAGATACCCGCCACATGCAGGTTGAGGCTGTGCCGACCGGTTCGCTCAGTCTGGATTTGGCGTTGGGGGTAGGCGGCATTCCCAAGGGCCGCATTGTCGAGATATATGGGCCGGAGTCCAGTGGTAAGACGACGGTTGCCCTGCATATGGTGGCCGAGGTACAGAAGCAGGGCGGTATCGCCGGTTTTATTGACGCCGAGCATGCGCTCGACCCCGTCTATGCCAAAAACATCGGTGTAAATATTGACGAGTTATACATATCCCAGCCGGACAGCGGGGAGCAGGCGATGGAGATTACAGAGACGATGGTGCGTTCGGGAGCAGTTGATATCGTCATTGTGGACTCTGTGGCGGCGTTAGTGCCAAAGGCAGAGATTGACGGCGACATGGGAGACTCCCATGTCGGCTTACAGGCGCGTCTGATGAGTCAGGCGCTGCGCAAACTGACAAGCGTAATTAACAAATCCAATTGTACGGTTATTTTTATTAACCAGTTGCGTGAGAAAATCGGCGTTATGTTTGGAAATCCGGAGACTACTACGGGTGGCCGTGCGCTGAAGTTCTATGCTTCCGTCCGCATGGACGTGCGGAGGATTGAGACATTGTCGCAGGCAGGGGAAAAGATTGGTAACCGTGTCCGCGTCAAAGTGGTGAAGAACAAAGTTGCCCCGCCTTTTCAGGAGGCAGAGTTTGACATTATGTTTGGCAAGGGCATTTCCCGCGAGGGCGATTTGCTGGATTTGGCAGCAAAGAACGATATCATTCTTAAGAGCGGCGCATGGTATTCCTATCAGGGAGAGCGGATTGGACAGGGACGGGAGAACGCCAAGAAATATCTGATTGACCATCCGGACATATTCGCGCAGGTAGACGCCGCCGTGCGCTCCCAGTGTATGCCTCAGGCAGAGGACGGGCAGGCGGAAGAAGCGGCAGAGGAAAAAGGCGCGGCCGCTAAATCAAAAAAGGATAAGTAATCCATATGTCAGAGAGAGAACAGGAACGAATGCTGCAGGAGATTCCCCTGCCGGAGCAGAAAGAATGTAAAAAAGCGGCAGAGCGGGCCATGAAGTTGCTGCTGCAGCAAGACCGCACCCGAAAGGAATTGCAGGACAGGCTGTACAGAGCCGGTTTTTCGGAGCGGGCGGCAGAATATGCGCTGGCCTATGTATCGGGGTACGGATATATTGATGATTTCCGCTATGCTTCCCGATACATATCTTTCCAAAAGGACAAACGGAGTCGCAAAGAGCTTCGTTACAAACTTCTGGATAAGGGCGTCGATTCGGAAGTGATTGCCGCTGCCTTTGAGCAGTACGGGCCGGAAGATGAGTACGGGGCGATTCGCAGACTTTTGCAAAAGCGTTTAAAAGGGGCAAAACTGATAGAGACAGACATGGAGACGAAGAACAAAATCATAGCCTTTTTTGCCAGAAAAGGCTATGCGCTGTCTTCTGTAAAACGGGTGATGAAAGAGTGGGGGGAGACAGAAAGCAACGGAAGCTTATAAAGGGAAATAACAGTTATAAGTTTTTGGTTGCTTTTTGATTTGTCATTGTGTATAATGTAGTACATATGGAGTTTTGGGAGAAGTGCGCCCAAATTTAGTTTTTTTGCCATGAATGGCGGATTGGAGTTTGACATGAAATACTTTGGAACGGATGGTTTTCGCGGTGAAGCAAATGTTACCCTGACTGTGGAACATGCATACAAAGTGGGACGTTTCTTAGGACACTATTTTCAGAATGATGACCATGCGGTTCGTGTTGTAATAGGAAAGGATACACGATTGTCCGGCTATATGTTTGAGACGGCATTGGCTTCCGGATTGACTGCGAGCGGAGCGAGCGTGTACGAACTGCATGTTACGACGACGCCCAGTGTTTCCTATTTGGTACGAAAAGAAAACTTTGATTGCGGGATAATGATTTCTGCCAGCCACAACCCTTACTATGATAACGGTATTAAAGTAATCAATGGCGAGGGGCATAAGCTGGAGCCGGAAGTAGAAGAACAGATTGAAAAGTATATAGATGGAGAGGTGCCGGAATTACCGTTTGCCAAGCGGGAGAATATCGGCCGCTGCTTTGACTATACAAAGGGGCGCGATGATTATATTCAATATTTGAAGAGTCTGGTAAAGAAGCCGTTTGACGGAAAGACCGTCGCTCTCGATTTATCGAACGGCTCGGCTTCGATGATTGCCAAAGATATTTTTGAGGAGCTGGGGGCGCAGGTGATTGCCCGCCATGCCGAGCCCAATGGCATTAATATAAACCGCAGATGTGGTTCTACGCATATTGAGGCGCTGCAGGCTTTAGTTTATGATACCGGAGCCGATATTGGTTTCGCCTATGACGGGGATGCTGATCGGTGTCTGGCAGTAGATGATGATGGCAAGGTCATCGACGGAGACCATATCTTATATTTGTGCGGGAAATATTTAAAAGAACAGGGAAAGCTGAAAGACGATACGGTTGTGACTACGGTAATGTCCAATATGGGACTTTACAAGGCTTTTGACAAGTTGGGAATACGTTACGAGCAGACCGCGGTAGGCGATAAGTATGTCTGTGAAAATATGATGGCAAACGATTATAAGATAGGCGGCGAGCAGTCCGGCCACATTATTTTTAAAGAGCATGCAGTGACAGGGGACGGTATCCTCACTTCCCTGATGGTTATGGAAGCGTGGCAGCATTATGACAAGCCTCTCTCGGTGCTGACAAAAGAACTTATCATATATCCGCAACTGCTTGTCAATGTAAAAGTAAAAGACAAAGTGGCGGCCAGAGATGACGCGGACGTACAGAAAGCAGCACAGGAAGTGGCGGAAAACCTCAGTGAAAAAGGGCGGCTGCTTCTTCGCGAAAGCGGCACGGAGCCGTTGATACGCGTTATGGTAGAGGCAGAGACGGATGAGATGTGTCGGGAGAACGTGGATTATATCGTTCAGGTGTTGAAGAAAAAAGGACACATAGTGGAATAAAGGATAAAAGGAGAATTCAAGATGAAAGGTGCATTTTACACAGGGAAATACCGCAATGTATTTGCTGAACTGGGACATTCACAGGATGAAATTGACAAAAAGCTAAAAGAAGCTTTTCATACCGTTTTTTATGGGGCGGAGGGGGAAAAATTCTATTTTGAATCCGGTGACGATATGGGCTATTTTGAAGATACCGGAAACTTTGACGCGAGAACAGAGGGAATGTCCTATGCGATGATGATGTGCGTGCAGATGGATATGAAAAATGAGTTTGACCGCGTATGGAAATGGGCGAGAACTTATATGTATATGGAGGACGGTTATAACAAAGGATATTTTGCGTGGTCGTGCAAGACGGATGGCACGAAAAATGACCACGGTCCGGCGCCTGACGGAGAAGAATTTTTCGCGATGTCACTGTTTTTTGCTTCCCACCGCTGGGGAGACGGAGAGGGCATTTTCAATTATTCGCAGGAGGCAAGAAATATTTTGAGCGCCTGCATTCACAATGGGGAAAAAGAGGCGGGAGACCCGATTATGGAGCCGGAAAACTATCTTATCCGTTTTATTCCAAGCCGCAAGTTCAGCGACCCGTCGTATCATTGCGCTCACTTCTATGAATTGTTCTCATTGTGGGCAAATGAAGAAGACCGCCCGTTTTGGAAAAAGGCGGCAAAGGCAAGCCGTGAATATTTAAAACTTGCCTGCCATCCGGAGACGGGACTAGCTGCTGAATATGCTTATTATGATGGCTCTCCTTATGACAAGGAGCATGATATTTTTGGCCGCCACGACTGGTTTTACAGCGACTCATATCGAGTAATTGCCAATCTTGGCTTAGATTATGAATGGTTTGCCGCAGATGAGTGGAATGTAGAGAATAGTAATAAAATTCAGAAGTTTTTCTGCGAGACACATAAGGATGAAGAGTTTAAGATTTATGAGATTGACGGTACGGTTATCGACCAGCCGGCGCTTCATCCGGTAGCGATTATTGCAACGAATGCGCAGGGGGCGCTGGCGGCTGACGGGCCGTATGCGGCAGAATGTGTGGAGCGTTTCTGGAATACGCCGCTTCGCACGGGAGAGCGGCGATACTACGATAATTGTCTGTATTTGTTTGCACTTCTGGCATTGAGCGGGAACTATCGAATTTATTAAATATAATTTATAATCGGAGGAAAGTAAAATGAGTTACACAGTTGAGAATTTAGAAAAAAGTATGGCAAAATTGACAATTACGGTAAGCGCTGAGGACTTTGAGGCAGCTATGGTGAAATCATTCAATAAGAATAAAAACAGTATCAGCATTCAGGGTT
Source organism: uncultured Eubacterium sp. (assembly GCA_910589595.1). Taxonomy (GTDB): domain Bacteria; phylum Bacillota; class Clostridia; order Lachnospirales; family Lachnospiraceae; genus Eubacterium_F. The sequence continues at coordinate 30,615 of CAJUTM010000003.1, forward strand.
TCCGCAAAGGGAAAGCTCCGCGCAAAATGGTTGAGAAGTTATACGGGCCGGAAGTGTTCTATGAAGACGCTGCAAATTTTGCCATTCCGGATGCCTATGAAGAGGCAGCCAAAGACAGCGGGCTTGAGATTGTGTCCCGTCCGGAGATTGATGTCGTAGATATTGGCAAGGGCAAGGAGTTTGTGTTCTCCGCTACTGTGGCCCTGAAGCCGGAAGTGACGCTCGGTGAGTACAAAGGACTTGAAGTGGAGAAGAAAGTCGTAAAAATTATGGCGGCGGATGTCAACGCAGAACTGGAAAAGGTTCGCGAGCAGAACAGCCGTATGGTAACAGTAGACAATCGCGGAATTAAAAAGGATGATACAGCCGTTATTGATTTTGAAGGTTTTGTAGACGGAGAAGCTTTTGCAGGAGGAAAGGGAGAAGATTATCCGTTAGTAATCGGCAGCCATTCGTTTATTGATGATTTTGAAGACCAGTTGATTGGTAAGAAAACCGGCGATGAGGTAGAAGTCAATGTAAGTTTTCCGGAGGAATATCACGAGGCTTCCCTGAAAGGAAAACCGGCGCTGTTTAAGGTTACTATAAAGGAAATTAAAAATAAAGAACTTCCGAAGCTCGATGATGAATTTGCGAGTGAAGTATCTGAATTTGAGACACTGAAAGACTACAAAGCAAGTGTGAAGAAGTCGCTCACTGAAAAGAGAAAAGAAGAAGTTAAGAGAGAGAAAGAAAACGAAGTAATCGAAAAAGCCATCGAAAATATTTCAGTAGAAATACCAGAAGCGATGATTGATGAACAGGTACAGCAGATGGTACAGGAATTTGCTTCCCGCATTTCCAGTCAGGGCATTTCCTTTGAACAGTATATGCAGATGACAGGAATGACGCCGAATGCCCTTATGGGTCAGATGAAGCCGGAAGCCGAGAAACGCATTAAAACGAGATTGACGTTGGAGGCCATTGTCAAGGCAGAGGGAATTAAAGCATCGGATAAAGAAATTGAGGCGGAGATGGAAAAGATGGCCGCTATGTATCAGATGGAAGTTGACAAAGTCAAAGAGATGATGGGTGAGACGGAGAGAGAACAGATTGCGATGGACGTGGCGGTTCAGAAAGCAGTAGACTTGATAGTTAAAAATGCAGTAGAGGTTGAAAAGAGCGAAGAAGAGAAAGAAGAGTAATAAATTATAAAAATGGATTGGAGGTATCGAGGTTATGGCACTAGTACCTTATGTCATTGAGCAGACGAGCCGCGGCGGCGAGCGTTCCTATGATATTTATTCCCGCCTGCTCAAGGAGCGGATTATATTTTTAGCGGACGAAGTCAATGACCAGACGGCAAGTCTTGTAGTGGCTCAGCTTTTGTTTTTAGAATCAGAGGACCCCAATAAGGATATTCAGTTATATATTAATAGTCCGGGCGGTTCTGTTACGGCAGGTATGGCAATCTATGACACGATGAATTATGTCAAATGCGATGTGTCGACGATTTGTATCGGTCTGGCAGCCAGCATGGGAGCATTTTTGCTCTCCAGCGGGGCAAAGGGAAAGCGTTTTGCCCTGCCGAATGCCGAGGTTATGATACATCAGCCATCGGGCGGCGCCAAAGGACAGGCAACGGAAATTCAGATTGTTGCCGAGAATATACTGAAGACAAAGAAAAAGTTGAATGAGATTTTGGCAGCAAACACAGGCCAGACCGTAGAGAAAGTGACAGAGGATACGGAGCGCGATAATTTTATGAGCGCGGAAGAGGCGAAAGAGTACGGTTTGATTGATGAAATCGTTGTCAATCGAAGTGAAACGGAAGAGAAAGAATAGATAAATAAAATGGTGTCGCAGTGCCGGCGCCATTTTGCAGTATGATGGAAAAGAATAAGAATGCGCATTAAGTAAATGTGAACAGTGTTTACATTGCAGAAACGAGGTTAATTATGGCTGGAAAAATGAATGACAATATGCCGATACTTCATTGCTCCTTTTGCGGCAAGACGGAAAAGCAGGTGCAAAAGCTGATTGCCGGCCCCAGCGGCGTTTATATTTGCGATGAATGTGTTGATATTTGCGACGAAATTTTAGCAGAGGAATTTGAGGAAAAATATGAGGCCGAAGCAGAGGAAAATGAAATTAATCTTCTGAAACCGAAAGAAATTAAAGAATTTCTGGATGAATATGTCGTGGGACAGGAAGAGGCCAAGAGGGCGTTGTCAGTAGCGGTTTACAACCATTACAAACGAATACTGGCAGGAAAAGATATGGATGTCGAATTACAGAAAAGTAATATTCTTATGGTTGGACCGACCGGTTCCGGGAAAACATATCTGGCACAGACATTGGCTAAAATATTAAATGTACCGTTTGCTATCGCAGACGCTACAACATTGACAGAGGCCGGATATGTCGGGGAAGATGTGGAAAACATTTTGCTGAAGATTATTCAGGCGGCAGATTATGATATCAAACGCGCAGAGTATGGAATCGTCTACTTGGATGAGATAGATAAGATTACAAAAAAGGCGGAGAATGTGTCGATTACGAGAGATGTGTCCGGCGAGGGCGTACAGCAGGCGCTGTTAAAAATTCTCGAGGGCACGGAAGCAAGCGTGCCGCCGCAGGGAGGAAGAAAACACCCGCAGCAGGAATTTTTCCATATTGATACGAGTAATATTCTCTTTATATGCGGCGGTGCGTTCGATGGTCTGGATAAGATTATCAGCTCCCGTATTGACAAGAAATCCATTGGTTTCAACGCAGATATCGTTGACCCGACGGAGCAGAATGTTGGGGAACTGTTCAAACAGGCACTGCCACAGGATTTTGTGAAATTTGGTCTGATACCGGAATTTATCGGCCGTGTGCCGGTCACGGTTGCGCTTGATTTGCTGGACGAGGAGGCGCTGAAAGAAATACTCACAAGACCGAAGAATGCGATTACCAAACAGTACCAGAAACTTTTATCACTGGATGGCGTCAAACTCACTTTTGATGAAGATGCGATTACGGAAGTGGCGCGTTTGTCCAATGAAAGAAAAACCGGGGCGCGCGGACTTCGGGCAATTTTGGAAACCAGTATGATGGATTATATGTTTGAGCTTCCATCGCGGGAGGAAGTTTCCGAGTGCATTATTACCAAAGAAGTAATACAGGGTTCCGGCGCTCCGAAATATCTCGCTGCCGGCGGGGACGAGGTTCCTATGCTGGAATTAAAAGATTCGGCTTCTGTGGAAGCAAAGAGCGAAGAGAGCGCTTAAAAACAGTGAATAGATAGGATTGAGAGACATGAAGGAACAGCAAATGAAAACCATGCCGATTCTGGCATTGCGGGGAATGACATTGTTGCCGGGAATGCTTGTGCATTTAGACATCAGCAGGGGTATAACGAAAAAGGCAATTGAAGAGGCCATGGAGGGGGATAGAATGGTTTTTATCACGCTTCAGCGGGATGAAACAATTGAATCGCCATCCTATTATGACCTCAATGAAATTGGTGTAATTGCCAAAATCCGGCAGGAACTGCGGACGAAAGGAAGCAGTATTCGGGTTATGCTCGCAACAAAACAACGCGGTAATCTGTTAAGCCTGAACCAGACGAAACCATTTCTGATGGGGGATGTAGTACCCTTGGAGTGGGAAGAGGAGATGGGCTGTATCGGGGAAAATGAACAGGCCGCAATGTGTCGTGATTTGTGGGACATTTATGGCACCTATCTGAACGAATATCCGCATGCGGGGCGCAGTGCAATTGAGCAGATACGCAAGACGGAAGATGTGGGTTCCCTGACGGATATGATTGCCATGCACATTAGTATGGATTACCGGAAACGTCAGGAGATTTTGGAGTGTGTGGATTTGCAGCAACGCTTTGAGATGGTATCCCATTATTTGCTTGATGAGATAAATATTGCCCGCATTCGCGAGTCCTATCGCAACAAAGTAAAAGAAGAAGTAGATAAGAATCAAAAAGAATATTTTTTGCGTGAACAGATGAAAGTAATCCGTCAGGAACTTGGAAGCGAATCGCCTGACAAGTGGATTGATAAATACCGCCAGCAGTTAGCGGAGCTGACTTGCAGCGAAGAGGTGAGCCAGCGAATCGAAGAGGAAATCAACCGCTTGGAGAGCATATCTGCCAATTCCAGCGAGCACGTTGTCGCGCGCAATTATATAGAAACCCTGCTGGCTTTGCCGTGGGATAAGTCTTCCGAAGATAACAACGATATTTTACGGGCGGAAGATATTTTGGAAGAAGACCATTACGGGCTGCAAAAGGTGAAAGAGAGAATATTAGAGTTTTTAGCCGTCCGCAGCCTGACAGAGCGGGCGGAAAGTCCGATTCTCTGTCTGGTAGGGGCTCCGGGGACAGGAAAGACGTCCATTGCCAAGTCGGTGGCGAGAGCGCTGGATAAAGAATACATCCGCATATGTCTGGGAGGCGTCCGCGACGAGGCAGAAATACGCGGGCACCGCCGCACCTATGTAGGTTCCCTGCCGGGGCGTTTTATTGATGGACTGAAAAAGGCGAAAGTCAAAAATCCGCTTATGCTTCTGGACGAGATTGATAAGGTTGGGAGCGACCATCGGGGAGATACGGCGTCGGCGCTGCTGGAAGTATTGGATTCGGAGCAGAATGCCAACTTTGTCGACCACTATGTGGAACTTCCGGTGGATTTGTCGGATGTGCTGTTTTTTTGTACTGCCAATACAACCGAAACCATTCCGCGTCCGCTGCTTGACCGCATGGAGGTGATTCGTATTTCCGGCTATACGGAAAACGAGCGTTTCCATATTGGCAGGGATTATCTGATTCCCAAACAGCTGCGGAAACACGGACTGCTGAAAAAGCAGTTAAATATTGGCGACGCCGGACTTCGGGCTATCATTACCCATTATACAAAGGAGGCGGGCGTTCGCGGACTGGAGCGTCAGATTGGGGCGGTCTGCCGCAAGGCGGCGAGAAGAATCCTTTCCGGCGAGGAGGGAACGATTCGCGTCAACTCCCGCAATATCGAGGATTTCCTTGGCAAGAAGAAGTACCGCGTCGACGAGGCGAATAAAAAAGACGATATTGGAATTGTGCGCGGACTGGCATGGACGCAGGTCGGCGGTGATACACTGGAAGTTGAAGTTAATACAATGCCGGGGAAAGGAAAGCTGCAGTTGACAGGACAGTTGGGCGATGTAATGAAAGAATCGGCACAGATTGCCCTGAGTTTGGTGCGCTCTCTCCTGCCAAAGGAGGAAGAGTTCATCAAGGGGCATGATTTTCATCTTCATGTACCGGCCGGCGCAGTTCCCAAAGACGGGCCATCCGCCGGTGTGACAATGACGACGGCGTTGTATTCGGTTATTAGCGGGCGCAAAGTGGACGCCAAAGTGGCGATGACGGGTGAGATTACGCTGCGCGGCCGTGTTCTGGCAATCGGAGGTCTGAAAGAAAAATTACTGGCGGCGCGGATTGCGGGAATGAAAAAAGTAATCGTCCCGAAAGAGAACAGGCCGGATGTGGAAGAGTTAGAAGAAGAGATAACAGAGGGAATAACCATTTTCTATGCAGACCAGATAGCGGATGTTCTGAAAGTGGCATTGGTGGATTAAAAAGGAAGTGATATGCCGTGGTGATAAAATCATTGGAGCTGGAAACGGTATGCGGAATTACGAGTACGCTGCCGCAGCATACACAGATTGAAATGGCTTTTTGGGGGCGTTCCAATGTGGGGAAATCTTCCCTCCTGAATACGTTGTGGAACCGTAAGTCTATGGCGCGAATCTCATCGCAGCCGGGCAAGACGCAGACGATTAATTATTATCATATCAATGACGTCTGCTATATGGTGGATTTGCCGGGGTATGGTTATGCCAAAATATCGCGGGAGACCGCGGCTAAATGGATGAAAATGATTGAGCGGTATATAGAAACTTCTCAGGCGCTTCGCGTTGTCTTTTTGCTCATTGACATCCGTCATATGCCGGCGAAGAAAGATGTGGAAACGTACCGCATGCTATTTGAAAAAGGGTTTAACCCTCTTATTATTGCCACTAAGGCGGATAAGATAAGCAGGCACGCCAAAGAAAAGCAGATAGCCGCCATCCGCAGGGAACTGGGGCTGGCTCCGGAAACTCCCGTCATTCCCTTTTCGTCTGTCACCAAAGAGGGAAAACACGAAATTTGGGAATATATTGACTACTTTATTGAGGAGATACCGGTGTAAAAATTACGTGAAATGAGGATTAGGTTGAAAAATCACGCGAAATGGGGATTAGTATGACGAAGAAACAACGGGCAGAAGAGATTATACGTTTATTGGAGCAGGAGTACCCGCTGGCTGACTGTACGCTCGACTACGACGAGGCGTGGAAGCTGTTAGTCAGCGTCCGTCTGGCGGCGCAGTGCACGGACGCCCGCGTAAATGTTGTTGTGCGGGAATTGTATGCGCGCTATCCGAGTCCGCAGGCGTTGGCGGACGCGACGCCGGAGGCGATTGAAGAGATTGTCAAGCCATGCGGATTGGGTCGCAGTAAGGCCAGAGATATACATAAATGTATGACTGTGCTTGTGCAGGAATACGATGGAAAGGTGCCGGATGATTTTGATGCCTTGTTGAAACTGCCCGGCGTAGGGCGGAAGAGCGCCAATTTGATTATGGGTGACGTTTTTGGCAAACCGGCGATTGTGACGGACACGCATTGCATTCGTCTCGTAAACCGCATGGGTCTCGTCGATAATATTCGCGAGCCGAAAAAAGTGGAGATGGCGCTCTGGAAAATCATACCTGCGGAAAAAGGAAGTGATTTCTGCCATCGTCTAGTCCATCACGGACGTGAGGTGTGTACCGCCAGAAAGGCAAACTGTGAAAAGTGCTGTCTGCGGGATATATGTAAGAAAAATACATAGAAAGTAAAGAAGAAACTATAAACGTTCCATTGGTTTATAGTTTCTTTTGTCTGTGAGCAAAAAAATGAGTGTCTTTCAGGGCATTTTTGTTTTCCAGCCAACGCATTATTCAGCAGCCGTTTTATGCCCCATCAGTACTTTTTCGTAGAGCAAGCCGACGATAAACCAGAGCGGCGCATAGTCGAAGCGGATGATTCCTTTGTAATTGGCTTTGGCGTCGCTATAATCCCAAGGGCAACACTCTTTCTTTTTGAGCAGGGTTCCGGTGCCTAATTCCGTGAGAAAGATGCAGGCGGTGTACACGGAGCCGCGCAGCATTATATTTTTACCCTCCATGGCATGGCAAAGCGGCGACATGACAGATGCCATACCATAGATAGGGAACATCCACATAGAGGTGGCGCACGTCATTTTTTTGTCCTTTGCCGAACAAAGCGAACCACATCCGGTCCAGAGACACTCGAGGCCCCAGCCCATGAGTCCGCATTTCATAAAGTCCTCAGCTTGTTTTTTGAATTTTCGCTTCACTTCAAATCACTCCTTTGTTTATGTTTTAGGGAAATTTTCCGTTGTGGGTGAAAGCGCATTACGCCGATAACGTACTCCGCATGTTCCAGCCGGAGCTTTTTAACGTTAGTATGCCCGAAAATATTGATAATAACCGAGTTATCTGATATACTGTTAAAGAATTATGGACAACCTTATATTTGATTGGAGGCAGAACAGGCATGGCAACGATAAAACCATTTCAGTGTATACGGCCGGAGAAGAGCGTCGCTCATCGGGTGGCGGCGTTACCTTACGATGTTTACAACCGACAGGAGGCAAAGGCAGAAGTACAGCGCGAGCCATTATCATTTTTAAAGATTGACAGGGCGGAAACGGGATTTGATGATTCGGTAGATACTTATGCGCCGGAAGTATATGAGAGAGCAAAAGAATTATTGCAAAAGGATATTGAGGACGGAATATATGAAAAGGATGCGGATGATGCATACTATATTTACGAGTTAATCATGGGAGGTCGTTCCCAGACGGGTTTGGTTGCTTGTGCAGCAGTGGATGACTATGTGAATAACGTGATAAAAAAGCATGAGAATACAAGGGAAGATAAGGAGATAGACCGTATTACGCATGTGGATACGTGCGGAGCACAGACCGGTCCTATTTTTTTGGCGTACCGCTCCCAGCAGACAATTAATGAGATTGTCGCCCGCATACAGGAGACGGAGCCGCTCTATGATTTTACCGCGATTGATGGGATTACGCATAAGGTTTGGAAAATAGCGGATAAATCCGATGTGACAGAGATAAAAAAATCATTTCAGGGGGTTGATTCCATTTATATTGCAGACGGACATCACCGCGCCGCTTCCGCGGTAAAGGTAGGTCTGAAAAGGCGGGAGGAAAATCCGCATCATAACGGCAGTGAGGAGTACAATTATTTTCTTTCTGTCCTGTTCCCGCATGACCAGTTAATGATTATGGATTATAACCGTACGGTCAAAGACTTAAATGGTTTGACGGAAGAGGATTTTCTGCAAAAAGTACAGGAGCATTTCCGGTTGGAGAGAGAGGACAAGCCGGTGAAGCCGGAGAGCAAGGGAACTTTTGGGATGTATGTAGGGAAACAATGGTACAGATTGACGGCTGTGCCTGCCTTATATGAGGGAAAAGATGCAGTTGGCAGTCTGGATGTTTCAGTACTTCAAGACTACCTGTTAGGCCCGATTTTAGGTATCGGAGACCCACGGACAGATGCGCGGATTGATTTTGTTGGCGGTATACGTGGATTATCTGAGTTGGAAAAACGGGCGCAGGAAGACATGATGATTTCATTTTCTATGTTTCCAACATCGATTACCGAGTTGTTTGACGTGGCAGACCAAAACCTTCTAATGCCTCCTAAATCTACATGGTTTGAGCCAAAACTCAGAAGCGGCTTGTTTATACATGAAATCGGATAACGAATGGTTCTTGGGAGCGTGACGCTCCGGAATGGAGGATTCTATGGAGAAGTTTTTTAATTCGGATAACGGTGTAATGCGGGCGCTTAGCAAGTTGTTTGATATGGGTGTTCTTACGCTAATCTATCTGGTGTTTTGCATTCCTGTTGTTACGATTGGCGCGGCAACTACTTCTTTGTATTATGTGAGCGCTAAAGTTCTTCGGCACAATAGGAGTTATGTGTGGACAGAATTTTGGAGCAGTTTCAAAATGAATTTTGCACAGTCAACGGTTGTGTGGCTGCTGATTGCGGTAATCTCTTTATTGTTAGTATTCAATATGCAGTTAGTAGGGGTAACGGACGCCGCTTCTGCGAAAGGGGGATATCTGGCAGGGGTATACTTTGCCATGCTTATTTTCATTTCCTGTATCAGTTGCTATGTATTTCCGTTTATTTCCCGCTTTAGCATGAAGCTTGGCCAGATTTTGCGGCTGAGCCTCTACTGTGCGTTCCGGCATTTTCTGCACACGCTTTCGTTGATTGCGATTGTTGTGGCGATGGCCGTATTGATTTATGTTGCCATGATTACAAATATCATTATCATTTTCCTTTTTGCTCCGGCATTGGCAAGTTTTGTGTATACGTTTCCGATGGAGCATATTATGAAAAAATATATGCCGAAAGAGGAGCCAAAGTATACGGAAGAGGGAGAAGAAATTATTCCATGGTATAATGAATAAAAAGAGAGTCAGGATTGTGAGTAAAATGGAGAAGGAGGAAAAATAATGGCAGTAAAACTTGAGGATTGGATTCAGTGGCCGGAAGTCGAGGCCCTTGTATATGCGGAATGTAAAAGACCGGAGACGGTTTTGGGTTCAAGGATGGTAGATTCCTCACATGTATTGATAACGACGTTTCAGCAGGATGCCGATTCGGTAACGGTTAAACTTACGGATTCAAAGAAAACATATAAGATGGAATTGATGGATGAGGCTGGTTATTACGCGGTGCTCATTTCAGCGAAAAAAATCCCATCCTATCGCTTTATCGTGAAGAAAGGAAAGACCGAGAAAGAAATTGTGGATATTTATGCGATTGAGTCACCGATAGATGCGATGGATATCTCCCAATTTTCCAATGGAGTGCATGAAACAATATATGAAAAACTCGGCGCCCATCCGATGACGATAGACGGCGTTGCGGGTACTTATTTTGCCGTGTGGGCTCCCGAGGCTAAAGCGGTCAGCGTTGTTGGGGATTTTAACGAATGGGATGCCTGCCGCCACCCGATGCGATATATGGAAGACGGAGGTATTTTTGAATTGTTTGTTCCGGGCGTGGCGCAGGGGGACCTTTATAAGTATCAAATATGGGGAGCGGACGGACGCCGTGTTCTGAAAGCAGACCCTTATGCGAACTATGCGGAAAAGCGTCCGGCGACAGCGAGTGTGGTATGGGATATCGAAAAGTACTCGTGGCAGGATAAGAAATGGATGGAGGCGCGCAAACGTTGGAAAGTAAAAAAAGAGCCTATGCTGATTTATGAGGTTTCGCTTAGTTCTTTCCGTAAGCCGGACGCAGAAGACGGCGAGTTGTTTTATAACTACCGTGAACTGGCGCCGATGCTTTGTGATTACTGCGATGAAATGGGGTATACGCATGTAGAGCTTATGCCGGTGATGGAACATCCATACGATGGCTCGTGGGGATATCAGGTGACAGGGTATTTTGCACCGACTTCCCGTTACGGTACGCCGGATGATTTTATGGCGTTCATAGATATGTTTCACCAGCGGGGAATCGGCGTAATTCTGGATTGGGTGCCGGCGCATTTCCCAAAAGACGAGCATGGATTGGCGCGTTTCGATGGCACCTGTCTCTATGAACATTTCGACCCCCGTCAGGGAGAACATCCGCATTGGGGAACACTGATTTATCATTATGGCCGCCCCGAAGTGAAAAATTTTCTCACATCCAACGCCTTGTTCTGGCTGGAGCGCTATCATGTTGACGGTATTCGTATGGACGCCGTGGCATCAATGCTTTATTTGGATTACGGGAAAGAAGATGGGCAATGGATTGCCAATATCTATGGTGGTAACGAGAATCTGGAAGCAATTGAGTTTCTCCAGCAGCTCAATGATAAGATTCATGCGCGCCGGGACGGCTCCTTATCCATTGCGGAGGAATCTACCGCATGGCCGCAGGTAACGTCGCCGGTAAAGGATGGCGGACTCGGCTTTGACTTGAAGTGGAATATGGGGTGGATGAATGATTATCTGGAGTACATCCGCACTGACCCGCTGTTCCGCAAAGGGCGTCACGGTATGCTTACGTTTAGTATGATTTATCAATATTCGGAAGAGTTTATTCTTGTGCTCAGCCATGATGAGGTTGTGCATATGAAAGGCTCAATGTATACAAAGATGCCGGGCACAAGAAAGGATAAGTTTGCCGGTCTGCGGCTCTCGTATGGATATATGGCAGCGCATCCGGGCAAAAAACTTCTCTTTATGGGACAGGAATTTGGTCAGGAACGCGAATGGAGCGAGGAGAGAGAACTGGACTGGCAGCTTTTGGAACCGGTGGAAGACGAGATGTCGGATAATGAGAGACTCCGCCAATATGTGAGCGTATTAAATGCTTTCTATCTGGCTCATCCAGCTATGTATGCCGATGATTCGCGGCCGGCCGGTTTTGAGTGGATTAGTACGCTGGACGCCGATAACAGTGTGATTGCCTTTGTGCGCAAGTGCAAAGAGGAGACACTGCTTGTCGTCTGCAATTTCACTCCGGTAGCACATGAAAAGTTTCGTATCGGCGTGCCGTTTGCCGGAAAATATAAAGAAATCTTTAATAGCGACGCCAAAGAATACGGGGGCGGAAATTTTGTCAACCCGCGTGTAAAGACATCCATAAGAAAGCGTTGGGATGGTCGGGTAAATTCCATTGAGTGCCGTTTGGCGCCGCTTTCCGTTCAGATTTTTAATGCCACGAAAGTGCCGGTGACGAAAAAGAAGAAAAACGATTCGGGTAAAAAATAAATTTAGTGGAATGGAGGATAGATTGAAAAATAAGCTCGATAGCTTATTTTTCAATCCACTATTTGTGTTGAAGCTCCACAAATAGTATTAATGCACAGAGCAAAAACAGCGTCGCTGCTTTTTGCTCGTGCTTCCTCCGCTCCGCTTCGGAATGGAGGATAGTATGCAGAAGGTTATTTCGTTGATTCAGAGGTCGGCTCCGTACTGGCTTCACTATTTTCTATCGCTGGTCATTGCTGTCCTCGTATTTTTTGTGGGAACTAAAATTATTAAAAAGTTCCTTAAAATTATGAGGTCATCTATGGAGAAAAGGGAGATGGAAACAGGGGTTATTTCCTTTTTTCTTTCGGCCTGCAAGATTGCACTGTATTTACTTTTGATTGTTATTGTGGCACAGATATTAGGTGTGGCGACGAGTTCGGTTGTCGCTATTGTTGGCTCGGCAGGACTTGCCATCGGACTTGCTTTGCAGGGCAGTCTGGCGAATTTTGCCGGTGGTGTCCTCATTTTGGTTATGAAGCCGTTTCGTGTGGGCGACTACATCATAGCAGGTGAGGCAGAGGGCAATGTGCAAAAAATTGACGTCGTCTATACGACGCTTACAACGATTGACAACCGCGCCGTCATTTTGCCGAATGGTAAATTGGCAGACGCCAATATCATTAACGTGACGCGTGAAGACAAGCGGCGCGTTGACATTCATGTAGGAGTTGGGTATGACGCTTCCATTAAAGGAGTAAAAGAGGTGCTGTATGAGGTTGTTGATTTGCAGGAAACCCGTCTGGAAGATATGCCCATTGATGTGGTTGTATCAGATTTGGCAGAGAGCGCGGTCATTATGACGGTTCGTATGTGGGTGTCGCCGGATGATTACTGGCCGACGCGCTTCCGAATGCTGGAAGAGATAAAAGAGAGATTTGACGAGAGGGGAATTGTCATCCCGTTTAACCAACTGGATGTGCATGTAAATGCGCAGTAAATTTCAAAGACAGAAGAATGGGGCATTGTGTGGCAGGGAAAGTTTTTGAAAGTTGTTGATAACAATAATGATTAAATAAGAGTTCTGCAGATAAAATCACGGATACGCAAACAAAACAGTTTCACTTGAAACAGGATATGTTCTATACTATAATAACAATAACAGGTTCATGCTATTGGCCTGATGTACGGGATATTGATACAAAAATACAGTCAAGCGGTAGATGCAAGGAGGGGACAAACGATGAAAAATAAAACCAAAAGCACTGTAGTTATTGTAGGGGCTGCGGCAGTTATTTTTACCATTGTTTTATTGGGAGTGATTTTGATATATAAATATTCTGCTCCGAGCAGTGAACAAAAGGACTTAAATTCTCTTTTTAAGCTGAAAAAAGAAGAAGTAGCGTTAGTTATTGATGACAAATTGCTGGAGGAACGTGCCAAAAAGATAGATAACGGCATTTATATTCCCGCTGATATTGCCGCTGTTTACATGGATAAGCGTCTTTACGTTGATACCGTGGAAAAGAAATTGTGTTATGCAACGAGTGACAACGTAATTATTGCCAAAGCGGATGCAAAGGAGTATATGATTGGCAGGCAGTCCCATCCAGTCGGCCAGCCGGTACTGAAAATTGATTCACAGCAATTCTATATTTCATTTTCTTTTATAAAAGAGCATGCCTCCTGCTATTATAAAGAATATAAAAATCCTTCCCGCCTTGTAATAATGTCAGACCGCGAGGCAAAATATACATTTGCCGTTCTCAACAGCGATACGCGCGTGAGAACCGGCCCGGGGAAGAAATACGCATATTTGACGGAAGTGCCGGAGGGCGGCCGTGTTTTTGTGGAAAAGAAAGTAAAACAGGAAAACGAATATATGGCAGTTCGCACGGAAGACGGCGTGACGGGATATATACCGTTAGACCGCGTGGAGAAAAGGACGGAAGAGTCTTGGAAATTCAAGAAGACGCCGGAGAGTTTTACGCAGCTTTCTGCCGGAGAGACCGTTTGTCTTGGATGGCATCAGGTGATGAACAGTACGAGCAGCGCCGTTTTGCCTAGTTCCATTGAACAGACAAAAGGACTCAATGTACTCAGTCCGACATGGTATGCTCTCAGTGACAATTCTGGTAATTTTACCTCTCTTGCCAATGCCTCCTATGTGTCGCAGGCGCACGCGAAAGGTCTTCGTGTATGGGGGCTTATCAACGATTTTAAACAGGGGTTAAAACTGAGCAAAGTGCTTGGTGTGACATCGATTCGCACGAAGCTTATTAATAATCTGGTGGCGTCGGCCATTCAGCACGATTTGGATGGTATTAACGTTGACTTTGAAAAGGTCACCAAAGACAATGCGGCGGCCTATTTGCAATTTTTGCGGGAGCTCACCTTAAAGTGCCACGCCAACGATTTGCTTGTCTCGGTCGATAATTATTCACCGGAAAACTATAATGCGTTTTACGATTTGCAGGAGCAGGGACGCATTGTCGATTATGTTATATTGATGGCGTATGATGAGCATTATTCGGGAGATGACGAGAGTGGTTCCGTTTCTTCCCTGCCGTTTGTGGAAAGAGGCGTAAAAAATGTACTTGCCAAAGTTCCGGCGGAGAGGATGATAACCGCGTTGCCGTTTTACACACGTCTGTGGAAAGAAGTGAAAGGACAGAAACCAAAATCGGAACCATATAGCATGAGCGGAGCCGAAAACATTGTCCGTGCGAATAATGCCTCCCCGAAGTGGGATGAGGCGACCGGACAGTATTACGCGCAGTACAAATCGGGAGGCGCCACGTGCAAAATATGGATGGAAGAGGAAACATCTTTGAAAAAGAAATTGCAGGTGGTGAAGAAGAACAATTGTGCGGGCGTAGCTTTCTGGAAATTAGGTTTTGAGAGAGCGGTTACGTGGAGTATGATTCAGGAACAATTCCCGCTGTCGAAGACAAAATAGTAACAACGAGAGACTTGACATTTGTTGTACTACAATGTCCGTTATCCACATAAAATAATAGGGAAGAGACCGTGAGGGAAGTGGTATTTTGCGGAAAAATCCATATAAGATGGCAGCGCTTGGCGTAGTGTGTACGCTTGCTGCTATCTTTTATTTTTATGCCCAGAAGCAGCAGCGCATGGAGACGCTGCACATGACAAAGGCAGGGAGCAAGGAAACGATAGTCATAGACCCTGGACACGGAGGCTTTGACCCCGGTAAAGTCGGCGTTGCCAATTCTCTCGAAAAGGATATCAATCTCGCCATTGCCAAGCTGGTGAAGACGGAATTGGAAACATCGGGATATACGGTGTATATGACGAGGGAAGAGGATTCAGCGCTCTGTACGGGCAATGAGAAATCGAAAAAGCTGACCGATATGAAAAATCGGGTGGCGTTTATCGAAGAAAAATCCCCCCGCCTGTCCGTGAGCATTCACCAGAATAGTTTTTCTGCCGGAACAAAGGGGGCGCAGGTGTTTTATCATGCGGCTTCAACAGAGGGGAAAACATTGGCCGCGGCAATCCAGCAATCGGTACGGGAAGCGGTTGGCGACGGGAACCGTCGGGTGGAAAAAGCAAATGACAGCTACTACATGCTTCGCAAGGTACAGTGCCCGTTAGTCATTGTTGAATGCGGGTTTTTATCAAATCCGCAGGAGGAAGCGCTGTTGCTCGATTCGTCCTATCAGAAGAAGATGGCTCACGGAATATGCGAGGGCATAGAAAATTTCTTGTACAAATAATTCGCAGATAATTGGCGGCATTTATCGTCTGACAGTGACTTTACAGAGTGTATGAAATAAGCTATACTGAATACAGTTTTGACTTTATGGGGATTAGAATGAAAAAGAAGAGGCTTTGTTTATGAAGAAATTTAATGTCACGGGAACGTGTATTCCTGAAAAACATTATATGGTGGATATTTCTGATAAGCTGTCACAGATTATTGGCATGATAGAAAACGAGGAATATTTTACGATTAATCGTGCAAGGCAGTATGGCAAGACGACGACTCTGTACCAGATTGACAGAAAACTGCGGGGAAAGTATACTGTACTCCGTATGAGTTTCGAGGGGGCGGGGGAAAATGCCTTTAGAAGCGATGAGGGTTTTATGCGGTTTTTTGTGAAGAAAGTGGAGCGGGAACTTATCTTTCTGGAGAAACCGGAAACATTGCTACGGGAGTGGAGCAATCTGGCGGACTATTCGGGTGAGCAGTGTGATGATGCGTTGGATTATCTCAGTGAAAAAATTACCAAGTTGTGCCGGAATGATAAGCAGGGTATAATCCTGCTTATTGATGAGGTGGATAAAAGTTCCGATAATCAGATTTTCCTCAATTTTCTTGGAATGCTCCGCAATAAATATCTGTTTCGGCAGGAGAGCAGGGATACCACTTTTAAGAGTGTGGTTTTGGCAGGCGTCTATGATATTAAAAACCTCAAATTGAAACTGCGTCCGAATGATGAGAGGAGATATAATAGTCCGTGGAATATTGCTTCCGATTTTAGTGTGGATATGAGTTTTTCATCTGATGAAATTGCTTCCATGCTCAGGGAATATGAGCAGGATTGTCATACGGGAATGGATGTAAATGGGATGAGCAGGGATATCTATTTTTATACAAATGGCTACCCTTTTCTTGTCAGTCGTATATGCAAATGGATTGACGAAGAGGGCGGCAGGATATGGACTTCCGAGTATGTTAAAAATGCAGTCAATGCTCTGCTGCAGATGGACAGCACATTGTTTGATGATTTGATTAAGAATGTGGAAAATTATCCGGAATTACAAAAAATGCTCCGGCAGATTCTGTTAGAGGGAAGCCGGTTTTCTTTTGTGGCGACCGATTCAGCGATTGATTTAGGATGTGTTTTTGGCATTTTTGTAAAAAGAGAGCACTGTGTTGCAATTTCAAATGTTATTTTTGAGACGTATTTGTATAATCATATGCTGAGCAAAAAAAGCAGGGATGATACAAGGCTTCGCGTGGAAAACAGCCATTTTGTGCAGAATGGCAGGTTGGACATGCCCCAAATTCTGCTAAAGTTTCAGGAGGTTATGAAAGCGGAATACAGAAAAGAAGATGAAAAGTTTACGGAGCGGCAGGGGAGATTATTGTTTCTGTGCTTTATCAAACCAATTATTAATGGAACAGGGCATTACTATGTGGAACCTGAAACGAGGAACAGTACACGTATGGATGTTGTCATATCATATGGCGGCGAGGAGCATATTATCGAATTAAAACTATGGCATGGTGAGAAGTATCGTGAAGAGGGGATAAAGCAATTAGAGCGTTATCTGGATTACCGCAGTGCTGACAAGGGGTATCTTGTTAGTTTTTCCTTTTTGCAGGAGAAATCTTATTATAGCGGATGGCTGCCGCAGGAAGAGAGCGGGAGAAAGATTTTTGAGATACAGGTTTGATGATAGACTAAAGCCGGAGGGCATAGAAAATTTCTTGTACAAATAACCAATATATGGTATGATACTTTCGTAATATAAAAATGTACAGAAGGAATTTTGCCATGGTGACGGAATACATTTGCTGGGATTGTGAAAAAGGATATCGACCGCAGGATTTACAGCGTGCGGCGAAGATTTTGAAACAGCATGGGCTGGTTGCTTTTCCGACGGAAACTGTCTATGGTTTGGGGGGCAGCGGACTTTGTCCGGAAGCGGCGAAGAAGATATATGAAGCGAAAGGACGCCCAAGCGACAATCCCCTGATTTTACACATCAGTAAAAGTGAGCAATTACCGATGATTGCAGAGCGGATTCCCGATGTGGCATATCCTTTAATGAAAGCTTTTTGGCCGGGGCCGATGACATTGATTTTTCATAAAAATAAATGTGTGCCCCATGAAATTACCGGAGGGCTTGAGACGGTGGCGGTGCGGATGCCAAGCCATGAGGCGGCGCGAATGTTGATTGAGGCGGCGGGTGTTCCAATCGCTGCACCGAGCGCCAACACGTCTGGGAGACCGAGTCCGACGACAGCCGCCCACGTCAGAGAAGATTTGGACGGCAGGATTGAGATGATAATTGATGGAGGCGCCGTCAACATAGGCGTGGAATCTACGATTGTTGATTTGACGGAAGACGTTCCCATGATACTCCGGCCGGGGCACATTACAAAGGACATGCTTCAGCAGGTGGCCGGTGAGGTGAGGATGGACGCGGGGTTATTTGCGGCGGATTCAGACAGGAAACCAAAGGCCCCCGGAATGAAATACCGCCATTATGCACCGCGGGCGAAGATGACAGTGTTTGATGGAGAATTGGATGTTGTAGTAAAGCAAATAAATGATAGGGCAAGAGAATACCCTGCCGCGCAGGTTGGCATATTGGCTTCCGAGGAAACTGCAGACAGTTATACGCATGGACAAGTTGTGTCCGTAGGGTCACGAAATGCCGGAACAATCGAGCAGGGGTTGTATAGTGCGCTCCGGTTGTTTGACCACAAGGGAGTGGAAGTAATCCTTTCGGAGAGTTTTTCGCAGGAAGATAAAGGAGAGGCGATTATGAACCGGCTTATGAAAGCGGCCGGGCAGCATATCATATATCTTTCGCGGGAATGATTGGAGGAGATTGCATGACAGAATATAGTAAAATCATATTTGTGTGCAAGGAAAATGTTATACTTAGTCCGATGGCGGAGTGGATTATGAAGAGTATTTTGATGGATAAGTCAAAAGAAATTTGTTCCAGAGGATTGGTAGTATTGTTTCCGGAGCCGCGCAATATGAAAGTGACGGACTTACTAATGAACCACGCAATTCCCTGTGAGGAGCAGGTGTCGGAAGAATTTACCGCCAATCTGGCAGATGAGCAGACGCTTATTCTGACGATGAACTTTACGGAGAAAGTTAAACTAATCGAAGATTATGGATTATCTTCCCACGTGTACACGCTCAAGGAGTTTGCGGAAGAGGAAGAAGAGGGAGAGGCTTTGGAGCCGGATGTGCGGGACCCGTACAGCGGTGACGAAGAGGCTTATGAAGAAAGTTATAATGAGATTAAGGATTTATTGTATAAAGTGAAGAAAAAATTGCAGTGGAGTTGACGAAGTAGGAGGTATGCGGAAATGATAGCATTAGGAAGCGATACAGCGGGTTATGAGCTGAAAGAACTGATTAAGAAACATTTGGAGAAACGTGGTTTGGAATATAAGGACTATGGTTGTTCCAACAGTACCGAACCGGTAGATTATCCGATTTATGGGAAAAAGGTTGCCCATGCTATTGTGGATGGTGAATGTGATAAGGGAATACTTATTTGTGGAACGGGAATCGGAATCTCGATTGCGGCAAATAAAGTAAAAGGGATTCGTGCGGCAGTTTGCGGCGATTGTTTTAGTGCGGAAGCAACACGTTTACATAACGACGCCAATATTTTAGCGCTTGGCGCCAGAGTCATCGGCGCCGGACTGGCAGAGAAAATCGTAGATACCTTTTTAGATACGGAATTTTCTGGTGTAGACAGACATGTACGCCGGGTAGGTTTGATTGAAGAGGATTAACAAAAAAGACGGAGGCGCACTATGTTAGGATTTATTGGTTGTGGAAATATGGCTCAGGCGATGTTGAAAGGCATTTTGGCAAAGGGCATATACGACAGAAAAGACATTTTGGTGTCCCGGAGAAACGAGGCGGCATTGCAGCAAATTCAGTGCGAATTTGGCGTCCAGATATCAACGGACAATAAAAAAGTAGCTGCCGAATCGGATATATTGATACTGGCTGTTAAGCCGTTCCAGATGGAAGAAGTAATAGCGCAGATAACGCCAGATATTAAAAAGGATGCATTAATTATCTCCATCGCAGCCGGACAGAGCATTGAGAATATTGAGAGAATGTTTGGAAAAACTATTCGGTTAGTAAGGGCTATGCCGAATACACCGGCTCTTGTACTGGAGGGAGCTACGGGGATATGTTTGAATCAACAGATAGAAGAGAGTGATAGAGAGCAGGCAGTTGCGCTATTTGAAAGTTTTGGAGTTGTGGCTGTCGTACAGGAAAGCATGATGGAAACTGTCACCGGAGTGAGCGGAAGCTCACCGGCCTATGTTTTTATGTTTATTGAAGCGATGGCAGATGCGGCAGTTGCGGATGGAATGCCGCGGGCGCAGGCGTATCAGTTAGCTGCGCAGAGCGTGTTGGGAAGCGCTAAAATGATATTGGAAACAGGAAAGCACCCGGGTGAATTAAAAGACATGGTTTGTTCGCCGGGGGGTACGACGATAGAAGCTGTCCGGGTGTTGGAAGAGAAAGGTCTTCGCAGCGCTGTGATAGAAGGGCAGAGAGCCTGTGTAAAAAGGGCAAAAGAAATGTGAGGAGCGACCGGCCTATGAAAAAGAGGGATGAAGAGAAAAACCGCAGAGAGGTAGTACATGCCTTTTCCATGATTCTTCAGATTGGTCTGGCGATGATGATATGTATGGCAGTCAGTATCGGAATTGGATACTATATAGATAGGCTTTTCCATACCAGTTACTGGATGGTAATTATGATGTTCGTAGGAATCCTTGCCTCTCTTCGCAGTATGCTTGTTCTGACCGGGGTATATCATCCGGGAGGAAAGAAAAAGAAGGAGAGTGCAAATGAAGATAGCCCGGATTAGTTTAGTAGAAGTGCTGATTGGTATTTGGCTGATTGCCATCATTGTTATATTATCTGGCGTGTTTGTAGTTTCAAATCCATTGGCATATGTGCTGGGGGAGCTGGTCGGAAGTCTGACGGCAAGTGCGATGATGCTCCATCTGTATCATAGTATTGATGTCGAGCTTGATTTTCCGGAAAAACAGGCGGTCAATCATTCCCGGGTAATGGGGATGGTTCGGAGCGCAGTTGAAATTGTTGTTTTGTTTGCCGCTTTCTTTTTGGCAGATTGGATTTCTCCTTATACTGTACTGGCAGGTTTATTGGCGCGCAAGATTGCAGCGCTTATGGTACCGTGGATGGAGAAGATAAGAACCCGAGGTAATAAAACAGACTCACCGCCTATAAACAGGTGAGACTGGTTGTTATAAATTTTAAAGGAAAGGAGAGTGAGGGCGTGGAAGGAGTAGATTTTTATGTGCATGGGTATTGGCCGATTCACATTGGCGGCGTCGAAGTATACATTACGACAACTCATGTATGTCTGGCTATTGTTATGGTCGTACTAATTGCTTTTGCCATTGTCGCTAATCGTATAATAGCAAAGGCTGATCCGACGAAAGCACCGACCGGGTTTCTTAATGTTATTGAACTAATGGTGGAAACCTTGGATAACTTGGTTGTGAGTAATATGGGCAAAAAGCTGGCACCTAAATTTCGCAATTATGTCGGCGTAGTATTTATGTTTTTGATTGTCTGTAACTTATCCGGACTTTTTGGTTTGCGACCGCCGACCGCTGATTATGGTATTACGTTACCACTCGGTTTGATTACCTTTACGATGATACAATATCAAGGTATCAAATGGCAGAAATGGGGACGGCTCAAAGGTTTATTTGAACCATTTTTCCTGTTCTTTCCGATTAACGTAATAAGTGAATTCGCGACACCGGTATCGTTGTCGCTGCGTCTTTTTGCCAACATTTTGTCAGGAACTATGATGATGGCATTGATCTACGGGCTTTTGCCGAAGTTTATTTTGTGGATCTGGCCGGCAGCATTACATGCCTATTTGGATGTATTTGCCGGAGCGCTGCAGGCGTATGTGTTCGCCATGCTAACAATGGTATTCATTGCGAATGCCGCTGATATAGAAGACTAAAAAATGCAACGCGCGCAATCGCGCAGAAAGTGAGGAAATATTATGAATGGTATTACAGGAGCAGATTTGATTCATGCAGCATCAGCAATTGGAGCAGGATTGGCAGTTATCGCCGGTATCGGTCCTGGTGTAGGACAGGGTATTGCGGCAGGTTATGGCGCCAGCGCAGTTGGACGTAATCCGGGCGCACGTGGCGAGGTAATGTCAACGATGCTTCTTGGTCAGGCGGTTGCCGAGACTACAGGTCTGTATGGTTTGGTCGTAGCAATGATTTTATTGTTCGTAAAACCACTTGGTTAATGTACAATCCATCCGTAAAATAAGAGAAAGGAGGGATTGTAAGTGCAAGACAGATTGTTTGGGCTAGATCCGCAACTAATCTTGGACACCTGTATCACCTTGGTGGCTATGCTGGCATTGTTTATCCTGTTATCCTATCTTCTCTTTAATCCGGCAAGACAGATGATAGAGAAGAGGAAGAAATTTATTCAGGATCAGTTGAATGAGGCGGCGGCGGCAAAGAAAGATGCTCTCGGTATGAAAGAAGAGTATGATGCCCGTTTGGCTAAGGTGGAAGATGAGTCGGCAGAACTGTTGGCAGAAGCCAGACAGAAAGCGAAGACTCGCGCCAATGAGATTGTGAATGAGGCTGGTGATGAGGCACATCGAATTGTTGCCCGTGCAGAGAGAGAAGTGGCTCTAGAGAAAGATAAGGTTCGCGATGAGATGAAGCAGGAGATGGTTCAGGTAGCTTCTCTTATGGCCGGTAAGTTTGTGTCGAATTCAATGGATGAAGCAACACAGGCCGGACTCATTGATGAGACCTTGAAAGAAATGGGTGAAGAGACATGGCAAAATTAGTTTCAAAGGTATATGGAGATGCTTTGTTCTCTCTTGCGACAGAGCAAGAAAAGCTGGATGTTATTTGGAATGAAGTGAAAATAATCCGTGATACGATAAAGGAAAATGCGGATTTTGTATCATTGCTTTGCCATCCGGAGATGACGCAGGAAAAAAGAATAGCTGTCATAGAGAGAATTTTTAAAGAGAGACTATCGGATGATAGTATGGGATTTTTGCACGTACTGATACAAAAGGGACGAATCGGGGAGATTCTTTCCATTTTGGATTATTTCGATGAGAAAGCAAAAGAATTTATGAGAATCGGTGTTGTTAAAGTATCGACACCGATGCCATTGTCAGATGCTCAGAAAGAGCAGATTGAGAAGAAACTTCTCGAGGTTTCCGATTATGAAAGTTTGGAGATGCACTATGAACTGGACGACAGCCTGCTTGGCGGAATTGTCATTCGAATCGGAGACCGTGTGCTTGATAACAGTATCCGCACGAAAATGGATATCTTGTCAAGACAATTGTATAAGGTAAAGCTATAGAAAGAAGGTGCGCTAATACATGAATTTGAGACCTGAAGAAATCAGCTCAGTGATTAAAGATGAGATTAGGAAATACAGTACCGAATTTGAGGTTGCTAATGTTGGAACTGTAATTCAGGTTGCCGATGGTATTGCCCGTGTTCATGGCTTGGAAAAAGCGATGCAGGGGGAGCTGTTGGAGTTTCCGCACGAAGTATATGGCATGGTCATGAACTTAGAAGAAGACAATGTCGGTGCGGTACTTTTAGGTGATGCAGCAAATATCAACGAAGGCGATATAGTAAAAACTACGGGGCGGGTAGCTACTGTTCCGGTTGGCGACGCTATGCGGGGCCGCGTGGTAAATGCGCTGGGACAGCCAATCGACGGCAAGGGCCCGATTAAAACGGATAAAATCCGTCCGATTGAACGTGTGGCTTCCGGCGTTATTTCCCGTAAATCGGTAGATACGCCGCTGCAGACGGGAATTAAGGCAATTGACTCTATGGTGCCAATCGGCAGAGGACAGCGTGAGTTAATTATCGGAGACCGTCAGACAGGAAAGACGGCGATTGCCATTGATACGATTATCAACCAGAAAGACCAGAATGTGCTCTGTATCTATGTGGCGATTGGACAGAAAGCGTCAACCGTTGCCAATATTGTAAAAACATTAGAGGAAAGCGGAGCTATGGATTACTCCACCGTTGTGACGGCAACTGCCAGCGAGTTAGCGCCGCTTCAATATATCGCGCCATATGCAGGATGTGCTATCGGTGAGGAATGGATGGAGAGCGGCAAAGATGTGTTGATTATATATGATGATTTGACGAAACATGCGGCGGCTTACCGTACGCTGTCACTGCTGCTCCGCAGACCGCCGGGACGTGAAGCCTTTCCGGGTGATGTATTTTATCTGCATTCGCGCTTACTGGAGCGTGCGGCGCGGCTTTCGGAAAAACTGGGAGGCGGTTCCCTGACGGCGCTTCCGATTATTGAAACGCAGGCAGGAGATGTTTCCGCCTATATTCCGACGAACGTAATTTCCATTACCGACGGACAGATTTATCTGGAAACAGAGATGTTTAATTCCGGTTTCCGTCCGGCCGTGAATCCGGGACTTTCCGTATCCCGTGTTGGTGGTTCGGCACAGATTAAGGCGATGAAGAAAATTGCCGGCCCAATCCGTATTGAATTGGCGCAGTACCGCGAGCTGGCGGCGTTTTCACAGTTTGGCTCTGATTTGGACGCCGATACGAGACGTCAGTTAGACCAAGGGGAGCGTATCCGTGAAATTCTCAAGCAGGACCAGTATGCTCCGCAGCCGGTATGGTATCAGGTAATTATTATTTATGCGGCGACAAAACAGTATCTTTTAGATATTCCGGTAGAGGATATTCTGGCTTTTGAGAAAGGATTGTTTGCCTTTGTCGATGAGAAATATCCGGAAGTTCCGGCCTCTATCCGTGATGAGAAAGAAATAACAGAAGATACGGAAAAGAAATTGATTCAGGCAATTGAAGAATTTAAAAAAGAATTCGTTAGCGAGCAATAATAGAGAGGTGTGATGATATGGCCTCAATGAGAGATATTAAAAGGCGTAAAGCCAGTATACAGAGCACTTCTCAGATTACCAAGGCAATGAAGCTTGTTTCCACGGTGAAGTTGCAAAAGGCGAAAGGGCGTGCCGAACAATCCAAACCATATTTTAACAAAATGTATGAGACGGTTTCCGGCATGCTGGCACATTCGTCTCCGTCTGGCAGTCTGTTCCGCAAAGAAAAAGAGAGTGGGGAGCCTGCCAAAAAGGGAATCATTGTTATTACTTCAAACCGTGGTCTGGCAGGCGGATACAATTCGAATGTTGTAAAGCTGATTACCCAGGGGGAGTTTGACAGCGAAAATTCGATTATCTATCCGCTCGGACGCAAAGGTATGGAAAGTCTGCAGCGTCAGGGGTTTACCTGCAAAGGAGACTATTCGGAGGTAATGAACCATCCGATGTTCAGCGATGCGGTTGCGATTGGTAAGACGATTATGGCGGATTTGGAAAGCGGCGAGATTGACGAAGTATATCTGGCATATACAGTATTTAAAAATACAGTGACACAGGTTCCGACTTTGATAAAAGTTCTTCCGTTCTCTGCGGACGACGGGGAAAGTCAGGAAGAAGAGCAGGAAAAGACACAGGGGCCGGTGGCTATTATGAATTATGAGCCAGAGGAGGAAGAAACTCTGGGATATATCATTCCTTTGTATATGAACAGCTTGATTTTCGGGGCACTGACAGAGGCAGTAGCGAGTGAAAACGGCGCTCGTATGCAGGCGATGGATTCTGCTACCAGCAATGCGGAGGAAATGATAGACACTCTGGGTCTGCAGTACAATCGCGCCCGTCAGGCGGCGATTACTCAGGAATTGACAGAGATTGTGGCTGGTGCGTCAGCAATCAGTTAGAATGGAGGTAGAAAATGGCAGAGAATAGTAATACAAGTTCCGGCGTTATTACTCAGATTGTCGGCGCTGTCTTGGATATCAAATTCAGTGACGGCAATCTTCCGGAAATCAACGAAGCAATCAATATCGCTACCGACGGAGGTGGGAAATTGGTTGTCGAGGTAGCACAGCATTTGGGTGATGATACCGTTCGTTGTATTGCCATGGGGCCAACGGATGGTCTCGTGCGCGGTATGGAAGCAGAGGCGACCGGTTCTTCAATTAAAGTGCCGGTAGGAGAAGAGACATTGGGCCGTATGTTTAATGTGCTCGGTGAACCGATTGATGAAAAAGAGCCGCCGGCAGTAAAAGAATATGACCCGATTCACAGAAAGGCGCCGGCGTTTGAGGAGCAGTCAACCGAATCCGAGATTCTGGAAACCGGTATTAAAGTAATCGACCTTTTGTGCCCTTACCAGAAAGGTGGAAAGATTGGACTCTTTGGAGGAGCCGGCGTAGGAAAGACCGTACTCATTCAGGAGCTGATTACAAACATTGCAACCGAGCACGGCGGCTATTCCGTATTTACCGGCGTAGGCGAGCGTACCCGTGAGGGTAATGATTTGTATTATGAAATGATAGAGTCCGGTGTTATTGATAAGACAACGATGGTGTTCGGACAGATGAATGAGCCGCCGGGAGCGCGTATGCGCGTCGGTCTGACCGGACTTACGATGGCGGAGTATTTTCGTGATAAAGGCGGAAAGGATGTGCTCCTTTTCATTGATAATATTTTCCGTTTTACGCAGGCCGGTTCGGAAGTGTCCGCGCTGCTCGGGCGTATGCCGAGTGCGGTAGGATATCAGCCGACTTTGCAGACAGAGATGGGTGCGCTGCAGGAGCGTATCACTTCCACAAAAAATGGTTCGATTACTTCCGTGCAGGCCGTTTATGTGCCGGCGGATGACTTGACAGACCCTGCTCCGGCGACGACGTTTGCCCACTTGGACGCGACGACGGTTTTGGAGCGTTCAATTGCCGAGCTTGGTATTTATCCGGCAGTAGACCCGCTGGCGTCCACATCGCGTATGTTAGACCCGCGTGTTCTCGGAGAAGAACACTATAAAGTTGCCCGCGGCGTACAGGAGATTTTGCAGCGCTATAAGGAATTGCAGGATATCATTGCGATTCTCGGTATGGATGAGTTGTCTGAGGATGAGAAAATGCTTGTCAACCGCGCCCGTAAAGTGCAGAGATTTTTGTCGCAGCCATTTAACGTAGCGGAGCAGTTTACCGGTATGCCGGGTAAATATGTGCAGCTTGCGGATACCATTCAGGGCTTCAAAGAAATTCTCGACGGACAGCATGATGAGATTCCGGAAGGTCACTTCCTCAATGCAGGCAGTATTGATGATGTTGTAGCACGTTACAAAGAGAGTAAGTGAGAAAGGGCGTGATATAGCATGGCTGATTTAAAGAAATTCCGTCTGGAAGTCATCTCACCGGAACGCATTTTCTATTCCGGCGATGTCGAGATGCTGGAACTGACTACGACCGAGGGAGAAATCGGAATTTATGCAGACCATATTCCATTGACAACAATCATAGCTCCGGGAGTTATGACGATAACCGAAACGGGCAGCCAGCTTAAACAGGCCGCCGTTCTCGAAGGGTTTATGGAAATAACGCAGGAAAAGGTGACTGTTCTGGCGCAGTCCTGCGAGTGGCCGGAAGAAATTGATACAAACCGTGCGCAGGAAGCCAGAGCGAGAGCAGAGCGGCGTCTGAAAAGTTCAGATGCAAATATTAATATGTCCCGTGCGGAATTAGCGCTTCGCAAATCACTGATTCGCTTGGAAGTGGCAGAAAATAAATAGCTGATAAAAAATACGTTTTGCGGTCAAACAGCAAGACGTATTTTTTATTTATAAAGGTATATGGCAAAATGCACAAAATAATCACAATCAATTTATGTAAAATCAACAAAATGCATAAAAAGATGTAAAAGTTTAGCTAAATGATTGATTTATCCATTTTTGCTTTTGCCGTTATTTTCTATAATGAAAGCACTAAATTAAAGGAGGTTATTGCGAAATGAGCAAAAACAGGGTTTACCGTGCAGTATGCAGTATACTGCTGTGTGTATTGATGGTGGGGACGGTACTCGTACCCAGTGCAAAGACAAAAGCGGCGTCCAACAATTTATTGAACACGTATGGCGCTCTTTTGGGGAAATCGGGTAACTGTGTGACGCTTAATCAATTGCAGAATGCAAACACATTAGCGCACATTAAGTCGCAGTACAACAGTATTACATTAGAAAATGAGATGAAGCCGGATGCGTTATTGGGGAGAACGCCATCCTTATTTACTCAGGATGCCGCAAGGAAGCTGGGGTATTATCTTCCGGGAGGCTTTACAGAAACATATGTACCGAAGATTAATTTTGACACGGTAGACAAGGTATTAAAAATTTGTTATGAAAATGGGATTGGCGTTCGCGCCCATACGTTAATCTGGCACAGCCAGACGCCGGATTGGTTTTTCCGCGTAGGATATTCGACCAAATACGGTTATGTTTCACAGGATCAGATGAATAAACGGATGGAGTATTATATTAAAACGGTTATGAATCACGTGTACACAAGCAAGTACGGAAGCTGCGTGTATGCGTGGGATGTCGTAAATGAATATCTTCATGCGACACCATCCGGTTGGGAATATATATATGGCAAGTGTGGCAATAAGCCTGCCTTTGTAAAACGGGCTTTCCAATACGCACATGATTGTATCAGCTATTTTAAACTGACAGATAAAGTCAGCTTATTCTATAATGATTTTAACACCTATATGGTGGTAAATGATATTATTACAATGATTAACTATATTAATTCTAACGGTAAGATTTGTAACGGTGTTGGAATGCAGTCGCACCTTTCAACAACATATCCGAGCGTTTCGTATTATACGCAGGCGTTACAAGCTTTTGTCAACGCTGGTTTTGAGGTGCAGATAACGGAGTTAGATGCGACGAATAAATCTGATACGGATTTAGCTAACTATCTGTATGATTTAATGAAAAATGTATTGAGGATTAAAAAAGCAGGCGGAAAGATTACCGGACTTACTTTTTGGGGATTGGCGGATGACGTCACTTGGATTAGAGGAGAGAAACCTCTGTTGTTTTCCCGACTGAGCGTACCGAAATCGGCATATTACAGTGTTCTTCAGGCATATACTGACAGCGGTTATCTGCAGGGAGGAAGACTGCCGTCTTCAAGCAATAACAATTCCTCTACTCTCAGAGACGGCTGGTATTATATTAAGAATATTAATGCCCAGAAGTATTTGCAGGTAAAAAATAATATGGGCGGAAACAGTGTCAATGTAGAGATAGGCACCGGCACCGGTGTGAGAGGGCAGAAATGGTATCTCACAAATACAGGAAACGGCTATTTTACCTTGAAGAATGGAAACGGATGTATGTTGGATGTTCAGTATGGGGCGAATAATGACGGAACCAACATCCAGACCTATTCAGCAAACAATGCAGACGCACAGAAATTTAAGGCAGTCAGGACGGATGCGAACAATGTTTATGGTATTGTAACCAAAGTATCAGCAGACAAGAAAGCGCTGGATGTTTACAATTTCGGAACTTACGACGGAGCTAATGTGTGCCAGTGGACATATTATGCGAATAGTTGTCAGAAATGGATATTTGAGGCTTGCTGAGTAGTTTGACAGATAGGTCAGGTACGATAGATAAATCTTTACAGTAAAGACTACTATATGGTACAATATAACCGTATGCACATTGTTGCATACGGTTATTTTTTAATAAAAAACTTCAATTGAGGAGTGAAAGAGACAGGAGAGGAGTACATAGAAAAATGGCAGTTAAAATTGTCTTACTTATTATCTTTTTTACAGTAATGATTGGAATAGGTATCTATTCGCGGAAAAAAGCAACCGATGTCAACGGCTTCGTGCTGGGAGGGCGTTCCGTCGGGCCGTGGCTGACGGCGTTTGCGTATGGAACTTCCTATTTTTCGGCGGTTGTATTTATCGGCTATGCCGGACAGTTTGGTTATCGTTTCGGTCTGGCGTCAACGTGGATTGGAATCGGAAATGCGATAATCGGTTCCCTGCTTGCATGGGTTATTTTGGGAAGAAGAACCCGCATTATGACAAAGCACTTGCATTCGGTGACCATGCCGGACTTTTTTGGCAAGCGTTATGGAAGCAGGCCGATGTGCGTGGCGGCGTCTGTGATAGCATTTATCTTTTTGATTCCGTATACGGCTTCCGTGTACAGCGGGTTGTCTAATTTGTTTGAAGAAGTATTTCATATTGACTTTAGAATCTGTGTAATCGCTATGGCTGTATTGACGGGAATTTATGTAATTGTCGGCGGTTATATGGCGACTGCGCTCAACGATTTTATTCAGGGCATTATTATGCTCATTGGAATCATGGCGGTAATCGGCGCGGTATTGAGCGGTCATGGCGGCTTTATGGCGGCGATTAAAAAGCTGGCGGCGATTCCGAGTGATGTTATGCCGGGGGCATATACGTCGTTCTTCGGCCCCGACCCGATGGGACTGTTAAGCGTCGTTATACTGACTTCGCTCGGTACGTGGGGGCTGCCGCAAATGGTACAGAAGTTTTATGCAATTAAAGATGAAAAGGCGATCAAAACAGGAACAATTATTTCCACGCTCTTTGCCATTGTTATATCCGGCGGCTGCTATTTTCTCGGCGGCTTCGGCCAGCTGACGGGGGTAACTGCCGGAGCCGATGGCAAAGTTCCTTACGATACGATTATACCTACGATGCTCTCCGTTTTGCCGGATTTGCTTATAGGAATTGTAATTGTTTTAGTGTTGTCGGCATCCATGTCTACGTTATCCAGTCTCGTTTTGACATCCAGTTCGACGCTTACGCTTGATTTCATCAAACCGTTGTTTGTGAAAAATATGGATGAGAAGAAACAGCTTATCTGGATGCGCATATTACTGGCTTTCTTTATTATTATTTCGGTTGTGATAGCGTTAGACCCACCGACGTTTATTGCCCAGCTCATGGGTATCTCATGGGGGGCTCTGGCAGGCTCTTTTCTGGCTCCGTTCTTATACGGACTCTATTGGAAAGGCGTCACGAAAGCTGCCGTATGGGCCGGATTTATATGTGGCGTCGGCATTACGGTGTCCAATATGTTCGTGAATTATCTGGGTTCTCCGATTAATGCGGGAGCGGTTGCGATGATTGCCGGCATGATAGTAGTACCGATTGTCAGTCTGTTGACGCCGAAAATGGACAAAGAAACCGTCGACGGAATATTTACCTGTCTGGACGAAAAGGTAATGGTAGAAAAGAAAATGGTTTTACCGAAAGAGGAAGAATAATATAAACAACAGCCAGTGCTTATGTTATTTATGTGAGAGGGGTGCCGAATTTGATAAAAAAGGAAAAGAAGCAGCGACTGGTTTACTCCATCCTGCGCTTATCTGTTTTGCCAATTACCATTTTAGGCATTATTTTGACTGCGTACAGTCAAAGTTCCGTTCGCGAAGGAATGATATTTGAAGTAGAGAAAAATTTATCTGGTATCGCACACAATTTAATTAGTTTGTACAATATGATGGATGCCGGCGACTTTTCATATGAAGACGGCAGGATAATGAAAGGGGAAACAGATTTTACCTCTGACTACCGTCTGCTGGATGATGTAAAAAATGATACCGGCGCGGACGTCACGATATTTATCGGCGATGTCCGCTGCCTGACGACGCTTGTAAACAAAGAGGGAAAGAGGCTCACGAGAACGAGAGTGAACGATGTTGTCCGCAAAATCGTACTGGAAGATGGCGAGGATTATTTTTCACAGAACGTCGATGTCGTGGGAGCCAGTTATTTCGGTTATTATGTGCCAATCCGCAATGACGAAGGGCGCGTTATCGGAATCAGTTTTGCCGGTAAATCGGTAAAATCAATACATACGTCCATCAATTACATGATGCAGGGAAATCTCATTATTTGTCTGTTTGTCATTTTACTGGCAGGTTTTCTGTGCAATATATCGGCGCAGCGCATGGTTGCAACGATTCATGGAATTAAAAATTATCTGGCCCGACTGGCGCATGGAGATTTTTCCCACAAAATGCCGGAACAGGTACTGGAACGTAAAGATGAATTGGGGGAAATGGGAGAATATGCTCTTTCTGTCGGCTATTCACTGGAAGAAATGGTATCCAGAGACCCCCTGACCAAGCTTCTGAACCGGCGCGCCGGCCGTATTCAACTGGAACACAGGATGGGTCAGAAGTGTTTTACGATTGTCATGGGTGATATTGATTTCTTTAAAAACGTCAATGACACTTACGGACATGAAATGGGCGATGAAGTTCTCTGCTATATTGCGGGAGAATTGCGGGAAATGGTGAGTGATATCGGGTTTTGCGTCCGCTGGGGCGGTGAGGAATTTTTGATCGGATATGACGGCGAAGCCTCGTTTATGCAGGAAATGTTGTATCGTTTTCAGAAGACGCTTCAGAAGAAGAAGTTTTGCCATGAGAAAAAAGAGTTTACGGTAACGATGACTTTTGGCGTGGCGGAATATGGAAGAGAAGAAGATTTTGAAAAGACAATCGAACGGGCAGATGAACTGTTATACTATGGGAAAGAGCACGGACGGAACCAGATAGTTATGGACTCTGTTATGGCCGGCGCATGGAAAGCAGAGAATCTGAGTTGAGAACAAAGGGGGAGAAGAAGATGGGAATGCGGGGAATACAGACGCCAATCCGCACGATTCGCAAGAAAGTGTTTATGGAAGTGGCAAAAGTAGCGTTTGAATCCGACAATATAAATGATGATATTGAAGCGATTCCTTATAAGGTGACGCCCGGAGATACTCCATTATATCGGGAGAGTATCTATCGGGAACGTGCGGTATGCTCCGAGCGAGTGCGTCTGGCAATGGGACTTTCGCTGCGGCCTGACGACGCTCCGGTTCACATTACGAGCGGTATGGATGCCAGTAATGTAGCGGAGAAATATTATGAGCCGCCGCTTATGCAGATAATACCGTCAGCGTGTGATGCATGTGAGGATAATGTATACGAGGTGAGCGACCAGTGTCGGGGGTGCGTGGCACACCCGTGCGTCGAAGTATGTCCGAGAGGAGCGATTACCGTTGTCAATGGGAAGTCGCATATTGATAAAGAGAAATGCATTAAATGTGGTAAATGTAACGCCATCTGTCCGTATGGGGCGATTGCCAAAAAAGTGCGCCCGTGTGCCGCTGCCTGCGGGGCCAAGGCGATTACGAGCGACGAGCGCGGAAGAGCAAAAATTGATGATTCAAAATGTGTAAAATGCGGACAGTGTATGGCGAGCTGTCCTTTTGGCGCCATAGCAGATAAGTCGCAGATTTTCCAATTGATTCAGGCGATGAAACAGGGACCGGTCATTGTGGAACTGGCGCCGGCCGTCATCGGGCAGTTTGGCGAGGACGTCCGTCTCTGGAAGATTAAAGCGGCATTAAAAGAAATCGGATTTTCCGATGTATATGAAGTGGCGTTAGGCGCTGATATCGGTGCGATTACCGAGGCGAGACATTATGTCAATGAAGTCAAGACAGGAAAACTCCCATTTCTTTTGACGTCGTGCTGTCCGTCATGGTCAATGCTTGCCAAGCGGACATTGCCGGATATGGTGGAGACAGTTTCCAATGCCCTGACGCCGATGGTGGCGACAGCCCGCACGATTAAGCTGCGTCATCCGGAAGCGAAAATCGTTTTTGTGGGGCCGTGTGCGGCCAAGAAGCTGGAAGCATCCCGTCGGGATGTGCGCAGCGATGTGGATTTTGTCATTACTTTTGAAGAACTGGACGCCATCTTTGCGGCAAAAGGCATTGATATGGAATGTTATGAAACGGAAGAGCCGATTCATGACGCGACCGGAGCGGGGCGCGGTTATGCCGTGGCCGGAGGCGTAGCTAATGCTATTGAGAAATGTATTAATGAATATTATCCGGAAACAGAAGTATTTATAGAACACGCGGAGGGGCTGGCGGAATGCCAGAAAGTATTACTGTTGGCAAAAGCCGGCAAAAAGGACGGCTGTCTGATTGAGGGCATGGGATGTCCGGGCGGCTGTGTGGCCGGCGTGGGAACGAATATTGCGATTCCGAAAGCGGCGCAGGCGGTAAAGAAATTTGTCAATGATTCTACGACGGCGCTGCCTCCGAAAGAGTATTCACAAATCGAATTACCATAAGAGAGGGCTGCCTATGATACGAAAATTAGTACTGTTTACAAAAGGAATTGAGACTCTCTGGTATTTTAGCGAGCAAATCGGCAAGACATTTGAAAAACTCGGCTATGATGTGTTTTACTTTGACCAGTGTGCGCAATACGACAGCCTCTCCCGACTGTTATGGTTTGCGGAGCCGAAAGTGACGGCGGCAATCAGCTTTAATTTTGATGGTTGCAGTGGGGAAGACTATCTGATAGACAGCAAGGGAATCAATTTTTTTGAGGCAAGGGATATTCCCCTGATTAATATTGTAGTTGACCATCCCTTTTATTATCACAAGTTTCTGCCCTATCTGCCAAAAGACTATATGCAGATTTCCATCGACAGGGAACATGAAGAATATGTAAAACGCTTTCTGCCGGAAATCCGGCGGGGGCCTTTTCTGCCGCTGGCAGGTACGTCGTTGTGGACAGAGGAGACGCTTCCGGCATGGGACGAGCGTCCCATCGACATTGCTTTTACCGGCAATTATTCGCCGCCATCGGATTTGAACCACGTCCTCGACCGTGTCAATGAAGAATATGGTCAGTTTTATCGCGAGATTATACAGGATTTTATTGAGCACCCTCATTTGGGAATGCATCAGGGGATTATCCGGCATTTACTGGAAGAAGTAGAGGATATTGACGAGCGCGGTTTGCGCGACGCGATGCCGAATAT
Organism: uncultured Eubacterium sp.; assembly: GCA_910589595.1. Classification (GTDB taxonomy): domain Bacteria; phylum Bacillota; class Clostridia; order Lachnospirales; family Lachnospiraceae; genus Eubacterium_F. The sequence goes on from CAJUTM010000003.1 coordinate 65,037, forward strand.
GATAATGATTGATTTATATGTGAGACACTATTTCCGCGGGGAGGTTGTAAAAACATTAGTAGACGCCGGATTGAAAGTGCACTGTTTCGGCGCCGGCTGGGATCGTCTGGAGTGCAGTCATCCGGAAAATATTGTCAATGGCAACGTGTTGGAATCGCTTGGATGCCTGCAGCAGATTAGCAAGGCAAAGGTGTCTCTCAACGTAATGCCGTGGTTTAAGGACGGGGCCCATGACAGAGTATTTAATTCCATGCTCAACGGCGCGGTTTGCCTGACGGATTGGAGCAAATATATGACGGAAATTCTGAAAGATGGAAAAGACGTTATCTTTTATGAATTGGATGATTTGCCGGCGCTGCCGGATAAAATCCGTGAGCTGCTTGCCAGCCGCAGTCGTTGGGAAGAGCTGCAGCAGAATGCTTATCATACGGCGGCAGCAGCGCATACGTGGGCACATCGGGCACAATATATACACAAAGAAATACTTTGCAAGATATATTAAATATGGTATTATGGAGAATATACTTATTGAGCGTATAGGAAAATGGAGGTTGTTATGGCTGGAAAGAGAAGGAAAAAGCAAAGAAAACATCCGAAGTTATGGCTTGGTTTTAAAGTAGTGCTTCTTTTGTTTCTGCTGACAATTCTTGTCGGCGGTATAATTTTCTACTTTAAATACGGGAAAGATATTTTTGCTATGCAGGATGAGGCAAAGGCTTTAGTAAAAGCTTCGTCTACCGAGACTTTCCGCGCATCGGAGACGTCAATTGTGTACAATAACAAGGGAAATGAGATTGCAAAGCTCAAAGGAGATAAAGACTCCTACTATGTGGAATCGGACAATTTACCACAGTATGCCAAAGACGCTGTAATTGTTACCGAGGATAAAAAGTTTTATTCTCATAACGGAATCGATATGAAAGGAATTATGCGTGCCTTTTGGGCGTTAATAAAAAATAACGGGGAGAAAAAGCAGGGGGCTTCGACAATTACACAGCAGTTGGCGCGCGTCATCTTTTTGTCAACGAAAAAAACGTATGAGAGAAAGATAAAAGAAATCTTTATTGCGCGGGAGTTGGAAAAGAAATATACAAAAGACCAGATTTTGGAATTCTACTTAAATTCCATTTATTATATGAACGGATACTATGGTCTGGAAGCGGCGTCACGCGGCTATTTTAATAAATCCTGCAACGAGCTGTCTCTTGCACAAATCGCCTTTTTGAGTGCGATTCCCAACAATCCAACAGTGTATGACCCGTTGAAAAATTTTGATAATACCGTAAAACGCAAGAATCGCATTTTAGACCAGATGTTGGAAGATAAAGCAATTACGCAGGTTCAGTACGATGAGGCGTATAACGAAAAGATAAAATTAAACATGCAGGAAGTGAAAAAACGGGATTATATCCAGACGTTTGTATCTTACTGTGCGATTCGCGAGCTGATGAAAGTAAACGGCTTCGAATTCCGCAATGATTTTGATACCAAAAAGGAGCGGAAACAGTACGAGAAAGAATATGAGGAAGAGTATTCCATTGCCCAGCAAATGCTGAAAAATAACGGATATAAGATTTATACTTCCATTGATTTGAAGAAACAGAAAAAGCTGCAGCACGCCGTAAATTCGAATTTGTCCGCGTTTAAGGAAAAAGAGACGAACGGAACTTACAAAATGCAGGGTTCCGCCGTCTGCCTCGACAATAAAAGCGGGCGCGTTGTGGCAATTGTCGGCGGTCGCAGTCAGGAAACAGAAGGCTATTCGTTGAACCGTGCATTCCAGTCGTTCCGTCAGCCGGGGAGTTCAATTAAACCGCTCATTGTGTATACGCCTACGCTGGAGCGCGGCTCGACAGCGAGCACCACGGTGCATGATTATAAGTTTAAAGGCGGTCCGTCCAATTCGGATGGCACTTATTCCGGTTACATTTCCATGCGCTATGCCGTTGAAAAGTCCAAGAATACGGTGGCATGGCAGCTGTTTGATGAACTGAAGCCGGAAGTGGGCTTGCAGTATTTACTGGATATGAATTTTTCCAAAATTGTTAAATCGGACTACTATTTATCGGCTTCGTTAGGTGGTCTGACATATGGCACATCCACGCTGGAAATGGCTTCCGCATACTCCGCTCTGGAAAACGACGGCAAGTATCGCGAGCCAACCTGTATTGTCAAGATATTAGATGGCGAGGGCAAGGAAATTGTTTCCGACCATGTGGAGCAGCAGACAATCTATAAAAAAGATGCGGCGCATTCGATGACAGATATTCTCACAGGAGTTATTACGAGAGGAACGGCGCGCGGACTCGGGTTGGATAACGGACAGCCGAGCGCGGGCAAGACAGGAACGACGAATGATAAAAAGGACGGCTGGTTCTGCGGCTATACGCCGTATTACACGACAGCGGTCTGGGTAGGATATGATTCTCCAAAGACAGTAGATGATTTGTATGGCTCAACGTATCCGGGACGTATCTGGCATGATTATATGAGCGAACTTCACAAAAATCTGGAGGTAAAGAAATTTTCTTTGGATGGGATTCCTGACAATAATAGCAGTCCTTCAAATTATGGCAATCGGGATGAAAAGAAAGAACCCGAAAAGAAAGATAAAATTGATGAGGATTCGGATGATGACAGGGATGTAGACAGAGATTCCGATGATGACGATAATAAGGTTGACAGGGATACCAACGATAATCCGCCGCCGGATGATGCGGAAAAAACGACGCCGACGCCAAAACCGGATATCACGGAACCCCCGACTACTCCGGAGCCGGCTGAACAGCCGCCGGATGATAATTCCGGAGAAGGAGATGATACGGGAACGCCGGAATAAAAGGGGCTGATAGTTATTTTTGGAAACCACGAGCGTCACGCTTTGCGAGACTGCCCGTGCAAATAAGGGAAAATCCAAGGCATATGCTTTGGATTTTTTTGTTAAAAATAAAATGTGATTTGAGGCAGTTAAAAAATTATATAAAAGCTATTACCATCAAAAGAAAAAAAGAATTTTACAAATTTTGATAAACGTAGTATGATATATTCTGTTAGCATACTAACATGATAGGGAAAGTAGGGGATGATGCAAAAAAAATGCTTAGAAATGAGGATTAATATGACATTGATTCAATTAAAGTATGCAATTACGGTAGCTGGAGAAAACTCTTTAAATGATGCTGCAAAAGTGCTGTTTATCTCGCAGCCAAGTCTTTCATCTGCTATCCATTCGTTGGAGAAAGAAATCGGATTCGATATATTTATACGTTCTAAAAATGGGATAACGCTGACCCCGAAAGGCGAAGAGTTTATTGGATATGCAAAATCCGTGATGGAGCAGTATGAACTGCTGGATGCAAAATATATTTCACAGACAAATGTGAAAAAGAACTTCAGTGTATCTATGCAGCATTACACATTTGCTGTCAATGCATTTGTAGAGCTTGTCAAACAGTATGGAATGGATGAGTATGAATTTGAGGTACATGAGACAAAAACCTATGAGGTCATTGTTCACGTCAGGAATCATAAAAGTGAAATCGGAATCTTATATCGGAATGATTTTAACCAAAAGGTGCTGAACAAGTTGTTTTCGGAATATGGTTTGCAGTTTACGCCACTATTGGAATGTGGGATTTATGTGTATATGTGGAGAGGACATCCATTAGCTGCAGTGAGGAAATTAAATTGGAGGAACTGGAGGAATATCCGTGTCTTGGATTTGCGCAGGGAGAACACAATTCCTTTTATTTTGCGGAAGAAGTGTTAAGTACATATCAGTATAAGAGATTTATTCGCGCAAATGACAGAGCCACGTTGCTAAATCTGATGGTTGGATTAAATGGATACACATTATGTTCCGGCATTCTATGCGAGGAGCTGAATGGAAAGGAATATTGTGCCATAAAACTTCATTCAGATGAAACAATGACGATTGGGTATATTTCGAGAAAAGGTGCACCAATCAGCACAATAGGGCAAAAATATCTTGAGGAAATAGCAAAATATAAAGATAAATCATTACGTTAATCAGGAGGAGATACTATGGCGAGAGGAATAGAAACAAAATGTCTGCATTTGGAGGAGGAAGAATGGGGGTGCAATCATTATGGTGCAATTAGTTATCCTATTTACCAGACGGCGACATATGCACATTTAGGGTTAGGGAAAAGTACCGGTTATGATTACAGCAGATTACAAAATCCCACGAGGGAGCATTTAGAAAAAATAGTGGCATCATTGGAGAATGGTATAGACGCACTGGCATTTTCCAGTGGCATGGCGGCAATTACCCTGATGATGGAGCTGTTTCATCCGGGAGACCACCTGATTGTGGATGCGGATCTTTATGGGGGAAGTATTCGACTTTTCAATAATGTGTCACAGAAAAACGGAATTACATTTTCAAGTATTGACTGTCACAAAGAAGATGTAGAAAGCTATATCAATGAAAATACGAAGGCTGTTTATATCGAGACGCCTACGAATCCCATGATGAATGTAACAGATATTGAGGCACTGGCACAGATAACTAAAAAGCATAAGTTACTGCTGATTGTCGACAATACTTTTCTTTCCCCATACTTTCAGAATCCGTTGGATTTGGGGGCGGACATTGTTGTACACAGCGGAACAAAATATCTTAGCGGTCACAATGACACATTGGCAGGTTTTCTAATTACGAAGCGTGAGGATATCAGTGAAAAATTTCGTTTTCTTATAAAAACGACAGGGTCAGGACTGGCGCCGTTTGACAGCTGGCTGATTTTGCGTGGAATAAAAACACTCGCTATCCGCATGGAGAAGTCGCAGCAGAATGCTATCACAATTGCAGAGTGGCTAAAGCGGCAAAAGGCGGTAACAAAGGTGATTTATCCGGGGCTTCCGGAACATTCGGGTTACGACATTATGAAAAAACAGTCGCGGGGATTTGGAGCGATGATTACATTTCAACTGGAAAGCAAAGAATTTGCACTGGCAGTGTTAGAGAATGTTCGTCTGATTCAGTTTGCGGAAAGTCTTGGAGGGGTGGAAACGCTGATTACTTATCCGACGACACAGACTCATGCGGATGTACCGAAAGAGCTTCGGGAAAGAAACGGGATTACGGAAAGCACACTCCGGCTGTCTGTCGGAATTGAAGACATTGATGATTTATTGGATGAGTTAAACAAAGTTTTTTGTGAGATAGGAGAGGGATTATATGGCTGAAAGAAACCTTAATTTTGATGAAGTAACAGACAGAAAGAATACAAGAAGTCTGAAATATGATTTTGCCAGACAGCGGGGAATGCCCGAGGATGTTCTGCCATTTTGGGTGGCTGATATGGATTTTAAGACATCTTCCTATATTGAAGACGCTCTTGTTGAGAGAGCGAGACATGGTATCTTTGGTTATAGTGAGGTACAGAAGCCTTATTTTGAAATCCTGCGGGGCTGGATGAAACGGCATCATAACTGGAACATACAAGAAAGATGGCTGATAAAAACACCCGGGGTTGTTTTTGCACTGGCAATGGCAGTAAAGGCATTTACAGAAGCGGGAGATTGCGTGATGCTGCAATTACCGGTATATTATCCGTTTACGGAAGTAATCGAGGATAATGGAAGAAAAGTGGTAAGCAGCGATTTGGTTTTGAAAGAAGATAACCGCTACCATATTGATTTTGAAGATTTTGAGCGAAAAATTGTGGAACAGCGGATTAAGTTGTTTTTCCTGTGTAATCCTCATAATCCGGTAGGAAGAGTCTGGACAAGAGAAGAACTTGTAACGTTGGGTGATATTTGCCGGAAGCATCATGTTATTGTTGTCAGTGACGAAATTCATCAAGACTTTGTATTCAAGGGAAAGCACCTCGTTTTTGCCAATCTGAAAAAAGAATATGAAGATATGAGCGTAACCTGTACTTCACCAAGTAAAACGTTTAATCTGGCAGGCATGCTGTTGTCCAACATTTTTATACCAAATTCGGAGTTGCGGCATAAGTTCTGCAAACAATTGGCAGCAGCGGGAACGAGCCAGTTGGGCGTTATGGGACTTGTTGCGTGTGAGACTGCGTACCGGAAAGGGGAAGAATGGTATCAGGCGATGCTTTCATATGTGGCGGATAACATCGCATTTACGAAAAAGTATGTAGAAGAAAACCTGCGTGGCGTACATATGGTTGAGCATGAGGGAACTTATCTTGTGTGGCTTGATTTCAGGGGAACAGGGTTTGATGTTGATGAAGTTGAGCGGCGGATTATACATGAAGCAGGGTTATGGCTCGACAGTGGTAAGATTTTTGGGAAATGCGGCAGAGGTTTCCAGAGAGTTAATGTTGCGTGTCCGAGGAGTGTGCTGTCGGAGGCGTTGGATAGATTGAAACGGATGTTATTGAATTTTGCAAACTAAAAGTTGAACATGGAGGGAACGAAGATGAGTGACACTAGATATGAATTGAACAAAGAATTAGCACAAATGTTAAAGGGTGGAGTTATTATGGATGTAACAACGCCGGAACAGGCAGAAATTGCTGAGAAAGCAGGAGCCTGTGCAGTTATGGCGTTAGAGAGGATACCGGCAGACATTAGAGCCGCGGGAGGCGTTTCCCGAATGAGCGACCCGAAGATGATTAAAGGAATACAGGAAGCCGTTTCTATACCGGTTATGGCTAAATGCAGAATAGGACATTTTGCGGAAGCGCAGATTTTGGAAGCCATTGAAATTGATTATATTGATGAGAGTGAGGTTTTATCTCCGGCAGATGATGTCTATCATATTGATAAGACGAAATTTAAAGTTCCTTTTGTATGTGGTGCAAAAGATTTAGGCGAGGCATTGAGACGGATTAATGAGGGAGCATCCATGATACGGACGAAAGGAGAACCGGGAACGGGAGATGTCGTACAGGCAGTAAGACATATGCGAAAGATGAATCAGGAAATCGCAAGGCTTACATCCATGAGGGAAGATGAATTGTTTCAGGCATCAAAGGAACTGGAAGTTCCTTATGAGCTTGTAAAATATGTCTATGAGAATGGCAGGCTGCCTGTTGTGAATTTTGCCGCAGGAGGCGTTGCTACCCCTGCTGATGCTGCACTTATGATGCAGCTGGGAGCAGAAGGCGTCTTTGTAGGTTCGGGTATTTTCAAATCGGGCAATGCGGAGAAACGTGCGGCAGCTATTGTAAAGGCAGTTACCGGGTTTAATGATGCCGGACTATTAGCAGAGTTGTCCGAGGACTTAGGAGAAGCTATGGTGGGAATTAATGAACAGGAAATACAGCTTCTCATGTCTGAAAGGGGAAAATAGAAATGAAAATAGCGATATTGTCTGTGCAGGGAGCATTTATTGAACATGAAAAAATGCTTTCCCGCTTGGGTGTACAGAGTTTTGAAATACGCAACAAAAGAGATTTAGAACAAGAATTTGACGGTTTAATCTTACCGGGCGGGGAAAGTACGGTTATGGGGAAATTGTTAAAGGAACTGGACTTATTTGATACGCTGAAGCGAAAAATAGAAGAAGGACTTCCCGTACTGGGAACCTGTGCTGGCTTAATTCTTCTGGCAGAAAGGCTGTCCAATGATGAAAATATTTATTTCGGAACACTTCCTGTCACAGTAAGGCGCAATGCCTATGGAAAACAGCTTAGCAGTTTTTATGTGGAAGCAGAGGTAGCCGGAGTTGGCAAAATTCCGATGAATTTTATTCGGGCTCCTTATGTAGAGAGCATAGGAGCGGATACGGAAGTTATTGCAAAAGTGGATGGAAATATCGTGGGAGTAAAATACCACAACCAGATTGGTGTTTCCTTTCATCCGGAAGTTACGGAATGTACCGGACTACATGAATACTTTTTAAACCTATGTCAGTCGTATTCCCTGACATAGGCAACCTCTATTATACATAGAAGAAATAATCAATTACGATAACGGAGAGAATCTATTGACAAGACAAGTTAGTGAAAGTATAATGAGTGTCATAAAACATATAAATCATATAGGATTAGTATGAATTAATAAACCGCTATAAGGTAAAAGGAGGAAATGAGTATGAGTGAGATTAAAGAAAGCGCATTGGAGTTAGTTGGAAAAACACCGATATTAAAACTGAACGGATATGCAAAGAAAGCGGGCATAACAGAGGCCACCCTTCTTGCTAAGCTGGAATACCTCAATCCGGCGGGGTCCGTAAAAGACCGCATTGCTTTGGCAATGATTGAAGACGCCGAAGAGAAAGGACTTTTAAAAGAGGGGGCGACGATTATTGAGCCGACAAGCGGCAATACGGGAATTGGTCTTGCTTCCGTGGCGGCGGCAAAGGGTTACAGGGCAATTCTTACTTTACCGGATACAATGAGTGTTGAGAGGAGAAATCTGCTAAAGGCATACGGCGCGGAACTGGTGCTCACAGAAGGAGCAAAGGGCATGAAAGGAGCTATTGCCAAAGCAGAAGAACTGACAAAAGAAATTGAGGGCGCCGTTATTTTAGGGCAGTTTGTGAATCCGGCGAATCCGGCCGTGCATAAGGCGACGACGGGACCGGAAATCTGGGAGCAGACAGACGGAGAGGTTGACATTTTCGTTGCCGGCGTGGGAACGGGCGGAACAATTACCGGTGTCGGCGGATATTTAAAAGAAAAGAATCCGGATGTGAAAATCGTGGCAGTCGAACCGGCAACAAGCCCGGTGTTATCAAAGGGAACGGCGGGAGCGCATAAGCTTCAAGGAATCGGCGCAGGATTTGTTCCGGAAGTGCTGGATACAAACGTGTATGATGAAGTTATTGCCATTGAGAATGAGGACGCATTTGCCGAGGGAAAGGCATTTGCCGTAAGCGAGGGAATCCTCGTGGGCATATCTTCCGGCGCAGCGCTCAAGGCGGCCGCGCTTCTTGCCAAAAGACCGGAGAATAAAGGGAAGACGATTGTGGCGTTACTTCCTGATTCCGGAGACAGATATTTGTCAACGCCGTTGTTTAACGATAATTAGAGACAAAAAAGAACCGGAGGTTTGTTATAATAAGAGTAACAAACCTCCGGCTCTTTTTTTGGGGGTCGTGGTTCTCAGCCGACGCTTTTTAAAGGTTCAGGATACGCTCAATACGTTCTGTCGGATTGAGGTATTCGGAAATGGACGCGTCGTGATTCAGCGTGTCAATGAGTAATGCAATATATTTGCTCATATCTACATTGATATAATATTCTCTCTGTAACAATTCTTCCGGCTGATAAACTAAGTTTGTCGTCATAAGCCGATAGATTAATCCGCTTTTATATGCTTCGTCGAATTTTTCCAGACCGTTAGTAAACAGTCCGAACGTGGAAGCGACAATAATATGTTTGGCATTGCGTCTTTTTAACTCCGTCGCTACGTCTATCATGCTTTCGCCGGATGAAATCATATCATCAATAATGACAACATCTTTTCCGTCCACATCGGCGCCGAGGAATTCATGCGCAATAATCGGGTTACGTCCCTCTACGATTTTCGTATAATCACGGCGCTTATAAAAAGTACCAACATCCACGCCGGCTACGTTTCCAAAGTAAATGGCACGACCCATGGCGCCCTCGTCAGGGCTGATAATCATCATGTTTTCAGCATCCATCTTAATGTCCGGAACATATTGCAATAGCGCTTTGATAAATTGGTATGTCGGCTGTACCGTCTCGAAGCTGACAAGCGGGATGGCGTTTTGTACGCGGGGGTCGTGGGCGTCAAAAGTAATGATATTTTCCACACCCATGTGCGTGAGTTCCTGTAATGCAATGGCGCAGTCAAGCGATTCGCGCGAACTGCGTTTGTGCTGCCGGCTTTCATAGAGGAAAGGCATAATCACGGTAATACGTCTCGCTTTACCGCTGATAGCGGCAATGATACGTTTTAAATCCTGAAAGTGGTCGTCAGGAGACATATGATTAATCTGGCCGCAGACTGTATAGGAAAGGCTGTGGTTGCATACATCCACTAACAGATAGATGTCTTTACCGCGAACTGATTCGTTCAAGATACCTTTTGCTTCTCCAGAGCCAAAACGCGGACAAACGGCATCAATAACATAAGAGTCCTTTTTGTAGTTGGTAAAATAATGATTAGATGAATCCACGGCGGCTTTCGTGCGCCAGCCCACAATGTATTCGTCTACTTTACTGCCAAGCAGTTTACTGCTTTCCAAGGGAATAATACCAAGGTCTCCGTAGGGAATAGTTTGTTCTAAATCTTTCTGACTCATTATGATTCCTCCATGTGAAATGTTTTGTTTATATAATGTTGGGCAAACAGCATTTTAGCTCAACTGCTGCTTTGGATTGCCTTTCTTAACCGGATGTCATCTCCCGTAATTTTTAAGAGAGTGTAGTTGCTTGTTATGCGGGAAAAAATTCTTTCGCTGTAATGCTCTCTCAAATCGTCAAAAGAAAGATTTGTAGAGATAATCGTGGAACAGTGACGGGTCAGGCGGGTATCAATACAGTGATAGAGCTGCGAGGACGTAAAACTGTTATTTAATTCCGTTCCCAAATCGTCGATAATAAGTAAATCGCTTGCCAGTATATAGGAAAGGGAAGCTTCTTTCTCTGTACGGGATATTTCCTTGTCAAATTTGTTCGTCTCTAAAATATCAAATAGTTTAACGGAAGTCAAGTATACAACCGTATAAGATTTATCTAAAAGTTCTTTGGCAATACAATTTGTCAGGAATGTTTTGCCGACGCCGGTATTGCCATAAAGCAGAAGATTTCCCGATTCTGTGGAAAAGTTTTTGATAAATGCCCGTACGGCGGATAAGACATTGCGGATATTATCGCGGGGAGTGAGGCCGGTTGCCTCTTCGGTATAGTCGTCCGGATAGTATTCCAGATTAAAGTGAGAAAAATTCTCATAATCCAGAATATCTTTTAAATTGGATTGGGAATATAAGAAGTTTACGATTTCCTTTTCCAGACAAGAACACTTTTTCCCATCTATATATCCGGTGTCCTGACAATCCGGACAGGTATACACGGGTTTCAGATAATCAGAAGAAAAGCCGTGGGAGATAAGAAGCTGCTCCTTTTTCCGGCTGATGGCGGTGATGTCGGAAGATAAATCAGCAGCGCCGTCCTGTCGGGTTAATCGTGCTTTTGCATGAGCCAATGCCAGCACACGGATTTCCTTATCTAATTCCGGCAGTTCCGGAATCGCAGTTGTCACTTCCTGATAGCGCTGTTCCATAAGGTCCTTTGTTTTTAGCTGTCGTTCATAGTACTTTGACATCAGTTGCTGATACTGGCTATTCGTAAGCATGATAATTCTCCTTGTTGATTCATTTAGGAAAGGGGCGGCGGTATTTCATCAGCCCTTTTCCAGCTGGACGCTGCGCAGCAGTTGTTTTTCCAGGTTGTCAAACTCCTCGTTTGAGTATGTACGCTGCGGGAAATTTTGAAACTGGTTTTTCGCTGTTGTATGTGTGGAGCGTTTTGCCTTATTCGCCTTTTTTTGGCGTTTAAAATCTTCGTCGCACTGCTCAATATCGGAAAGGGAGATTACGTTATGTTTCGCCCAATTTTCCAAAATGCCGGAGATGTAAGAGAAATTAATCCCTCCCGTTTTCAGTACCGAGCGCTTGCAGGCTTCCGTAATAATGGCGTCGGAAAAAGAATATTTATCCCATTCGTCGATAATCGCGCGCTCAAAAGGGGTCAGGCTGCGCTGTATGCCGAGAGCCTTGGAGACGAGAGAATAGCGGCCGCTGAAAGCGGAAGCCTCTTCTTTTGCCTCGGAAACTGTGCGAATCCCCTGTTTGGCCCAACTGATACCGATGGCCTCAATGTAACTTGGCGAATTTTTTCCTTTTTTCAGAGCGGTCTGATACATTGCCAGAATCAGCTCTTTGGAAAAGCCGATATCGCACATAAAGTATAAAATAAGCTGCAGATGTTGTATGGAAACCGTGGAACCGAGAAGCTGTTCGACGGAAGAAATTGCCTGTTCAATCTCAATATCATTTTTTAATGCTTCTGCCTGCAGTGGCGTATACGTCTGTTTGTTTGGCAGGACAGTTTTGTTTGCTTTTTGCGGCTGCCGGAAAATAGCAGTCACTTCCGGTCTTATTATGGCGGCAGCCGATTCGTCAGCCGCATTACCGGCATTTGAAGCGTCCGGCTGTGCCGTTAGAACAATCGAAGAAATCTCGCCATCTTTTTCTTCAAAATCTAACAGATTTTCTTTCTTCCAAAAGCGGAGAGCACGAAAAACATCGTTTTCCGTACATTCCATGCAGTCGGCGAGAGAACTGACAGATTGTTCTGCCGCACGAAGCGGGTGTTGGCAGAGCATTAACAGATATAGATATATTTTCACAAAATGACCTTCTGCTGTCGGCATGTAGCTGCAGATAAACCAGTTCGGTACCTGCGTAACTGCCAACGCATCTTCAGCAGCGATTGTAAATCCCATTATGCTACCTCATTTCCTCTATTTTGCTTAGAAACTGTTAAGAATTAACTTTACAGTTCCTAATTTGCAGGACAAGTATAACATAAAGAAAAAGGAGTTGCAAATTTCAAAAGGGCGTACATGTGCTGTAGAAAACCGATGTTTATATTGTTGATAATGTTTGTAACATAAGCACAGTCAGACTATTTATGTAGAACAAATCTCTGTATTACAGGGAAAATCGTTCTTTTCTTTTGTCAAGTAAAAAATAAAAAAAATCCACAATTTTTTTCGACAAAAAGATATCCACAACCAATTGAGACGACTTAATGTTGATAAGGTTGTGGATAATGTTCATAAATCAGAGGTTTATTAAGTGATTTCCGATATCTCCAACGTTTCCGGCCCCCATAGTTATCAACAGGTCGCCGTCTACTAAATTTTTTAAAATAAATGATTCAATTTCTTCAAAGGTGTGGAAGTAATAAACTTTTTTCCCCAATGCATTAATCTCGTCAGCGAGGTTCTGCGAAGAAATATCTCCCGGGTCTTGCTCTCTTGCCGCATAGATATCGGTAAGAATAATGTTATCCGCTGTCAGCAGCGCTTCCGCAAATTCGTGCAGGAAATTTCTTGTTCTTGTATATGTGTGGGGTTGAAATACGCACCATATATTGTGGTGGGGCAAATGTTTGGCGGTGTTTAAAGTTGCCTGAATCTCCTGTGGATGATGCGCATAGTCGTCAATAACTGTAATGCCATTGCATAATCCCTTGTGCTGAAAACGGCGGTCGGGACCGTGGCAGGCGGAAAAGGCACGCTGCAGCATGTCATGTTCCATGTCGTAGAGCGAAGCCAACGCCAGACAGGCCAGCGAATTTCCTACATTGTGAAGTCCGGTAATCGATAAGTGGTATTCTCCCGCGTTCTTTCCCTGAGCGTACAAATTGAAAATCGGGCATCCCATATCGTCGTAGCGTATATTATCGGCTGTAAAATCCGCGTGACGCTCTAGCGCAAACGTCAAGACACGGCAGGACAGATCATTCGTTATCTCTTCATAATTTGGAATATCGGCATTGATAATCAATGTGCCGTGAGGAGGAATCAGTTCTGCAAAGCGCCGGAAAGAGCGGCGGATATCGTCAATATCTTTGAAAAAGTCCAAGTGGTCTTCTTCGATATTAAGAATAATACCGATGGTAGGATAAAAATGCAAAAAGCTGTTCGTGTATTCACATGCTTCCGTAATAAAATATTCCGAACTGCCAATCCGTATGTTGCTGCCGATGGATTTGTAAATACCGCCAATGGATATTGTAGGGTCGAAACCGGCTTCCAGAAAGATTTGAGAAGCAATGGATGTGGTGGTAGTTTTCCCGTGCGTACCCGCAATGGCGATAGAAGAGGTATAATTTTTCATAATCTGCCCAACCATATCGGCTCTGTTCATAAGGGGAATTTGGAGGCGTTCGGCTTCCTGATATTCCGGATTGGACGGTTGAATGGCGGCGGTGTACACAACAAAATCTATATTTTCTGTAATATTTTCAGCTCTTTGTCCATATACTACATGTATGCCAAGCTTTTTCAGATGTTCGGTAATGCTGCTTTCGTTTCGGTCGGAACCGGTTACGGTAAATCCAAACGAGTGCAATAGTTCTGCAAATCCGCTCATGCTGATACCACCGATTCCGATAAAATGTACGCTGCACGGATGTTTAAAATCAATTTGATACATCGAAGTACTCCTTTCTTTCTATACGCAATTTATAATTCAAATACTATTATTATTGTTATTATATATAGGAGGGGTGCAAAATACAAGAGCGATTGGAAGAAAAAGGTGAATGTGCTTAATTATATAGGAATGATTTTGTGCATTTTGTACAAAAAAATAAAAAAGAGACAAAAACTTTTGTGAAAAATATTCACAATTACCAAAATATGTGATATACTTTGTTACATAAATTAAACAACAGAGGTGATAACATGATAAAAAAGGAAATGATAGCCATGTTGCTTGCCGGAGGGCAAGGGTCAAGACTGGGTGTTTTGACCGCCAATATAGCCAAACCTGCTGTTGCTTTTGGGGGAAAGTATCGAATTATTGATTTTCCATTAAGTAACTGTATTAACTCAGGGGTGGATACAGTTGGTGTGCTCACGCAGTATCAGCCATTGAAGCTCAACACGCATATTGGAATTGGCATTCCTTGGGATTTGGACCGTAATATTGGGGGCGTGTCCGTCCTGCCACCATATGAGAAGAGTACGAGCAGTGAGTGGTACACAGGAACGGCCAATGCAATATTCCAAAATCTTAATTATATGGAATATTACAATCCGGAGTATGTGTTGATTTTAGGCGGCGACCATATATACAAGATGGACTATCAGGTTATGCTGGATTTTCATAAGGCCAATAACGCAGATATTACAATGGCCACGATTCCGGTGCCGATTGAGGAAGCAAGTCGTTTTGGGGTTTGTATTACGGACGACAGACATCGGATATTGGAATTTGAAGAAAAGCCGGAACATCCGAGAAGCAACCTTGCTTCCATGGGTATTTATATTTTCTCATGGACAGTGCTGCGAGAGGCGCTGATTAAGTTAAAAGACCAGAAAGGTTGCGATTTTGGAAAACACATTCTGCCATACTGCCATGAACGCGGAGACCGCATCTTCGCCTATGAATACAATGGCTACTGGAAGGATGTAGGTACGCTGGGCTCTTACTGGGAGTCAAACATGGAGCTGATTGACCTTATTCCTGTATTCAATCTATATGAAGAATTCTGGAAAATTTACACTCGTAATGAATGGCTGCGTCCACAGTATATTTCAGGGGATGCCGTGATTGACAAGGCAATTATAGGGGACGGCTGCGAGATTTACGGAGAAGTGCACAATTCGGTTATAGGCTCTGATGTTACAATAGAAGAGGGCGCTGTCGTGCGGGATTCCATTATTATGAACTCTGCACGGATAGGCAAAAATACCATTTTAGACCGCACAATTGTTGCGGAAGACAGTGTGATTGGGGACAATTGTGTCCTCGGTGCAGGAGAGGATAATGTTGTCAATCACGTGAAACCAGATGTGTATGCTTTTAACTTGGTTACTGTTGGTGACAAGACAGTAATTCCGGATGGCGTTACTATCGGTAAGAACACTGCCATATCAGGGAAGACGACAAAAGCAGATTATCCAAACGACACCTTAGAGGGTGGTGCAACTTTGATAAAGGCAGGTGACGTTTTATGAGAGCGATAGGACTTATTTTGGCGGGTGGCTCCAGCAGCCGCATGAGAGAAATGACAATGAACCGCGCGACCGCAGCGTTGCCAATTGCCGGTGGATATCGCAGTATTGATTTTGCACTGAGCAGTATGTCAAGCTCGCGCATTAATAAGGTTGGCGTTATTACGCAGTATAATTCCAAATCCCTGACACAGCATCTGAGTTCTTCCAAGTGGTGGGATTTCGGACGTAAGCAGGGCGGTTTGTTTGTTTTTACGCCGACGCAGACGCATGATAACAGTTACTGGTATCGTGGAACGGCAGATGCAATTGCCCAAAATATTGATTTTTTGAAGACAAGCCATGAACCATATGTTATTATTGCATCCGGAGACTGTGTTTACAAGATGGATATGAATAAGTTATTGGAATATCATATCGAGAAAAACGCAGATATTACCATTGTCACAAAGGACTTGGGGAGAGTGGATGACCCGAGCCGATTTGGTGTTGTAACGGTAGACTCTGACGGTATGGTGACAGAGTTTGAAGAAAAGCCGATTGTTACATCAAAGACGCTTGTATCCGCAGGAATTTATGTTATACGCCGGCGCCAGTTGATTGAGATGGTTGAACGGGCCGGTGAAGAGGATGGATTTGATTTGGTAAAAGACATTTTCATCCGCTACAAAGGAATTAAAAAAATCTATGCTTATGCCATTGACTCCTATTGGAGCAATATAACGGCCGTAGATTCTTATTTTAAAACGAATATGGATTTTCTTAATCGTGAGACAAGGGATTATTTCTTTAACGAATACCCGCAGATTTCATCTAAGATTGAGGATTTACCACCGGCGAAATACAATGTTGGTTCTAACGTTAAAAACAGCTTGATTTCCAGCGGCTGTATTATTAATGGGGAGGTAAAAGACTCTGTCCTGTTTAAGGAAGTCTATATTGGAAACAATTGTACAATTCGCAATTCGATAATTTTAAATGACATCTACATTGGGGATAATACTTACATCGAAAACTGCATCGTAGAAAGTCACGGCACGATTCGCGCGAATTCAAATTATGTTGGTGAGAAAGATAATATCAAGATAATTCAGGAAAAGAATGAGCGGTATGTACTGTAACAAAATTAGAAAGGGGGACTATGATGCAGATCACGGATATCCGTGTTCGCGTGGTGAGTAAGGAATCGAAAATGAAAGCAGTTGTTTCGGTTACTTTTGATGATGCATTTGTAGTACATGATATAAAAGTAATCGAGGGAGAAAAAGGCTTGTTCATTGCGATGCCGAGCAAAAAAACACCGGACGGAGAATATCGAGATATTGCACATCCGATTCATGGCGACATGAGAGCGATGCTGCAGGAAGCAATCTTGGAACGGTTCCAGCAGTTATTGTTGGAATTGCCGGAAGAACAGGACTAAGACCCCGTGGGAAATGACAATTGAGATGTACTGTAAACTAATAAGCCACGAGCGAGAGGAGAAAATTCTTTCGCTCGTGGCTTTTGTGTGGTATGATAACAATAATTGGAGTAAAAAGGAGGATGACTATGATTCTGATTGTGGGGCTCGGTAATCCGGGTATGGAATATGCGGCGACCAGACATAATGTGGGATTTGATATGCTCACATACCTCGGCGACCGTTATGATATCGCACTTCGCAGTAAGGAAGGACGGGCCGTTGTCGGGAAAGGCTTTATTGAGGGGCAGAAAGTAATTTTGGCGCAGCCGCAGACCTATATGAATCTCAGCGGTGAAAGCGTGCGCGCGCTGATGGATTTTTATAAATTAGACGAAGAAGATTTAGTTGTTATTTGTGACGACATAAATCTGAGCGTCGGACAGGTTCGTATCCGGCCGAAAGGAAGCGCCGGCGGGCACAATGGAATCAAAAGCATTATCCAGCATATCGGCACACAGGAATTTACAAGAATAAGAATCGGCGTCGGCGGCAAGCCGGAGGGCGGCGATTTGGTGAAACACGTGCTGGGCCGCTTCTCGAGGGAAGAGGACGGTATGCTGCGGGATGTATTTGCGCTGGCGGAAGAGGGATTGCTTGAGATTTTGACGGAAGACGTGGCAAGTGCGATGAATCGCGTCAATGGTAAAAAGGCAGGAGAGTAAGAACGTGAAGACATGGTTAGCTCCGTTACGGGAGATGGAAGAATATTTACAACTAAAGACAGCGTTGCAAAAAGGACATACGCCGGTTAGCGCCGTCGGTGGCATTGATGCGCAGAAAAGCCATTTCATCTATGGGATGGAAGATATTTGTGATGTGCGGCTCATCGTCACTTACAACGAAATCCGCGCCAAGGAAATCGTGGAGGACTATCAGTTATATGACCGCAATGTCATGTATTATCCGGCCAAGGATTTGATTTTCTACAGCGCTGACGTGCACGGACAGGCGTTAGTGAAAGAGCGCCTCAAAGTAATACAGGCGCTTACGGGCGACAGTCCGCTTACGATTGTGACGACGATAGACGCCGGAATGGACGCCTGCGTGCCTTACAGCAGGTATGCGGAGAGGGCCGTCGTCATTCGCGAGGGCGATATACTGGATTTGGAGGACATAAAAAAACAATTGTCCGGACTGGGGTATGAGCATGTGCCACAGGTGGAGCGGGAAGGCGAATTTTCAGTGCGGGGAGGCATTCTCGATGTATTTCCGCTGACAGAAGAGAGTCCGTGCCGTATTGACTTGTGGGATGAGGAAGTCGATACGATACGGAGCATTGACGTTGAGAGCCAGCGCTCAATCGAGCCGTTATCAGAGATTTGTATTTTCCCGGCGTCCGAAGTGTTTGTGGGAGAAGAGCGCGCCTTAAAAGCGCTGCGCCAAATCCGTCTGGATATGGAGAAACACACGGAGCAGCTAAAGCAGACCGGAAAAAAAGAGGAAGCGGCAAGGCTGCGGCAGAACGTGGAAAATTTTCAGGAAGCGTTTGAGGCGTATCATGGCATGGTAAATCTCGAAAGCTATATTGCATATTTTGAAAAGGAAGCCGTCTCTTTTTTTGATTACTTTAAAAACCGGAATACTATCGTTTTTCTCGATGATTCGAACCGTTGTGCGGAAAAGGCGGAGGCTGTGGAATATGAGTTTCGCGACAGTATGACGACTCGTCTGGAAAAGGGGTATATTCTGCCGAATCAGATGGATATTTTGTACTCGCTCCCACAGGTGCTGCATAAGCTTCAGCAATATCCGCTCGTGCTGATGACAACGCTGGATGTGGCGGTCAAAGACATTGCCATTGAGAGAAAATTTTTCTTTCAGGTGCAGGCCTCGCCGTCGTACAATAATAATTTCGCAATGATGGCAAAGGATATCGCCAGATTGCAAAAACAGCAATACCGGATTTTGCTTGTATCGGCCTCCGAGACAAGGGGGCGCAGATTGTGTGACGATTTGCGGGAATACGATATCCACGCTTTTTATGAGGGAGAGATGGAGCACGAATTGCAGGCCGGTGAGGTTATGGTCACGCGGGCCGGATTGCGGCGGGGATTCGAGTATCCGGCGCTGCGGTTTATTGTCGTAACCGAGAGCGATATTTTCGGTGGACGCCGCAAGAAAAAAAAGAGAAAGGTAAAGCAGTACAGCGGAGCGGTAATCCACAGTTTTAACGACTTAAAAGTGGGCGATTACGTCGTACATGAAAATCACGGTCTCGGCATTTATCAGGGTATCGAAAAGATAGAAGTGGAGAACGTCACCAAAGATTATCTGAAAGTTGCCTATGCGGCAGGGAGTAATCTCTATGTACCGGCGACGTCGCTTGAAGTATTGCAAAAGTATGCGGGAAGCGACGCGAAAGCGCCGAAACTCAACCGTCTGAACTCGCCGGAGTGGAAGAAGACAAAGTCTCGTGTAAAAGGCGCCGTTGAGGAAATTGCGCAGGAGCTGGTAGATTTATATGCGAAGCGTCAGGCGAAAACAGGGCATATGTTTGAAAAGGATACGGTATGGCAGAAAGAGTTTGAAGAGCTGTTTCCTTATGAGGAAACCGAAGACCAGACGAAAGCGATTGAAGCGACAAAAAGCGACATGGAAAGCAGTAAGATTATGGACCGTCTGATTTGCGGCGACGTTGGATATGGAAAGACGGAGATTGCCATACGGGCGGCGTTCAAGGCCGTAATGGACGGCTGTCAGGTTGCCTTTTTAGTTCCTACAACCATTCTCGCCGCCCAGCATTATAATACATTCACTCAGCGCATGCGCAATTTTGGAATTAATGTGGAGCTGATGTGCCGTCTGCGCACGGCGGCGGAGCAGAAAAAGACAAAAGAGGGACTCCGCAAAGGCAGTGTCGATATCGTCGTGGGAACGCACCGTTTACTCGGAAAAGATATTTCTTATAAAAATCTCGGCCTTTTGATTGTCGACGAGGAGCAGCGTTTTGGCGTCACGCATAAGGAGAAGCTGAAGCAGATAAAAAATGACATTGATGTACTGACGCTGACTGCCACGCCGATACCACGGACGCTTCACATGAGTTTAGTCGGGATTCGCGACATGAGCATTCTGGAAGAGCCGCCGATGGACCGCATGCCAATCCAGACTTTTGTCATGGAGAAGAATGCGGAAGTTGTCAGAGAGGCGATTCTGCGGGAAATCGGGCGTGGTGGTCAGGTCTACTATGTATACAACCGCGTGGGGAATATGGATATCGTGGCCAATGAAATCGCCAAGCTCGTTCCCGAGGCAGTCGTGTCATTTGCCAACGGACAGATGAATGAGCGGGAGCTGGAGCGCACGATGTTTCAATTTGTCGAGGGCGATATTGACGTTTTGGTTTCCACGACGATTGTGGAAACCGGACTCGATATTCCCAATGTCAATACGATTATTATAGAAGACGCCGACCGCTTAGGGTTATCGCAGTTGTATCAGCTGCGGGGGAGGGTAGGCAGGAGCAACCGCACGGCATACGCCTTTCTTATGTATAAGAGGGATAAACTGCTCAAAGAAGTAGCGGAAAAGCGTTTGGCGGCCATTAAAGAATTTACGGATTTGGGCTCCGGCTTCCGCATTTCCATGCGCGATTTGGAAATTCGGGGTGCGGGCAATCTGCTGGGAGCAAGACAGCATGGACATATGGAAGCCGTAGGATATGATTTATACTGTAAGATGCTCAATGAGGCGGTTAAAAGGTTACGGGGGGAGAAGACGGAACAGTCGGATTTTGAGACGAGCGTGGAAATTAAGGTTGACGCATTCATTCCTGTCAGTTATATTAGGAATGAATTTCAAAAATTGGATATTTATAAGAGGATTGCGGAACTGGAAACGGAAGAGGAGAGGAGCGATATGACAGATGAGCTCGTCGACCGTTTCGGGGAACCGCCGAAAAGCGTTATTAATCTGCTCTCGATTGCGCTGCTGAAAGCGAAGGCACATCAGGCATATATTGTGGAAATTGCCAGCAAAAAAGGAGGATTGTGTTTTACGATGTTTCCTCAGGCGAAGATTGATGCGTTAAAAATTCCGCCGATGATTGAGCGGATGGGACGACGCCTGCGTTTTGTGACGGAGCCGAAACCATATTTTTATTATAAACCGGAAGGCGATTTATTGGAGCAGGCGGAAATGATTGTGAATGAAATTTTGAAATTGTGCGACAATAAACAATAAGGAGGAAGGATATGAGATACCGATTATTAGCGCTACTGATTAGCGCAGGCTTGTGTTTTGGATTGACGGCATGCGGCGAGGGAGAGAAACCGGAGGAGACTACTTCGACCGAGAGGGCAGTCGCGGTATCGAATCGGAGGTTGGAACCGGATTCGGTTGTTATTTCCGTGGGAAAGACGACAGTCGATACAAGCGAATACCGCGCCTATTATTATTTGATGGAAAATCCGTATAAAGGTATTTTCGGGAAAGAGGTCTGGAATTACAGCAAGGCGGGCGGCGATGGAAAGACGCTCGGACAGGAGGCCATCGAAGCGGTGCTGCGCCTGATTATACAAGTAAAAGTAATTTGCAAAGAGGCGGCAATGCAAAATGTTGCGCTGGGTACGGATGAAAAAGAACAGGCGGCGCACAATGCAAAGTCCGTTTTTGACAGCCTGCCGGATACGGTGAAGAAAGAATATGGCATAGATATCCGCACAATGACGCGTATTTTTGAGGAAAATAAACTGGCGCAGAAGATGTATCATATTGAAATCGGAAAAGTCAATGCAAATCTGGCGCTGGAGCAGATTCGCGCGGCCCGCGTACAGTTGATATACTGGAAAGCAGACGAAAAAAATCGGGCGCAGGTTAAGAAAAAGGCGGAGCAGGTTCGTCAGAGTCTTGTAAATTCGAAGAATAACTTTTACTCGGTAGCAAAGAATAATACAGAAGCGGCAGAAATCGAAACGCTGATTGGAAGCAGCGATACACGGCCGGCGTTGGCAAAGGCTGTGACGGGGATGAAAAAGGGAGACGTTTCCAATGTCATTGGGGAAAAGGACGGATTTTATATCGCCTATTGCGTACAGCCATCTTCGAAAGCAATCGAAGAAGAGTACCGCAATCAGGTTATTTTGGAAAAACAGACGCAGGCATTCCAAAAGGCATATGGGGGCTGGTCTGATAAATTTGAAGTAAAAGTAAGTAAAGCGCTGCTTGCGGAAAACAAGTAGCGGGATTGGAGTAACAATGGAAAGAAGCAGTGGAATCTTGTTGCCGGTCGCCAGTTTGCCGTCGAAGTACGGGATTGGCTGTTTTGATGAGAGCGCCTATCATTTTGTGGACTGTCTGGCAAAAGCAGGGCAGTCGTATTGGCAGATTTTGCCGATGGGCCCTACCGGATATGGGGATTCTCCCTATCAGGCATTTTCTACGTTTGCGGGAAATCCGTATTTTATTTCGTTGGCGGAATTAGTAAAAAAAGGATATATAACTGAGGCGGAATGTCAGAAAGCGGCAGTTGGCACCGATGAAAAATATATCCGCTATGACGTTCTTTACAAGCAGCGTTATGCCGTATTGCGCAAAGCCTTTACTGCCAGCGGTATTGAGAGCAGTCCGGAGTACAATGAATTTGTGCAGAAAAATCAGGACTGGCTGCCGGATTACGCCCTGTTTATGGCGATTAAGGACAGCAAGGGCGGAAAGAGTTATATGGAGTGGGAAGAAGATATCCGTTTGCGCCGCAGTAAAGCAATGGTATATTATAAAAACCGGCTAATTGACGAAGTTCATTTTTATCAGTTTTTACAGTTTGAATTTGCCAGACAGTGGCAGGCGTTGAAAAAATATGCCAATGAAAAAGGGATTTCCATTATTGGCGATATACCGATTTATGTGGCGTTAGACAGCGCCGATACATGGTCGCATCCGGAATTGTTCCAGTTTGACGATAAAGGGGAACCAATTGGCGTGGCGGGCTGTCCGCCGGATGCTTTTTCGGAGACGGGACAGCTCTGGGGCAACCCGCTCTATCGCTGGGAGGCGCACAGAGAGAGCGGATATAGCTGGTGGCTGGCAAGGCTCCGCAATTGCTGTGAGTGGTATGACATGGTGCGGATTGACCATTTCCGCGGCTTTGATGAGTATTACGCCATCCCATACGGGGATTCGACGGCGGAGAACGGCAAATGGGAAGCGGGCCCCGGCATGGAATTGTTTGAGACGCTGAAGCGTGAACTCGGCGAAATGCCGATTATTGCCGAGGATTTGGGATTTCTGACGGACAGTGTCAGACAGCTATTGCAGGATTGCGGTTTTCCGGGGATGAAAGTACTGCAATTTGCCTTTGATTCCCGCGAGGACAGCGATTATCTGCCGTACCGTTATGTGGAAAATTCGGTAGTATACACGGGAACGCATGATAATGCGACGACGTACGGATGGTGGAGCGAACTGACGCCGGAAGATAAGGAAGTTGCCCTGCGGTATATGAACCGCAGCAGGCGCACGCCGAAAAAGACGCTGACATGGGATATGATTTGTCTGGCGATGGCAAGCGTATCGGCGCTCTGTATCGTTCCCATGCAGGACTACCTCTGCCTGTCGAATAAAGCACGGATAAACACACCGTCAACGCTCGGGTGCAACTGGCAGTGGCGCATGAGCCC
Source organism: uncultured Eubacterium sp. (assembly GCA_910589595.1). Lineage (GTDB taxonomy): Bacteria > Bacillota > Clostridia > Lachnospirales > Lachnospiraceae > Eubacterium_F. Next base: position 88,788 of record CAJUTM010000003.1, read on the forward strand.
AAAAGCGTGGAACGATGCTTTGTGTGAGAAAGTTTACGCCATGACACGGTTATATGGGCGTCTTTCGACTAGCGAATGACAGATAACAGACAAAGGCGCGACGTCAGCGGATAAGGGGAGAATGCTGGTATTCATTGGGCAGCCGCTGTCCGTATTTCTGGCAGTAGATTTGCCGGTAGAGGTCAGAGGCAAATAAATCCTGTTTAAGCAGGGCGAGGGCTTGCGGATTTAGCTCCCGACAATCGGCGGCCAGCCGCGTTAGTATCTGACAGGAAGTGTCTTCTCTTTGCGAGAGCAGGGAAGACGCTTCTTTTTTCATGCCGAGAAGACGCAGATAGGGCATCGTTTTATTTGTCTTTTCGATATGGAGCAGGCACTGCAACAGCGCCCTGCGGATTCGCCCTTTTGTAATGGAGGGATTACTGCATTGGCGTATCAGCGCCGTAGCGGATTGGTAATTCGGAAGAAATTTGGCGATTCGCTCGGACAAATCGGAGGAGATATCTTTGCAGCGGGTTAAATCCGGATTGGAGAGAAGCGCATAGCCGATGACAGAAGAAAAATCTTCAAGAGTGAGGTGCGGTTTTTTGCTTTTGGCAATGTTACGGCGCAGCGCACTGGCAGATGGGAAACCGCAATCGCTGTTCTCCCCGTGATAGTCCTGCCCGATACGGCGGATGGTAAACGGCTGTATGGAAGAGGACAGACGTTGTAAGGAAATACAGTATTCCAGAGCCAGTATATTGTTCGGAGTCTGCATAAATTCGACCGACATACCGCTGATTTCGGAGAGAGCGTGCGTCCGCGCGGCCGGAAAAGACATACCGCGGCGGAGGAAGCTGCGAAGATTTGTGCCAAACGCCTCCGGCTCTCTGACTAAAATGTCAGCAGCTTCCAAAAAAGGCGTGAGACAGCCGGCTTCACTTCCAAAGCAGACGCTGTCAATAAAACCTAACGACTCTAAAGCCTTGATTCCGCCGAAAGCAAAATCGCCGGCGCTGGACAGACCGAAGCGGACGGGGAGTTCGAAAACAATATCGGCGCCGCCGTCAAGCGCCTGCTCGGTGCGTATATATTTATTGAAGATAGCCGGCTCCCCGCGCTGCACAAAGTCGCCGTTCATAATGACAACGGCGTAGTCGGCGCCGGTTTCTGCTTTGGCCTGCCGGATATGGTAGGCATGTCCGTCGTGGAAAGGATTATATTCGCTGATAATTCCTACTGTTTTCATTGTCTTCCTCCTTTGTAGATGCGTTCTAAATTAATAGCTGCTGAACTTTTTTGGTGATGGCGTCTGCCAGCCGGCGATGACCCTCCGCCGCGAGGTGTAGACTGTCTTCCGGCGACGGTTCCGCGACGGCGGCAGCATCTAAGAAGTGCGCTCCCAATTGTTCCGCCACTATTGAAAGAGCGGGTCCCAGTTGGTGGGAAAGGGCGACAGAAGACGCCGGAAAGGAGTCGGCAAACGGCGATTGCGCCATCTTATCGCCGAGATGAATCGGACTCACGAGAAGTACCGGAGCCTCACTGATGTCGAGAATAATTTTTGTCAGAGAGCGGAGACCACTGGTGATTTTTTCGATGGAGGGGGAAAAGTACTGTTTCATGTCATTGCTCCCCAGCATGAGAATGGTTAAATCAAGCGGCTCATGTGTCATCAGGCACGGAATAATATAATCCATAGCGTTTTTATAAGGCTTAAAAGGGTCTTCCATCGAAGAAGTGCGGCCGTTTAAGCCCTCTTCATAAACGAGGAAGTCCTCTCCCAGATTGCGGGCCAGCAGGCGGGGCCAGCGGGTATTGTCATCGTACCGTCCGCCGCCGGGGATATATCCGTGCGTATTGGAATCGCCGAAGCATAACAGGTGTTTCATAACATTCCTCATTTCTATATCTTCCTCATTATCATATAAATGATTATACGGGAGCGGGGGAAAAAAGTCTATAAGTTTTATTTAATATTCGTTGCATGAAAGACTTGCTGATTGCTTCAGGATTTGTTATTATTAGAATCAATTAAGATATTAGAAAAGTGAAACGGTTCCTGTGTGGAAAAGAGGAAATCAGCTTTGGAAAGGAAGGAAAAAGATGACAATACAAGAATGTTATGAAGCAATGGGTGGAGATTACAAAGGGGTTATGGCCCGTTTATTAAAGGAAGACAGAGTGGCGCATTTCTTAGGAAAGTTTAAAAATGATTCTATGCTGGAGCCGCTTGAGACGTCTCTGGCGGCAAAGAATTACGAGGATGCTTTCCGTGCGGCGCATAATCTGAAAGGCGTATGCCAGAATCTGGGTATTATTAAGCTGGCTGATTCGAGCAGCGAACTTTGTGAGCTGGTGCGCAACGGCGAGCCGGCGGAAGATATTACGCCGTATTTAGAAGCTGTTCGGGAAGACTTTTCGGTAACGATAAAGGCTTTGGAACAAGCATTGCAGTAAATCGGACGGAGGTTTGTATCAGATGGAAAACATTGTGTTAGTAGTTGACGATATGGAGTTGAATCGTGAGCTGTTAGAGGAAATGTTAAAAGATGAATATGAAGTTATCCTCGCAGAAAATGGAAAGCGGGCAATCGAACTGATACAGGAATATTTAGAGCGGTTATCCGTAGTCCTTTTGGATTTAGTAATGCCGGAGATGGACGGTTTCGCCGTGCTAAAGGAGATGCAGAAGAGTCAGCTCATTACGAAAGTTCCGGTAATGGTAATCAGTGGCGAGACTTCGGAGGAAGCGCACTGTTTTGATTATGGCGTCACGGATTTCATCCAGAAACCATTTAATGAAAAAATAGTAAAAAAGAGAATAAAAAATGTCGTTCATCTGTTTGCTTATCAGAATGAGCTGGAAGACAAAGTCAGAATGCAGACGGAAACTTTGCGCGAGCAGAATCAAATACTGCAAAAGCAGACCGAGAAGTTAAAGGAAAACAACATTAAGATTATTGATATTTTAGGTAACGTGGTAGAGTCCCGTAATCTGGAAAGCGGCGAACACGTCAAGCGCGTCAAGGAGTTTACCCGCATTTTAGGAATGCAGTTGATGAAAGATTATCCGGAATACGGTTTGACGGAAGAAAGCGTCGCCATGATTGCGGAGGCGAGCGCCCTGCATGATGTAGGTAAGATTTGTATTCCGGACAATGTGCTGTTAAAGCCGGGGCGTCTGACTGACGAAGAGTTTGAATTGATGAAAACGCACACTACACAGGGGTGTGATATTCTTAACAATATTCATGGGATTTGGGAAGATGATTACAAGAAAGCCAGTTATGAAATCTGCCGCCACCATCACGAGCGATACGATGGCAGAGGATATCCCGACCACTTAAAAGGCGAAGAGATACCGGTATCGGCGCAGATTGTCTCGATTGCCGATGTGTACGATGCGCTCGTCAGCGAGCGTGTGTATAAGGCGGCCCGCTCGAAAGACGAGGCATATGATATGATTATAAATGGCGCTTGCGGAACATTTTCACCGAAGCTGCTCGAGAGTTTCCGTCATGCGCGAAGTGATTTTGAGTATCTGGCAGACCACAATGGCCATCCGGAATAAGAACTGACAAAAATTGGCATGAGGAGACCTCGCCTGCTTGACAGTGTTCTGCCGATAGAGTATGATGGTCTATAGTAAAAAGAGCACGCCCCAATTTGCGTTATATGTATAAAGGAGCGCGCAGAATGGAGGTAATCATGGGAAAGAATGACATGGACTGGTCTTCAATTGGATTTAATTATCATGTGACATCAGAGCGATATGTGTCAAATTATAAAGACGGAGCGTGGGATGACGGCGCGATGACGACAGACGCCAATGTTACCATAAGTGAGTGCGCGGGAGTGTTGCAATATGCACAGACCTGTTTCGAGGGTTTAAAGGCATACCGGACAGAAGATGGAAAAATTGTGACGTTTCGTCCCGATTTGAATGCTGCGAGAATGGCAGATACGGCAAAACGTCTGGAGATGCCGGTATTTCCGGAAGAGCGGTTTGTAGAGGCGGTAGAGAAGGTCGTTAAGGCGAACGAAGAGTCAGTGCCGCCATACGGCTCAGGCGCTACATTATATCTTCGTCCTTATATGTTTGCCAGCGGTGCGGTTATCGGCGTTAAGCCGGCGGATGAATATCAGTTCCGCTTGTTCTGTACGCCGGTAGGTCCTTATTTTAAGGGAGGAGCCAAACCGATTACGATAAGAGTCAGCGACTTTGACCGTGCGGCGCCACATGGCACCGGACATATCAAAGCCGGACTGAATTATGCCATGAGTTTACATGCGATTGTAGATGCTCATGAGCAGGGCTATGATGAAAATATGTATCTGGATGCCGGAACGAGAACAAACGTAGAAGAGACGGGCGGCGCCAACTTTATCTTTGTAACAAAGGATAACAAAGTTGTGACTCCGAAATCTGACAGTATTCTGCCGTCGATTACCCGTCGTTCCCTTATGCATGTGGCGAAAGAGTATTTGCATCTGGAGACAGAAGAGAGAGAAGTGCCGTTTGAGGAAGTGAAAGAATTTGCAGAGTGCGGACTTTGTGGGACGGCAGCCGTAATTTCTCCCGTTGGAAAGATTGTTGACCACGGGAATGAGATATATCTCCCGAGCGGAATGGACGAGATGGGACCGGTTACGAAGAAGCTCTACGATACCCTGACAGGAATACAGATGGGACGAATCGAAGCGCCGGAAGGTTGGATTCACGAGATTAAATGATGACAATCAGGTTCTTGCTGTTCAATATATCCTTTTTTATGTGGAAAGTTTATCCGGTGATAAGCCGGATAAACTTTCTTTTTACCTTATAGAAAAGACCGCCTTGTGCGGAGCGAGAATCAGTGAAGCTGATTCTTAGAGAACTTTAGTTCTTTGCGGAGCGGTTTTCAGTCGCCGCTTTTTTATGTTTAAAGAAACTAATAGTATAGTGAATAGCTTAAAAAATTTATTTTCCTGCCGTCAAATGTTTGTTATAATGGCTAACAACAGTTTCACTTAAACGCTTGGGAATGGAGGACTTATATGAGAGAATATCGGATTGATAAAGAGGCGCAGGAGAATTTTTCCAACAAGGCGCATTATTGTATTGGAACCGGACGCATGGATTTGGCATTGCACAGAGAGTATGTCAATCAGTTAAAGCTCGTTCAGGAAGAGATTGGTTTTGACTACATACGCGGTCACGGCTTGTTCTGTAAAGATATGGCCATTTATCATGCATGGGAACAGGAAGACGGAACACTCAGGGAGGAATACAACTTTACTTATTTGGATGAAGTGATGGATATGTATCAGGATTTGCATATTCGTCCTTTTCTGGAACTTGGCTTTATGCCGGAAGCGCTGGCAAGTGACGAGCATACGGTATTTTACTGGAAAGGGAATATTACGCCGCCGGCTGATTATGACAGATGGGCCCGTTTAGTTCAGGCGACGCTGCGACATCTGCTGGAGCGCTATGGTGAAGAAGTTCTTACATGGCCGATAGAAGTATGGAATGAGCCAAACCTTAGGAGCTTTTGGAAAGATGCGGATATGCAGGAGTATTTTCACTTATATGAGGTGACAGCAAAAGCCGTGAAAGAAGTTCATCCGCAGTTGATAGTAGGCGGGCCGGCTATTTGCGGCGTGGATGATGAGAGATGGCTCCGTGAGTTTTTGGACTTTGTGCAGAGCAGGGAGCTGCCATTAGATATCGTGACGAGACATCATTATACGAGTTATCCGCCGGAGCGTGAGGGACATTATGATTATATTGAGCTGCATGAGCCGGAAGATGCTTTCGGCGTTTTGGAAAAATCCCGTGAGATAGTGGACAGCTATGATTGTTTCCGCGATAAGCAGATACATATTACGGAGTTTAATACTTCCTATGTGCCGACTGCACCGATACACGATACATGTCTGAACGCCGCTTATGTGGCGCATATGCTCTCTCGTTTGGGGGATAAGCACGAGTCCTACTCATATTGGACGTTTGGCGATGTATTTGAAGAGAACGGCGTGCCGTTTACGCCGTTTCATGGCGGTTTTGGCTTAGTTGCCAATGCCTGCATTCCGAAACCGACGTTTTGGACATTTGCTTTTTACAAGAACTTACAGGGCAGGTGTGTCCACCGCTCCGAAGACGCTGTGATTGTACAGCAGGAAAATGGGAACTATTATGGTGTGGCATGGCATCCGGATTGGTACGGGGAAGAGAGAGAGAAGAACGTTACTTTTGTCTTTGACTTATCCGGTGAAAAAGAGGGACAGGAGTATATGCTCATAGAGCGAATCGTAGATGAGGAACACGGCAATCCCCTGCGCGTATGGCATGAAATGGGTGAGCCGGCCAATCCGACGAGAGAGCAAAACGAGTTGCTGCGTCAGGTGGCGAGACCGTACATCCGCACGCAGAATGTCTGTGTGCAGGAAAAGGGAATCCGTGTGGCGCTGAACTTAAAACCAAACGCTCTTCATTCGTTTGAACTTCGTAAAATTTGGCGCAGTCAGGATACCGGATATGACTATAATCGGGTGCTGGCACAGCATGTAGGAAAGCAGGAAAACTTATAAAACCGTAGAAGAGGGGGAAACGCGAGTGAATCGGGAACAGGAATTGCGGGATATGATACGCCGCATTGACCATAAAGGATATCCTAACTATAAACAACTTAAAGGGGGATATCAGTTTCCCACATATGAATTGCGGATTCATCATGTTCAGGGAGACCCGTTTGCGGCGCCATCAAGTGTGTCGGTGAAAGTAGCGGGGGCAAAGGCGGGATTTCCGGCTGATTTGTACGACACGGAGGAAAAGCGGATTGCGCTGCAGGACGAGCTGCTGCGAACCTTCGCGCGAGTCCTGAAACCGTATTCGTTTCAGGCGAAAGGCTCCGGCAAATCCGGTCTGATGTCAGTGAGCCAGCCGGGGCAGGAAATACTTGCACGTACGGGATGCGAGATTGATTCGCAAAGGGGTGATGTTATTCTCCGCATGGAAATCGGATTTCCGGCGAATGGGCGCACGATTAACGGGAGAGAACTGGAAAAAATCCTCTTTACGTTTTTGCCTCAATGTGTGCAGAAATCGTTATTTTATAAAAGTCTGGACGCAGTGCGTCTTCAGAAAACCGCTTGTCTGGCGGAAGACCAGACGTTTCTGCGGCAGCAGTTACAGGAGCGGGGGCTGGTTGCCTTTGTCGCCAATGGCGCCGTATTGCCGCGGGAATCAGGAGTGAGCAATCGCCCGATGAAAGACGCAGTTGTTTTTCAATCGCCAAAGACGATGGAAGTGGAAATGGCATTGCCAAATGGCGGCAGCATACGCGGCATGGGAATCCCCAAAGGGGTTACGCTGATTGTCGGCGGCGGTTATCATGGAAAGTCGACATTGCTGAAAGCGTTAGAACTCGGCGTATACAACCATATTGCCGGAGATGGCAGGGAGTATGTGGTGACGGACGCTACCGCGATGAAAATAAGGGCGGAAGATGGGAGAGGTGTCAAGAAGACCGATATTTCCCTATTTATTACGAATCTTCCCAATGGCAGGGATACGAAGCAGTTTGTAACAGAAGATGCCAGCGGCTCTACTTCGCAGGCGGCGAATATGGCAGAGGCAATGGAGGCGGGCTGTCAGACGTTTTTGATTGATGAAGATACGTCGGCTACCAATTTTATGATACGGGATGAATTGATGCAGCGGGTAGTAAGCAGTGATGTAGAACCGATTACGCCGTTTACGATGAGAGTTCGCGAGCTGTACGAAAAAGAGGGGATTTCCACGATATTGGTGGCGGGCAGTTCCGGCAGTTATTTTCATAAAGCAGATGTTGTCCTGCAGATGAACCGCTATATGCCGCAGGATATTACGGACAAGGCGAAAGAAGCGGCGAAAGAGTTTCCGCTGCCGCTGGAAGATGCCGCTCCGTATCAGAGTCCAAACGATAGGCGAATCTATGCCAGAGACAGTAAATTTGCCGCTGAGCAGAGAATAAAATCAAAAGTAATGGGACGGGATGGTATTATGATTAACCGCGATACCATTGATTTGCGTTATGTCGAGCAGCTCTGTGACACGGAGCAGTTGGCCGGACTGGTGCCGTTGATGAAATTTTTGCGAGCCCGTGTTCTGGATGGGAAAAAAGATTTGATACAGTGTGTGGACGAAGTTGCCGCCCTGTATGACAAGCAGGGGTGGCAGGGGATTTGCGGGGGCAGTTATGTGCCGTCGGGAATTTCCATGCCGCGCAAACAGGAGATTTTTGCCTGTATTAACCGTTGGAGGAGTCTACGCATTTAAAAAAGGAATAAAATAAACATTTTAGGGGTATAGTAAAGAAAAATTCATTAGCTATGCCCCTTTTTAATTGGCATAGTGGGAAGGGAGCATTACAAAGTATGAAACAGCAAGGTGTTAATGTAAGAAAGGTTGCGGTAATTGGCTGTGGTTATGTAGGCGCTGCTTCTGCGTTTGCCTTGATGCAGAGCGGATTGTTTGCAGAAATGGTTCTTTTAGACGCAAACGAAGACCGGGCAGAGGGTGAGGCAATGGATATTGCCCACGGTTTATCTTTTGCGAATCCAATGAAAATATATGCTGGCAATTATGATGATTTATCGGATGCGGCAGTAATTGTTATTACCGCCGGCGCCAATCAGAAACCGGGTGAAACGCGTCTTGATTTGGTGCATAAAAATGCGGCTATTATGAAATCGGTCGTGACGGAGATTGTCAAGAGAGATTGCAAGGGCATTTTGCTTGTCGTCTCAAATCCGGTAGATATTCTGACTCACGTAGCTATGGAAGTCAGCGGCTTTGAGGAGAGGCGGGTTATTGGGTCAGGTACCGTGTTGGATACGGCGCGGCTGCGTTTTCAGTTAGGGGAGAAATTAAAAGTAGATAACCGAAGTGTTCATGCATTTATTATTGGAGAACATGGAGACAGTGAAATGGCTGCATGGAGCAGCGCCAACATTTCCGGGGTGCCTCTGCAGACATTTTGTGACATGCGGGGACAGTTCGACCATGATGAGAACACGGAAACGATTGAGACATCAGTGAAAAACAGCGCCTACGAAATTATCCGCAAAAAACATGCTACCTATTTTGGCATTGCTATGGTTGTAAAGCGCATTTGTCAGGCAATTGTCAGAGATGAGAAGTCCATTTTTCCGGTATCTCACCGATTGCATGGAGAATATGGCATTGAGGATGTCGTGCTCAGTATGCCGGCGATAGTAGGTGCATACGGGATGGAGTCACCGATTCCGATTTCCCTTGATGAAAAAGAAATTGCCAAACTCCGTGAGTCTGCTGAAATATTAAAAGAGATTGCCGGACAGATTGATATATAATAAATTTATAAAGTTATTGTTTTCATCCCCTAATGATGTTATATTTATCATTAGGGGATTTTACTGTTTAGATTAAGAACAACACAATGAGAGGAACGGAAAAATGAACATTTGGAATATTATTAATCTATTTGGAGGCTTGGCCCTGTTTATTTTTGGAATGAACCTGATGAGCGACGGTTTAAAATTAGTGGCCGGTTCTTATCTGAAAAAGATTTTGGAGAAACTTACGAAAAATCGGATAATAGCTATGATGGTAGGCGCTGGATTGACGGCGCTTATACAGAGCTCTAACGCAATGTGCGTAATGGTAGTTGGTTTTGTGAACGCCGGCATGATGCAATTGGAGCGTTCCGTTGGCATATTGATGGGAGCGAAGATTGGTACGACGATTACGGGGCAGTTGATTGCTTTTAATATTTCCGAAGTTGCGCCTGTCATAGCGTTTGTCGGTGTGGTAGTGACGATGTTTGCCAAGAAGCCGAAGATTAAAAATGTAGGGCAGATTATAGCCAGTTTGGGCGTACTTTTTATCGGGCTGGGGGAAATGAGCAGCGCGATGAAGCCATTAGCTAACGAGGTGTGGTTTCAGGATATTTTGAATATGTTTTCGAATCCGATTTTATGTGTTTTCATCGGTATTGTATTTACCGTAATAATTCAGAGCGCATCGGCTTCCGTCGGCGTTTTGCAGATGCTGGCGCTGAGCGGAGTAATGACATTTCCGGGGGCTTTTGCACAGGCGTTTTATATTATGCTTGGAATGAATATCGGCGCCAGCGTAGCGCCGGCCCTTGCTTCCATCAGCGGGCGCAAGGACGCCAAGAGAGTCGCCTTTATCGTTATTTTGTTTGAGAGTATCGGAATGGTGTTCTTCCTGATTGCAACGACTATCTTCCCGCAGATTTTCGACTGGATACTGGCGACCTCTCCGGGAAATCCGACAAGACAGATTGCCAATGCCAATACGATTTTTAATCTGGTAACGGTTTTGATGTTGTTGCCGTGCGGTAATTATTTAGTGCGAATCTCCCGACTGGTCATTTGCGGTGAAGATGAAAAAGAGACGCAGGCGCTTCATTATATTGATGAGTCCGGATATCAGTCAGGAACGGTATTGATAGGGCAGATTGATAAAGAAGTAGGCCGTATGTATGGGCTTGTGCGTGACAATCTGGAAGCTGCGACCAAGTCGTACTTCGGCAAGATGAAGATGAGCAATGAACAGTTTGCTGAAAACGAAGCTGCTGTTGATTTCTTAAACAAAGAAATTGTCGCAGCGCTGATTCGCACGAGTGAGATAGGCGTATCGGAAAAAGAGGCCAAACACACGGGAAATCTCTATCATATTGTAACCGATTTGGAGCGTATCGGAGACCATGCGGAAAACGTCCTTGGATACCAAATCCAAATGAAAGAAAACGAACAGGTATTTTCGGATAAAGCCTTAAAACAATTGAAAGAACTGTCGCAGTCGGTTTATAAAATCTTTGACCTTTCGTGTGAACATTTCGGGAATCCGAGTGAGGAACTTTATTATGTCATATACAATATGGAAGATTCGATTGATAAGATGGTAGACAAAATGAGAGCTTCTAACACGAAACGGCTGAGCAAACATAAATGTGAAGCGACACAGGGATTGTATTTCAATGAAATTTTAGTTGATTTGGAACGTGTTGCCGACCATTCGCTCAATATTGCACAGGCGGCGAAAAAATATGAGATTTATAATGATGACGATGAATAGTCGTGCAAAAGGACAGGGATTAGATAGAATAGTTTATGTCGGCTGACATCTATTTGCTATATAATCATCTTATACTATAAACAATGAGAAAATGGGAAAATATTTTATAAGGGGGTTTTGTACATGAGACGTACATATCGCCGCGCAATAGCGGCAGCAGTAGCTTTGGGGATGCTTCTTTCACCGGTGGCTGTGCAGCAGGAAACGGCGGACGCGGCAGCGAAAGCGAAGGTATCTTCCGTGAAAGTAAAGAACGTGAAGAAAAAGAAACTGACTTTAGTAAAGGGAAAGACATTTACGTTAAAGACTAAGGTGACGGTAAAGCCGAACAAGGCAAAGTATAAAAAAGTCACCTATAAGTCATCGAAAAAGAAGATTGTCAGCGTCAGCAAAAAAGGAAAGCTGAAAGCCCTGAAAGAGGGTAAGGCAAAGATAACAATAAAATCCAAGATAAACAAGAAAAAGAAAGTTACGATTACCGTTACCGTAAAGTCGTCATCAGGTACGACGCAGACAAATGATGACTGCAATCAGGCAACGCCAACACCGTCGTCTTCGCAGCAGCCGACGGAGTTTGCGACACCGACGCCGTCGGCTAAGGTCACAAATACGCCGACGCCGACACCGGTACCGACGAAAGAGCCGGACGGAACGAGTACGTTAATGCGTAAGCCGTTTGCGGAGCAGGCAAGGGTAGGCAATACGCTTGCTGACGTGCCGATTAAGAGCGGTTCCCTGATTGACAGCAATGGCAATCAAATTCCGGGCGCCTATGTATGGGAAGAGCCGACGACAGCGCTGATAAAAGAAGGTAAGACGAGCCATATGGCGAAGTTTGTTCCGACGGATAGCAAATATGCCAAAGTTGAGCATATTTCCCTTTCGGTGCGCACAATTAAAAATCAGGTAATCATCAAGAAACCGACTGTCACCGCGATAGCGACAGGAAAGAAGCTGAGTTCTCTCACCCTCACCGGAGGAAGTGCCAAAGATGCGGACGGAAAAGCTGTATCCGGTAAGTTTAGCTGGGCAGATGGCGGCATATCGGTGAATAAACCGGGCAAAGCTTCTTATGCCGCTGTCTTTACACCGGACGACACTACGAAATACCGTAAACAGATGATATATATAAAAGTAACGGCGACCGGAGAGGAAGTTCCGGACAATATTGAAAAGAAAACTCTTGATTTGTCCGGCGGTACGTGGAAGAACGCCGAAGCATATGCCGGACAATGGGGAGGCAGTTTTTACAATCTGACATCTTATATTGCCGGTCTGGATATGAAAAAGTATACAAAGCTGACAGTAGAGGCGGATGCCTATGATGCCAACCACAAGAAACTGACAGATACAAATCAGGGTTATATCGGCTTTAAACTGTCGAACCGTCAGGGCGATTGGTGGGGCTTTTCCGACGCTTATGTGAACCGCAAAGCTACGTTGTCCACAGGAGGTTACGACGGTGGAGAACTGTATCTCGTAGTGCAGAATATGCAGGCTGCAGTAGCTTATATTGAAGTCACTTCCATTACGTTAGAGACGGGAAGTCTGACGAATGTCAACGATGGCAGCAGCTTAAAACTTGCCTTTGGCGATATATTCGGTAAAGTCGGAAACTGTCTGTCCGGTTTTCAGGTGAACAACGGCGACGCCATGAGTTTCCTCAAATCCCAGTACAATTCCGTGACGATGGGCAATGAGACAAAACCGGATCATCTGCTTGGCGGCGCTCCGAACTTATCCAACAGCAATCCGCAGGGTTATGTAGATACGGCTACGTTTACGAACAAATATAGAGACAGTATGTATCCCCAGATTAATTTGTCCTCTCTCGGGCAGTATATAGAGAATGCCTACAATAACGGCTTAAAGATGAGATTCCATGTGTTTGTATGGCATAAGCAGACGCCGAAGTGGTTCTTTAAGAAGAACTTTGATGAGAATCAGGGATGGGTTACTCCGGAAGTAATGAACGGCCGTCTGGAATACTATATCCGCAATGTTATGACATATGTGTACACGTATCAGAAAGACGGTGTATATATGGGACGTGAAGTAATCGACAACTGGGATATGGTAAATGAGTATATGCATAATGACGATGACGACCACAAGAGCTACTGGGATGAGGTTTATTATCCGGCTTATAAATTTGAAAAAGATAAACACAGCGGTATTCTCAATCCGGTGTACATTAAGCAGGCATTTGCTGTCGGCCACAGCGTTTTGGAAAAGTATAATCTGACGAATGAGGTCAGTCTCGTTTATAACGACTATAATACTTATATGGTGGCAGATGAAATCGTGCAGATGTTAAATTACTGCAACACGAAAGATGAAATCAATCCGAATGCCGAGGTTATCTGCGACGGCGTCGGAACGCAAATGCACCTTGATGTAACTTTTCCCAATATAAGGTCAATAGAAAATAATTGTATTAATAAGTTTATGGAGGCCGGCTTTGAGATTCAGGCAACCGAGATGGATATAACTGATTATTCGAAGACAGACTCTTCAAAACAGACACAGTTTAAGAACTGGTATAATCTGCTGCTCCTGTTTATGATGAAGAAAGACAGCGGCGCTAAAATTACCGGAGTTGTCTGGTGGGGTCTGGGAGATAATACTTCGTGGCGCAGCGACGGCACGCCATTGCTCTTCAGCACAAACTGGCAGGCAAAGGAACATTACTTTAATGTAATAGATGCGGCGTCATCATATAGTGAGGGCGACACGGGAATGCAGCAATAACACTAACGCGAAACATCATAGAGAGAAATGAATAATCCCCCTATTTAGTGCATAGATTATACAAACACTAAATCAGGGGGATTTTTGTGAAAGAATATCATATGCATCGGACGCAGATTGAGGACAGGGCAGTGGCAATCGCCACCTATATTGTAGAAAATAATGCTACCGTACGTCAGGCAGCAGGACAGTTCGGGGTAAGCAAAAGCACCGTACATAAGGACGTAACAAAATGGAACGGCTGGGGGCAATAGTGAAAAAGAAGTTGTTATTTTAACAGGGGTTGTTTATAATGTAGTTACCAGAGAGGCGAGTTGTATTGTTAAAGATTAAGCGGGGTTATTCAATGAAAAATATAGTTATAGCAGAGAACAGCAGAGGAATTCTCAACAGGAATCAAATCAAATACATCGTTATAGCAGCAATGCTTATTGACCACCTTGCGTGGCAATTTGTAGACAGCCAAAATATTATATTAGGCGGTTTTATGCATGTTATCGGGCGATTGACAGCGCCGACTATGGCATATTTTGCAGCCGAAGGATATCTATATACGAGAAATGCCTCAAAATATCAATTGAGGCTTATTTTATTTACACTTATTTCGTGGCCTCCTTATGTATTTTTTGAATTTGGATACTTTCCATTTTGCGGACAACAGGCAGGAATTGTGCAGAGTCTCATGCAGAGCGTGTTGTTTACATTGTTTTTGGGAGTAACGGCAATACGCATTTGGGAAAGCATAAAGATAAAGAGACCTGTGAAAGTTTTTCTTATAGTCTTGCTTTGTATCATATCGCTTATAGGCGATTGGATGTTTATGAATGTGTTGGGGGTATTGTTTTTATATGTGTTCAGGGAGAATCCAAAAAAGAAGTGGATTGCCTTTACGGCAGTTTATCTGATTCCCAACGCTATTATGGTTACAATTTCGGCTCTTATGGGAGGAAGCAGTGGCCTTGCCGGTTCATGGTTCCTTCTCGGGGTAATATTGGTTCCGCCGCTGTTATATTTTGCGTATAACGGTAAGAGCGGAAGTAAAGCAACGATACATAAATGGTTGTTCTATGTGTTTTATCCGCTTCATCTTCTGATACTTGGGTTGTTGGCGTAATAAGAAAAAATAATTTTTTATGTTTTTTATCCAGACAGAGTAAGGACGATAAAATACAGAAGCCTGCGGCAAGTCAGGCATCCGTATTTTTTCGTATAAGAATTTTTTTAAAACCAGATTCACATATTGGGAGAATGACCTGTCATCCTCTTCCGCCAGTGTCCGTATTCTATCAACTATCTCTGTGTCAAGCGTGATACTTACTTTGGTTTTTAATGGTTTCATAACTGACTCCTTTTTGTATAAAATATAGCATGAGGAAGCTTTTTATATTGACTTATCGCTTAAAGTAGTATTTGTTATATACGCCATAAATATTTTGCTTTGAAATCAAAGAAAAAAGGAGGAAAGAGCAAGAAGCATCTGACAAAAAGTGGATGCCGGCAATGGTTGTGTCTGCGCTGTGACACAAACATTTTGTCAATGTACCGTCCGGCGTAGTTGGATGTGCGGAACAGAGTTATTAGAAGACAGTGCAGAAATGAGGTAGACTATGAGAATAAATCGCAAATTGGTAGTATGGTTATTGACTTTTGCCCTGTTGGCAGGGATACATCCGGCCATGGGCGTTTCAGCGGCAAAAAAGGTCACGTTGAGTAATAAAAAAATAACGATTACAAAGGGCAAATAATAATAAATTAACCAGTTTGGATTTAACAAATAATTCAAAACTGAACGCTCTGGAATATGATGCTGGTGTTACTATCATAGGGTATAACGTGGAAAGTAATAAAAATGAACAGGATGTAGCAGCGTTAAAGGCATTGATAGCAGAACAACGGGAACGCGGGGCAACGGTAAGCGAGGATATCGGTAACTCAGATGAATATTGGTGGAACGATGGTAGATTGATGTCTATAAACTGGTCTGAGAAAAATTTATCCGGTGACTTGGATATAAGCGGAGTTACGTCGTTGACAGGGTTAAATTGTAGTAAAAACCAACTAAGCAGTCTGGATGTGCGCAATAATACATCGCTGTGTCGTTTACATTGTGATGATAATCAATTAAGTAATCTGGATGTAAGTAATAACACGTCGCTGACAAGTTTATGGTGCGCAGGAAACCAATTAACCTGTTTGGATGTAAGTAATAATACGTTGCTCGAAAGCTTAGAGTGTAGTGAAAACCAATTAAGTAGTTTGGATGTAAGTAAGAATACATTGCTGAGCCAGTTAATGTGTAGTGAAAACCAACTAACCAGTCTGGATTTGACAAATAACACCGAAATGGAATACTTATACTGTGATAGTGATGTCACTGTCACAGGTCACGACCCGAGAGTTGTTTCGAACTGAATTGTAATTTCTCCATGTTAAAAGTAGCAGGTTTGTGCTGTCGCACAAACCTGTATTTGCTATATTGATAAAAAAGGTAAACTATCTCATTTTTTAATCTGCTATTTGTGGCGCTTCGGAATGGAAGATAGCAGCAACGGGTAATAACTTGTCCATCGTTTTCATACACATGAAATAAAAAACAGGAA
This sequence comes from uncultured Eubacterium sp., assembly GCA_910589595.1. Classification (GTDB taxonomy): domain Bacteria; phylum Bacillota; class Clostridia; order Lachnospirales; family Lachnospiraceae; genus Eubacterium_F. The sequence goes on from CAJUTM010000003.1 coordinate 105,231, forward strand.
AGGATGGGCGCATGGAAAAGAATAAAAAAAATTTGAATTTTCGCTTTCATAATCCAAATCCTGCGGGAGTTATGGAAAAGGCAATAGAACAGTTACTGATAGATAACGGCATAGAGAAATTACATACGGAATATTTAAACTTTATTTGCAACAGGGATGAAGACAGATAAGGCAATCGCGGCGACTTTTATTAATATGACTTACAGGCAGGTGATTATGAAAAGAGGTATTCCCTTTTCCATTGACCTGCCTGCAGAAATCAAAACGCTTGATACTATAGCACAGATGGAGGAAATAAGAGATTATATTGCGAATGGACTCATCCACAAAGCTCATGTAATAACTTGTCCGTTTTTTTCATACACATGAAAATAGAAAGCGGAAAGGGCGGTCAATGTTATGAATATCGTGGCGTATTGCAGAGTTTCTACCGATAAGGAAGACCAATTAAACAGTTTGCAGACACAAAAGGAGTTTTTTTCCGAATATGCGGAGAAAAACCATGATACACTAGTGCGTGTATATGCGGATGAGGGCATATCGGGAACGAAAATAAAGAACCGCAGGCAGTTTCTGCAGTTGTTGCAAGATGCAAAAAAAGGGATGTTTGATATGGTTGTAGTAAAAGACATCAGCCGCTTTGCAAGAAATACCGTAGATTTACTACAGAGTGTCCGACAGTTAAAAGCTCTAAATATAGAGACGACATTTCTTACTGCCAACATGACAGTGCTGGGGCAGTCCGAGTTTGTGCTCACGGTATTTGGCGCGCTGGCGCAGGAAGAGAGCGCCAATATATCCAAACGTGTGAAGTTTGGGAAGAGGGCCAATGCGGAAAAGGGGAGGGTTCCCAATCTTGTATACGGGTATGATAAAGTGTGCGGAGATTACTTTAACTTAGAGATAAATGAGAAAGAAGCACAAAATGTCAGGCAAATCTATGACTGGTATACCGAAGAGGGATACGGTGCGGCCAAAATAGCTGGTATGCTCAATGAGAAAGGTTTTAAAACAAAGAGAAACTGTAATTTTTCCCAAAATGCAATTTGCCGGATTCTCACAAATGAAATTTATATGGGAAAGATAATCAATGGAAAGCAGGAAGTGAAAGATTTTCTCACGGGAACGAGGCAGAAAAAGGAGAGAGAAGACTGGCTGGTGATGGAGAGAGAAGATTTGAGAATCATTGAGCCGGAGCAATTTGAACAGGCGCAAAAAATCATGAGTGAAAGACATAAGGCATTTCACATAAAGCATGAACGGCAGAGCAACAAATACCCGTTCTCGACATTGATTAAATGTAAAGAATGCGGCTGGTCGTTTCGCCGCACTGTCCGCACTTACAGAAATACATATATACGCTGGGTCTGTTCCGGCAGAAACGGGCGCGGTGCACATAGTTGTCCGAACGCCGTCACGCTGGACGAGCAGCAACTGTATTCTGCTCTGGAAGATTATTTTGCGCAAATGCTAACGGACAAGTCCCGAATCACAGATAAAATTTTAAAAGGATTTATGAAAAGATACAGGTCGGAAAATGAAGATGGAGAGCAGCAGCGCTCCTTACATAAAGATTTGCAAAGATGTCAGAAAAAGCGCAAGAAATATGCAGAAATGTATGCCGAAGATTTAATTACAAAAGAAGAATTAAAAGAGAATGTGGACGGCCTGCTGGAACAGCAGAGACAAATCGAACAGCAATTAAAGATGATTTCCTTTGATTCGAAATGGGGCGAAGATATCCCGCAAATCATGGAACGGACATTGCAGACGGTGAATTATTCGCTGCGGGATATTGCAAACACCCGTTTAAAGCAGATTATTGATTATATTGAAGTAGATAGGGAAGGGAATGTGGATATTAATTTCCGATTGTTGAAAGAAGTAAATGAATGGGAGAGAGAACAAGCTGGGGTCGCGGGAAGCATATGATTTCCGCTAAGACCGCTGTGCGCGACTTGTGATAGGACAGAGTGTGAATATAAGGCACGAAAAATTCCTGTGGAGCCTTTTGCTTTTTCGGAAAAGACGAAAAAAGAGCGGTGGTTTCTGATGTGATTGAATGGTTTGAAGAGTCTGTTGACTTTTTAAATTATGGGAATCCAGGTCAGGAATTGCGCACAGCTAATCTTTACTTCACATGACTTGTCAACTATGAGCAATGATATATTTGGTCTTGATGAAATCTGGTTTGTGGCAAAGGGAAAGGAGGAGAATTCAAAACTTTATTCTCTGATAGAATTTAAGAATGGAAAAGGTGAATCCGTTCGCATGGATGCAAAATACGACAAGCAATATTTTGAGGGCAAGTATGGCGCAGACCCATATCTGAAAAAGATTATAGATTGTAGCTGGATTTTTTGAAATTTCACTTGTAAAAATGATAAAAACAGATACAATGAAAGTAGGGAAAAGAAAACGAGGGAGGTGTGACTATGTTACAGTCAATGAATACTTTGATGGAACAGTATATAGTACAGGTTCAGAAAATATATGGTTCACACTTGCGGAAAGTAATTCTGTACGGTTCTTATGCCAGAGGGGATTCGAGACCGGATTCAGATATTGACCTTATGATATTGATTGATATGTCGGATATGGAATTAAAGGCATACAGCCAGAAACTCACGTATATGACATATGATTTTAATATGGACAATGACCTTGATATAAGGCCGATTGCCAAAAGCAGGGAACATTTTGAAAAATGGCTTGTGAATTATCCTTTCTATGCCAATATTAACAGGGAAGGAGTTGTTCTATATGGAGCAGCCTAACCAGAATATAGGTACAAGAAAAGATTTGGTATTGCATCGGATAAAGAATGCGGAATCCGATTTGAATGCAGCAGGGATTTTATTTGATGCAGGAGAATATAAGGCAGCAAATAACAGGGCTTACTATGCTGTTTTTCATGCGATAAATGCAGTTCATGCGTTGGATGGAAATGGCTACAAACGCCACAAAGACGCAATCGGAAATTTTAATAAACATTATGTAAAGACAGAAATTTTCCCAAGAGAGATGGGAAGAAAAGTGAGCGAGATAGAAGAAATACGTCATGCAAGTGATTATGATGATTTCTATCTTGCAAGCAGAGAAGAAACAGAGCGTCAGATTGCTGTGGCGAGTGAGTTGGTACAGTTGGTTGAAACATACTGTATGTCGCAGATAGAAGAAAGTGTGAATGAAACTACGGATTTGTAAAACCTCATCACGTAGTTTCTCGCAGCATATCGTTTTCGATATGCTGCTCTATTTTATGACAACCGTACATAAGGACGTAACAGAGCGTCTTCTCCGTATTAATCCGTCCTTAGCGGCGCAGGCCAGAAAGATTTTAGACATCAACAAATCCGAACGTCACATTCGGGGGGGATTGGCAACGAAAGATAAGTACATGCATGAGAGAGTAATGCGGGAGATGGCGCACTAACGTCACAGTACAGAAAATAAGAGATACCACCCATTGATTCGAGCCGTACATCGTATGTGTTGCAAGTTCGAATCAATTTTGATGGTATCTCTTTGTTTTATCTAACTAATAGATAAATGCCATGTATGTTTCTTTTTCACTGTCCATTATGCTGGCGTTTGGTATTTTTTTAGTATTTCCATCACGTTATAGAAAGCAGTTTTTGGTTCGAGGTTTTCCGTAAAAAGACCGGAATGCGTTCCATAAACCTGATAATCATAGTTTTCTTTGTCCTCTAGTAATTCAGGGCGGTCCAGCAATCCCCAGATACTGACGTTTGTCAAAGTATTCGGATATTTCTGTGCAAATTTACAATATTGGCTGAAAAGATTTTTATATTTCTTTGCGTGTCTGGCGATGTCAGTAGCAGCTACCTGTTCCTTATGTTGTGTTTCGGGACTGAGCCTTACTGTCAATTCGTTAATACCAACTTTCACTCCCTTTTTGGCAAATCTGGTCATAGCGGTGCCGACGTCCGTGGCTTCCGGCCAGTCAGTGAGAACATAACCTTCCATGCCCATGCAGTCTAACAGTTTATTATTGGCATCTGCATTCAGATAATCAATTAAGGCTTCAATATAGTCTGTCTTTGGCGCTTGGAAACAGTTGAAATCATTGTAGAATAACGGAATATCTTTTCCGGTTTCTTTCACTGCTTCTTTGGCGAACTGGAATGCATATTTGATATATTCACCGCCAAGTATCTGGTAAAACTTACCGGTGTTATAGAGGTGAAGGCCCGTTTTTTCATCGACAGGGGTATTCGCACTTGTATCAACCGCCTCGTTAATGACATCCCATGCGATAACGGTGCCCGGATATTTTGTCTCGAAGTGTGTGATTACCTGTGTCTCATAACTCTTCATGCGGCTGAGCAGTGTGTCCTTGTCGACGAGCTCGGCAGTCGTATCCCAACTCTTATAGAAGAATTCGTCTTTCATACTTGCTTCCCAGATAAGCACGTGTCCGCGAATGCGCAGACCGTTGGCAATCGCCCACTCTACCATCTCGTCAGCCTGCTCGAATTTGCAGACAGGAGTGCCGTCGCCCTGCTGTGATGCCTCGACATCAAGGAGTGAGTATCCTTTCATTTCATTTTCAAATGATACGATATCAAAATGTTTCTTCGCTAATTCCGTAAACTCCTGATTTTGTGTCTTTTCGTAATTTACAACAGTACCCATATTAAAATCAGCGAGGTCTTTCAGATTTTCAATAGGTGGTACCGGCGTCGGGGCGTTTGGTGTTCTGGTTGGCCTGTTTGTCGGAGTGTCGCTGGCTGGCGGCGCTGACTGTGTTGGCGGTGTCGGTGTAGCTGTCGGCGTCGGCGTCGGTGTCGGAGTGCTGTTCGTTGACTTATCGTTTGCTTTCTTTACGACAGTAACTTTACAGGTAGCCTTAGCCTTTTTGTTCTTTTTGGATGTGGCGGTAATTTTTGCCGTACCAACTTTCTTCGCTTTGACAACGCCTCGTTTATTAACCGTTGCCACTGATTTGTTACTGGATTTCCACGTTACTTTTTTGGATGCTTTGGCGGGCTTCACTTTTTTTACTTTTAACGTGAACTTGCTGCCCACAGCTAATTTTTTCTTTTTGGCAGAAAGCGTTATCTTTTTCGTTTTCGGCGCAGCTTTTGCTTGTGGAACGGTAACAAAAGCGGAGGCGCAAAGAGCTATAGATAAAGCGACTGCGCAAGTCTTTTTCATTAATCTCTTCATTCTCTTTTTGGCATAATCGAAAAGGTCGTTTCGTTATGCCGCTCCTTTCTTCATATTTGATATATTAATATTAACAAAAAAAACAACATTGCACAATGATTTATTATGGAATATTTACTTTTCCGTCTCATAGGATTTAGTGAACATTGTGTGATTTATCCTAAAAATCGAGTCGAAAACTTGTTATTTTTGACTGATGTGCTATAATGATACTACAAAAATTCGTTAAAGGAGGAAATTTCATTGGGACAGTCAACCTTTAGAGGGGGAGCGCATCCATATGAGGGAAAAGAACTCACGATGGATTATCCGGTTGTGAAACTGGAGCCGGGACAGGAACTGGTCTTTCCTATGAGCCAGCATATCGGAGCTCCGGCAACTCCAATCGTATCCGTAGGAGATACCGTTAAAATAGGACAGACACTCGGTGAGGCGGGCGGATTTGTTTCCGCAAATGTGATTAGTTCCGTATCCGGTGAGGTCAAGGCAGTGGAACCACGGGTGTTATCATCCGGCGCCAGAGAAACCTGTGTCGTTGTTGCAAATGACGGTGAGGACGAGACGATAGAAGGATTTGGGATAGAGCGTGATTACACAACATTATCAAAAGAGGAAATCCGTGACATAATCAGGGACGCCGGTATTGTCGGTATGGGGGGAGCAGGATTTCCCACTCACGTAAAACTATCGCCAAAAAATGAAGAAGATATCGATTATGTAATTATCAACGGGGCAGAGTGCGAGCCGTATCTGACATCGGATTACCGCGCGATGATTGAGCGCACGGAAGACCTTATAGCGGGCCTGAAAATTATGCTGTCTTTGTTTGATAACGCCAAAGGTATTATTGCCATTGAGGATAATAAATCAGAAGCAATTGCCAAACTTCAATACTTGACGGAAAATGATGCAAACATTTCCGTAAAATCTTTAAAGACCAAGTATCCGCAGGGGGCCGAGCGTCAGGTTATATATGTAGCTACGAAGCGCAAGATTAATTCCGGCATGCTGCCGGCGGACGTCGGCTGCATTGTGGATAACGTGCAGACGGTTTTGGCCGTGTATGATGCTGTTTGTAAAAGAAAACCTTGTATTTCCCGCATTATGACATTGACGGGAGACGCTATGGAACAGCCGGCGAACTATGAAGTCCGCTTAGGGATGAGTCATGCGGAAGTTCTCGAGAAAGCGGGAGGGCTGCATGACGAAGCGGAAAAGATAATTTCCGGAGGCCCGATGATGGGCATGGCGATGTATGATTTGAATACGCCGGTGATTAAGACAAGTTCGTCCATACTGGCGCTGTCGACCGATGAAGCGGCATTGCAGGAACCGACGAACTGCATTCACTGTGGCCGGTGCGCCAAAGTATGCCCGAGCCGTCTTGTTCCGCAGATGATGATACAGGCAATCAAAAGAAATGATTTGGAGCAATTTGAGAAATTAAATGGTATGGAATGTTATGAGTGTGGTACTTGTACCTATGTATGTCCGGCCAAGATTCGTCTGACACAAAAGTTTAAACAGGCCAGACGGGATGTTATGGACAAACGTAAAAAGTAAAAGGCCGCAAATGTGGAAGAATGGAGGAAACAATGGAAGAGAAGCTGTTAAATGTATCTTCATCTCCTCATGTACGGGATCATTCATCAACAAAATCCATCATGAGAGATGTTGTAATCGCACTATTGCCGGCCACGATTGTTGGTATTTACAATTTCCGGCTTAGCGCTGTTTTAGTAATTTTAACCTGCTGTGTATCCTGCGTATTATCAGAGTATATATGGCAGCGTCTGATGAAGCAGAAAGTGACGACATATGATTTCAGCGCGTTATTGACGGGACTGCTGCTTGGCTTAAATCTGCCGGCTACGATGGGAAGTCCTAAGTACTTATGGATGTGCATACTCGGCAGTGTGTTTGCTATCATTGTAGTGAAGCAGTTATTTGGCGGTTTAGGGCAGAATTTCATGAATCCGGCCCTTGGCGGCCGCTGTTTTCTGATGTTGTCATTCAGCAGTATTATGACAAGTTTTACAGTAGAAAAAGGGGCCAATTGGCTCTACGGAATTTCCGTGGATGCGACGAGTGCGGCCACTCCTTTAATGCAGGTAAAACAGGGAGAATTGCCGAAACTGACCGATATGTTTTTGGGAACGACGACCGGAAGTATCGGCGAGACTTCGGTGGCAGCCCTGCTGACAGGGGCCGCTTATCTGCTGGTTCGCCGTGTCATTGACTGGAAGATTCCGGTAATATATATTGCCAGTTTTGCCGTATTTGATGTGATATTGATGATAGCGACAGGGGACGCCACATATCCGCTCCTGTTTGAACTCTGCGGCGGCGGTTTAATACTGGGGGCGTTCTTTATGGCGACCGACTATGTCACGAGCCCGATTACTTCCAAAGGAAAAATCATATATGCCGTTTTGCTCGGTCTGCTGACCGGACTGTTCCGTTTCTTCGGCGAGGCGGCAGAGGGCGTATCGTTTGCCATTATCATTGGCAATCTGTTTGTACCGCTGATTGAACGCTATACCGTTCCGAGAGCATTTGGAAAGGGGGGCAGGCAATGAAGAAGAGTAATATGATTAAAGACGCCGTTATTTTATGTATTATTACGCTGATTTTAGGGGCTATGCTTGCCGGCGTTTATACAATTACCAAAAAGCCGATTGAGAAAGCGCAGGCGACGTCGAATAATAAAGCCTGCGAAGCGGTTATTGCCTCCGGCGACGCTGTAAAAAGCACGGTTTCCACGGGAGAAGCAGTCAAATTTTTATCCTCCCGTGATTTGAGCAATCAGGAAGTCAAAGACGGAAATGCCTCCGAGGGGCTTCTTTCCGAATTTGTTGATATTTTAGAAATCCATCCTACGAAAGATGAGGGATATGTTTATCTGGCGGATGCATTGAAAGGATATGGCGGCAAAATCAGTTTTGCCCTTGGCGTAGACAAATACGGTGCGACAACGGGCATTTCCATTACTTCGCAGACAGAGACCGCGGGGCTTGGCGCCAAATGTGAGGATGAGGACTTCCAAAAACGTTTTGTCGATTTGTACAATATTAGTGAGACAGAGGAGCTCTTTTCCAAAGAAGCGCCGGCAGAAGAGGTTGTTACGGACGGAGAGGGAAGAGACCGGCATTTAAAGACACAGGTACAGGCAATTACCGGGGCAACGGTTACGTCGCGTGCTATTACAAGGGCAGTAAAAGGGATTCTTTTCTATCATGCCTTTCATATAGAATCAATGATGGGAGAGGGGGCAGCGAATAATGAATAGATTAACAGAACGTCTCCATAACGGAATCATCAAAGAAAATCCGACCTTTGTCATGATGCTCGGCATGTGTCCGACGTTAGCGGTTACTTCGACCGCAATGAACGGCTTAGGAATGGGCCTTTCGACTACCGTTGTATTAATCTTATCCAATATTTTGATTTCTTTATTGAGAAAAGTGATTCCGGATAAGGTGCGGATTCCTGCCTTTATCGTGATTGTGGCATCTTTTGTTACGATTGTACAGCTTACGCTGCAGGCGTATATTCCGTTTTTATATTCGGCATTGGGCGTGTACATTCCTCTGATTGTAGTAAACTGTATTATTTTAGGACGCGCGGAGTCATATGCGTCTAAAAATCCAGTTTTCGCTTCTGCTTTTGACGGAATAGGAATGGGACTTGGTTTCACGATAGGATTGACGCTTATCGGTATTTTTCGGGAAATCCTTGGCTCAGGTGCAATTTTCGGACATAGTTTTCTGCCGGAAGCAGTCAATATTTCCATTTTCGTTATGGCGCCGGGAGCATTTTTCGTACTTGCCGGATTGACGGCAATACAGAACAAACTGAAGATGCCAAGCGCCACGAACGTTTCCGATGAAAAGCAAGAAGATAGTATTGCGGAAGAGGAAGCTCCGGACACTGTCGGAGAAGAGATTCTGCAGGCAGAGGGAGAAGAGCGAGAGGAGGCAGAGAAAGAATGAGTTTATTTACTATTCTGTTTACGGCGGCCTTAGTAAACAATTTTGTACTTAGCCAGTTTTTGGGTATTTGCCCGTTTTTAGGAGTTTCCAAAAAAGTAGAGACGGCAGCCGGTATGGGAGGGGCGGTTCTATTTGTCATTACCCTGTCCTCCGCTATCACGAGTGTGTTGTACAATTTCCTGCTTGTGCCAAATGACTTGCAGTATTTGAATACTATTGTTTTTATTATGGTAATTGCCGCGTTAGTTCAATTTGTAGAGATGGTACTGAAAAAGATGATGCCGTCGCTGTACAAATCGCTCGGTGTCTATCTGCCGTTGATAACGACGAACTGTGCGGTGCTCGGTGTAGCGCTGCTCAGTGTACAGAATGACTATACAATTATAGAGAGTATTGTCAACGGTGTAGGAGCTTCCATTGGTTTCTTTTTGGCAATTGTATTGATGGCGGGAATACGTGAGAAGCTTGAGACGAGCAATATTCCGGAGCCGTTTAAAGGAACGCCGATTACGCTTATAACTGCCGGCCTGATGGCCATTGCTTTTTGCGGCTTTGGCGGCGTCGGATTTTAGAGAGGAGGGCAAATGAAATGACAGTAATTATTTGGTCAGTAGCGCTTCTTGCACTCCTTGGTATTCTGATTGGTATTCTGCTTGGAGTGGCGGGTAAAGTGTTTGCTGTTGAAGTAGACGAGCGTGTGACACAGGTTCGTGAAAGTCTTCCGGGAAATAACTGTGGCGGCTGCGGTTATGCGGGCTGTGACGGATTGGCGGAAGCTATCGTTGCCGGAGAGGCACAACTGAGCGCCTGTCCGGTAGGAGGCGCCGCAGTTGCGGCTAAAATTGCGGAGATTATGGGGATGGAAGACTCTTCCGCAGAGGTGGCCCGTAAGGTTGCGTATGTCAAATGTTCGGGTACCTGCGAGCGCACAAAATCACAATATCATTATGTAGGTGAAACCGACTGTCGGGAAGCGGCAGTAGTACCGGGGCGCGGAGAAAAGGCGTGCTCGTATGGCTGTCTGGGACTTGGCTCCTGCGTAAAGGAGTGCCCGTTTGACGCCATCCATATAAAGGACGGAATTGCCGAGGTAGACAGGGAGAAATGCGTGGCCTGCGGACGTTGCGTCGCCGTCTGTCCGAACCATGTAATCGAGTTGATTCCGGATGCTTCTTCCTATGCGGTACAGTGTAATTCCGAGGATAAAGGAAAAGATGTTATGGCTGTCTGTGAAACCGGATGTATCGGCTGCGGTATCTGTGTGAAACAGTGTGAGTTCGATGCCATAACGTTAGAAAATAATCTCGCAAGAATTGACGGGGAGAAGTGTCAGGGCTGCGGGAAATGTGCGGAAAAGTGCCCGAAGAAAGTAATCTTTCCAAGGAATTAATAAATAAGAAAAGTTAAATAGAAGAAGAAACTGCAAATTACTGTGGGTAAAGATTCCCTGCTGATTTGTAGTTTCTTCTTCTGTCTCCGGACTTTTCTTTTAACAACGCCAGTCGGCGTCTGAGTGCCACTGACATTCTGTAATTTGCATATTAGTGAATCTGGCCTTGTAAGAACCCTCTGTCGGACTGCCGGCATATATTCCATATGTAATCTTTTCTGCCCCCTCCCACATATGGAAGATTCTCATCTGTCTGTAGTTTCTGCCATCTTCGCTGCATTCAATGCAGTAATCACTATTTCTGCGTGAGAAACGATACCACATGCTTTTAATGTCAGAAGATATATCTGTCGTTGCCCAGTCAGAGTATCCATGATTTGTAACAACACTTCCCAACCGCTGTATATTTTTATCTTCATACTCAATAGACGCCTTAAACCAGTTATCGCTATCTAGATACATGACCACGCCACACTGGTCGAAACGGCAGGTGCTCTCGAACTCTGTTTTGACTAAGAAAGAAAAGTACTTATCATCTGTTTCAATTTGAAAAACCGGAGCATTATCATTTTGAAAACCATAATAAGTTCGTGCCCACAAATCCGTTCCTCTTTCGGTAGTAATTACAACTTCGTTTTCACCCATCTGCACTTGTTTTGGTTGACGTGTCCATTTTGGATTACATTTCAAAAAATCCATCTCATCACCTCCTAGTAAATGTGATTATATTTTATTAAGTATGGTTTGTCATTGCACATAATCGCATATTTATGGTACAATATCACAAAAACTATTATTTTTCATCTATGAACGGAGATAATTTATGGATATTTATAAGATTACTACAGATGAAACACTGCGGGAGACTGTCCATCATGGGAACAGCAGTTATCCCTTTGCGTACTATCCTGAGGATATCTGGCAATTTGACTTTCATCGGATTGATTGGCATTGGCATTACGAACTAGAATTTTTGTTTGTCGCCAAAGGTACTGCAATCTGTCTGATAGGAACAAGAAAAATCGAATTGCGTGAAGGCAGCGGTATATTTATTAATAGCGGTATTCTCCACCGTTTTGAGGCACAAAACAGTACTTTTACCCCCAATATTGTTTTCTCACCAAACTTGTTAGCGCCTGAAAAAAGTCTTATTTACGAAAAATACATCAATCCCATAATAAACTCATCCGTTCCATACCAGATTTTTAATCCGCAGACAATATGGCATAATCAAGTGCTTCAAATCTTGTCACGGCTTTTAACTATTCAGGAGACAAATGAAAATAAAGAATTGTGTACGATACAGCTTCTCTTTCAGATTTGGGATATACTATTCAAACATTTAGACATAACTTCCCATTCTAAGGAATTGCAGCGTTTCGATTACAAACAGGCAAGACTGCAAACTATGATGCAGTACATTCATGACCATTATATGGAAAAAATTACTCTTGAAATGATTGCGGCATCTGCTTCTGTCAGTAAAAGTGGAGCTCTGCATATTTTCCGGTCGTGTATTCAGATTTCTCCGGTGGCGTATCTTATCCGGTATCGGCTGGCAATGGCTGCCCAACAACTCTACACTACTCAAAATTCTATTTTTTCGATTGCAGAAGAAACAGGGTTTACGAGTTCTGGTTATTTTTGCCGGAAGTTCAGACAGCATTATCGAATGAGTCCTAATGAGTACAGACAGAAAAAGACTTAATGGAACGTTGGTTTTTTCCCGCGCAATTAATAGGGACAAAATACAATGCATACAAAAAAACTGCAAATCGACTCGAAGAAAAGTATTCGAGCCGATTTGCAGTTTTTTGTATGTCAGAAATTTTCAATTAAAATGACGCTTTGTTTTTTGATTTGGCGTATCATTTTCTTTTTCCGGTAGTACAATAATGGTACAATTAGCACTTACGCCGCAGGATAGTAACGTGGCGGTAATGGTAACCGTACCGGGGGCAATTGCAGTAACTACGCCTCGTGAATTGACAGTGGCAATGTCGGTATCTTCACTCTCAAAGACCGGCTGTTCCAATGATGTGTTTGGCTTGACAATTGTTTCCAGACGAAGCCGGCGGTTGACGGCAATTTTTGATTGACGTTTCATGAATTTAATGCCGACTGCACTTGGTGAAACCCGAATCCTGCATTTGAGAATCTTCGCCACCTTTTTCTTCCTTTTTACAGTTGCTATGATTGTAGTGGAACCAACTGCCAACGCTTTTACCGTAATCTTTTTCTTCAATGCGGTATTTGGCTCAATGAAAGCAACCGACGGATTGGAAGAAGAAAACGAAACTTTCTGTCGTTTTTTTAAATTGTATATGCGTAGCTGATAATTACTTCCGACCGTCAGATTAAGTCTTTTTACATTAAGCTTTAACTTCTTTGGTGCCGCGTATGTAACAGTCGCAAAAGAAGATAAGGTCGATGTAATCATAAGAGCAATTGCCAAAAAAAGAGTGACTTTTCTTTTCATAAAAAGGTCTCCTTTCCCGACGATAATAAATGTATGATATTCTTTTAATGACAATGTAACATCTGGCTATGGCACAAAAATGTCACTTTGCGCCAACCTCTTGAAATCTGTTTTCTTACGTGTTACAGTATCAATAAATGCAGCAAACAAACTCGGATTTTGAAATGGAGGGAGAAGAAATGCAGCGGATTTTGATTGTTGATGATAATGAAGATATTCGTGAGGTATTGGGTACTTATGTTGCCAAAGAGGGATTTGAGCCGGTAGTTGCAAAAGATGGCTTCGAGGCTCTGGATATGTTTCACAAAACGAATCCGGCAGTTATTTTACTGGATGTGATGATGCCGGGGATGGATGGGTATAAAGTGTGTGAGAGGATACGCAAAGAGTCGGATGTTCCGATTCTTTTAGTTACGGCAAAAGGGGAAGACTATGAGCGTGTCATGGGACTGGATATCGGAGCTGACGACTATATTGTAAAACCTTTCAACGCCACGGAAGTTATGGCGCGCGTGCGCGCCGTTCTCCGCCGTATGGGCAGGGCGGACGCGACCGATGACAAAAAGGTGCTCAATATTAGTGACTTGACGATTAACATTGAGGCATATACCGTTTATGTAGGCGCGGAGAAACTGCCGATGACGAAAAAGGAAGTAGAGACGATGTGGATACTTGCAGGCAATCCTAGTAAAGTATTTACGAGGGATAATCTGTTAGACAGTTTATGGGGGCAGGATTATTTTGGCGACAGCCGTACGGTCGATTCCCATATTAAACGTCTGCGTGCCAAATTGGACAAAGTACCCCATCCGGATTGGGAGATTAAGACGATTTGGGGATTGGGCTACAAATTTGAGTTGACGGTATAAGGAAATATAAAAAATATGAAGAAGATATTTTGGCGTGTGTTAATATATTTCAGCGTTGTGTTATTAGTCTTTACCGTTCTGATAGGGTTAATGTTCACCCGCTTTAACCGGACGAATATTGTCGGGGCGTACAAACAACAACTGGGAGACTTGGCGACTGACGTTGCCAAGCGAACCAGTCGGGCGGCCAAAGACGGAGATGTGGAAAGTTTTATGAATTATCTTCGGGTTATCGAAGATTTCGGGAGTATGCAGGATATTGATATTTGGATTGTATCTCATACAAAAGGCCGCGCGGCGTTGGATTCGGATTATACGAATGTGGACTTGAACAGTATAAAATTGCCAGAGCAGACACAGGCAATTTTGCAGACTGCGTTTACTGGAAAAAAGAAAACCTATAGTGCATACGATGATATGTATAAGACGGAAATGCTGCATCTGGCGCAGCCGATTCGCAATAAAAACGGCGAAGTCAGCGGCGCCGTTCTCTTATCCGGCCCCATGGAAATGCAGGAAAATACAGTTGTACAGTACCAGAAATATATGTTTATTTGTATTATCGTGGGCGGGGTACTGGCATTTGTACTGGCCTTGTATTTTTCGAGGCAATTAGTACGGCCGATTATAAAAATCAAAGAAGCCGCCCTGATTCTGGCGGCGGGAGAGTATGCACACAAGACAGGCGTTGTGCGCAGGGATGAGTTGGGCGCATTGGCGGAAAGTATGGATATCCTCTCCGAACGGCTCGTGGAGGCAGAAGAATTTCGCGAAGATTTAGAGCAGAGCAGGCGCGATTTCTTTTCTAATGTGTCACATGAACTGCGGACGCCGATTGCCGTTGTCAAAGGCTATGCGGATACGCTGGCAGACGGATATGTCACGGATGAGAAAAAGCAGAAAGAGTACATCCAGAGAATCCGCAGGGAGTGCAGCGGCATGGAACGCCTTGTTTCTGATTTGCTGATTCTGTCGCGAATGCAAAATCCCGACTATGAGCTGAATATGGAAGTGCTGAACGTCATTGCGGTAGCACAGGATGCCATGCGCAGTATGCGTATTCTGATGAAAGAAAAAGATTTGACTGGCGAAGTAACATACGAGGATGAATGCTCCCTTATTGATGGGGATTATGACAGAATACGACAGTTATTTACGATTCTTTTACAAAACGCGGTCAAATATTCGGATGAGGGAAGCGCGGTTGTTACACATATCGCCCGCGGGAATGGCAGGATTACCGTCAGCGTACATGATTATGGCAGCGTCATTCCTGAACAGGAATGGGAAAATGTATTTGAAAAATTTTACCGTGCCAGCAATCATGGGGAAAAAGAAGGCTCCGGTCTCGGGCTTGTTGTGGCGAAGAATATTGTGGAGCGTCATCAGGGACATATCTTTGTGCGCAGCGACAAAAAGGGAGGAACTTGTTTTACGATAGAATTTCCAGAAACTTCTGAAAATATTTCTTGATATATTGGCAATTTTTCAGTATACTAGTAATAACAAAATAAGTGTGTTTCCTGAAATGTTCGATACCTTCTGAATTTTTGAACCTACAATACTTTAAACGGGATTCCTATATCTGTAGTTGAATGTCGGGCCGTCACTGCCGTGAGGTATTATGGTGACATAGCAACGGAAGGCAGAAGATTACATGCGGTCGCCCACCTAGCGCCAGCTAGGAGTCAAAAATCAGGAGCCGGCATTTTGGGTATATACGAATATTTGGGCAGCGAATTATCGCTGCCCTTAAGTCTTTTTAAAGGAAAGTAGAGATTGTTATGGAAAATGGATTTTTAAAGGTGGCGGTGTCGTCACCGGACTTGAAAGTGGCAGATTGCCAATATAATAAAGAGCAGCTTGTAAAAAAGACGATAGAAATGGATAAAGAGAGTGTAAAGCTGTTAGTTTTTCCGGAGTTATCGCTGACCGGATACACCTGTGGCGACTTGTTTTTACAGGATACGTTGCTGCGCGGCGCCAAAGAGGCGCTTTTTGCGTTTGCACAGGAGACAAAACAGACGGAAATCGTCGCCGTTCTCGGTATGCCGTTAGAGCATAAGGGGAAGCTGTACAATGTTGCCGTTGTCGTCGACCACGGCAGTATCCGCGGCGTTGTGCCGAAAACATTTCTGCCGAATTACGGTGAATTTTATGAGGCGAGACAGTTCTCGGCGGGCTTCGGGGAAATTGAATGGCATACGTTTGAAAACGGCGAGATGGTACCGTTTGGCTCCAATCAGATATTTGCCGACTATATGCGTGAGCAATTATGTTTTGGCGTTGAGATTTGCGAAGATTTGTGGATGCCGAATCCGCCGTCGACCAAATTAGTTTCAGCCAATGCG
Source organism: uncultured Eubacterium sp. (assembly GCA_910589595.1). Classification (GTDB taxonomy): domain Bacteria; phylum Bacillota; class Clostridia; order Lachnospirales; family Lachnospiraceae; genus Eubacterium_F. The sequence continues at coordinate 121,505 of CAJUTM010000003.1, forward strand.
CTGATTGTCGTCAACTTATCGGCCAGCAATGAATTAATCGGAAAATCGCAGTACCGGCGTGAACTCGTCAGGAATCAGTCGGCGCGGGCGATTTGTGCCTATTTATATGCCGATGCCGGAGAGGGCGAATCGACGACGGACATGGTATATGCCGGACACAACATGATTGCGGAAAATGGCATTTTCTTAGCTGAGAGCAAACCATTTTCGGATGACAAAGATTTGATAACGGAAATTGATTTGGAGAAACTGCAAAATGAGCGACGCCGCATGGGCACGTTTTTCCAGCGTCCGCAGGGAGAAAAATATCCGCCTGTATTAAAAAACGGCTGCCAGTTTGGCAAAGATGAAGAGGTGGAGTTGACAAGAATATATGTGACAACCCCGTTTGTTCCCGACGATCCTGCCTATCGGAAAGAGCGTTGCAGGGAAATTATGAATATTCAGTCAAACGGACTGGCGAAGCGGCTGCGCCATATCGGCTGCCGGCACGCCGTTATCGGCTTATCCGGAGGACTTGATTCGACATTGGCGCTTGTAGTTACCGTATGCGCATTTGAACTGCTGCAGCTTCCGAGAGAGGGAATTATATGTGTGACGATGCCGTGTTTCGGCACGACAGACCGCACTTATGACAATGCGCTGAAAATGGCGAAAGAGCTTGGCACAACGTTGCGGGAAATACCAATTAAGGAAGCCGTATTGGAACATTTTGAAAATATCGGACAGGACAAAGACAAGCATGATATCACCTATGAAAACAGTCAGGCGAGGGAGCGCACACAAATTCTTATGGATATTGCCAATCAGGTAAACGGACTCGTCATCGGTACGGGCGATATGTCCGAACTGGCGCTCGGCTGGGCCACATATAACGGCGACCACATGTCGATGTACGGTGTCAACTGCTCCGTGCCAAAGACGTTAGTGCGCTATCTGGTGCAGTTTTTTGCGGATGTCTGCGGCAATGACAACTTAAAAGAAATTCTCTATGACGTGATGGACACGCCGATTAGTCCGGAACTGCTGCCGCCGCAAGATGGGGAAATCGCCCAGAAAACAGAAGATATCGTAGGGCCTTATGAGCTGCATGATTTCTTCCTCTACTATATGCTGCGTTTCGGGTTTTCGCCGAAAAAAATATTCCGTCTGGCGGTGTACGCCTTTGAATTTGACTATGATTATGATAAGGAGACAATTTTTCACTGGTTGTCCATATTCTGTCACCGATTCTTCCGGCAGCAGTACAAACGTTCCTGTCTACCGGATGGACCAAAGGTGGGAACGGTATCCTTATCGCCGCGCGGTGATTTGCGGATGCCGAGTGATGTGAGCGACGCACTGTGGCAGGCAGAATTAGACAGTATTCGTGACAGCCTTGTCTAATGCGGTGCGAATGCCTTCGATTAACAGGGTTTCCGTGTATTTACTCTTCTCGGAGAGCGGAATGTCGTCCAGAGAAGTTCCGGCAACCAATTGTTTTTCAATTGTCTCCAGAGATGGTTTCACAAGCGGGTACATGGTTGTGACGGACTTATCTAAATTGACAAGAGACACGCTCTTAATCTGGTCAGCGTCTACGACAAGTTCCAGATTCAGCGTCGATTCGCCCAGTTTGACCTGTGAGGTATAAACGCCGGGAGCGTAAGTGCTGCCCGTTTGTTCCGTCTTGTTATCGTCGGATGATTTGGAGGGTAAAAACATAAAGACAAGCAGGAGAATGAGCAGGATACCGAGTCCTGCGAAGATTGCCGTATAAATTAATTCTTTTGTCTGGATGACAATGATTTTTGTTTTTGCCATGGAATAGCCTCCTTTGGTTTACCGTGGTAATGTGCTTATTGCTAATATATGAGCGGACAGGCGTAACTATGCGTGGTTTTTGAAAGGGGGACAGGCCGTGGCATTACAATTTATTACAGGGGCGTCGGGCAGTGGAAAAAGTACGGAATTGTATACCCGAATCCGCAAGGAAGCGGCGAAGAATCCGGATACGCAATACTTTTTTCTCGTTCCTGACCAGTTTACGCTCGAGACACAGCGCACGCTGGTAGAGCAGAATGACGGCAAGGGAATACTCAATATCGACGTCCTCAGTTTTCACCGGCTTGCATACCGTGCGTTTGAAGAGATTCCCGCCATGCGGAAGACCGTGTTGGAAGATATGGGGAAAATGATGCTTCTTCGCAAAGTATTCACGGAGCAAAAGAAGAATTTATTATACTTTAAGCGAGGCTTGCACCGGATTGGCTTTCTGGATGAGTGCAAGTCCTTTTTGTGCGAGCTGGCCCAATATGCGATAAGCGATGATGACTTTGAGACAATGCTCTCTGCGGTAGGAAAAGACAGTCTCATGGGATTAAAACTCAGGGATATCCGCCTCATCTACCGGAAATTCCAAGAGAAAACAGGGGATACCTATATGATGGCAGAAGAGCTGGTGCCGCAGTTGACCGGCATTGTGAGCAGTATGCAGAAGATAAGAGACAGTGTGATTTGTCTGGATGGCTTTACCGGTTTTACGCCGACCCAGTATGAATTGCTGGGCGAATTGCTGTCCTGCTGTCGGGATATGTATGTGACGGTGACGACAGATATTGGCGGCAAACGCAGCCATGTCTTCCGGATTAGTTCGGAGACAGTTCGCCATCTGACGAGGAGGGCAGGTGAGCGGGGAGTATCCGTGTCGGCTCCGGTTTGCACGGGGAAAGGCCCCGAATACGTTCCCTACCGCGTTGCCGGCAATGAAGAACTTGCCTTTCTGGAAAGAAATCTCTTTTGCTTTAGTCCGCAGCAATGGCTGTCCGAGCCGGAAAACGTAGCGGTTGTCCTGTGCCACAGGGAGTGGGATGAAGCCGCTTATGTGGCGAGAAAGATTTGGTGGATGGTGCAGGAGCAGGGATATCATTATGAAGATTTCGCCGTGGTGACGGCGAATATAGCCGCCTATGAGCAGGAATTGTCAAAAGAAATGCAGCGGTTTTCGATTCCCTATTTTATGGATTATAAAAAGAGTATAGGAGCCAATGCGATGGCAGAGTTCATCGTGGCGTTCTGCAATATGGCCGAGAAAGGGTTGGATTACGAGAGCACTTTCCGTTTTCTGCGCTGCGGATTGTCGCCGCTGACAAATGAGCAGACCGACCTTCTGGAAAATTATGTGCTGGCGCAGGGGCGTCGGGGATTGGCGGCGTATCAGCAGGAGTGGCAGCGGGATGTGAGACATTTGGACTTAATTGAGATAAATGAATACCGCCAGACTTTTCTGAATGCGGTGGAAGAGACGTTGCTGGCGCTGCAGGGCGGCAAAAAGACCGTCCGCGATTTTACGACAATACTGTATCAGTTATTGCTGAAAAATAACGTCTACGACAGACTGCGGGAAAAAAGCAGGCAGTTTGAGAAAGACGGACAGATAATTTTTGCCAGCGAGTACCGCGGAATCTACCGCCTGATGATGAATCTGCTGGATGAGCTGGTAGAATTGATGGGCTCGGAAACAGTGACTTTCCACGAATACGCAGAGTTGCTGGGAGCCGGTATTTCTGAGGGATTGGTCGGCTTCATTCCGCCCGCTTCCCACGAGGTTGTCATAGGCGATGTGCGCCGTACCCGATTGAAAAACGTAAAAGTGCTGTTCTTTCTCGGGGTAAATGACGACTGCATTCCCAAAAGCGCTGGAGCGCCGGGGATATTGTCGGAGACGGAGAGAAGAAAGCTTGCTGCGGCGGGAGTGCAATTGTCCGAGGAAGCGGAGAAAGAAGCTTATACGGAGCAGTTTTATCTGTATCTGGCGCTGACGAAAGCTTCTGACAAAGTGATATTGACGTATTCTGCCATGAGCGCTGACGGAACGAGCAAACGTCCAGCCTATCTGCTTGATAAGATACGGAGCCTCTACCCGAAACTGGCGGTGCAGTGGGAGGAGCAGGAGCAGTCGCTGCATAAAATTCTCGGCAGTGACGCCGGAAAATCCTATTTGCTCCGCCATCTGGCGGACGGAACATACAGAGAAGACGATATATGGTGGGAAATCGCCTCTTTTTATGAAAAGCAACAGTCGGGCCTGTTAAGAAGATGGCTGGATATCCGGCAGGAGAGCAAAGGGAAAACACCGCTTCGCAAAGAGGCGGCAGAGCGTTTGTACGGAAAGATGATGGGGGGAAGTGTCACGCGTCTGGAGCAGTTTGTAAAATGCCCGTATGCCCATTTTGTCCGCTACGGTCTGTGTTTAGAAGAAAGGGAGCGTTTTGAAATCAGCGGCGTAGACCACGGAAACATCTTTCATAAGTCGTTAGAGAATTTTTCGCATGAATTGGAGAGGGCAGGGAAAGAATGGCAGGATTTAACCGAAGAGGAAGCGAGACAGCTAGCCCGCAAGAGTATTGATTATGCGACGGAGCGCTATGAGGGCAGGAAATATTTCCAGTCGAAACGCACGGAATTTATGCTGCGCCGTCTGAAAAATGAACTGGTTCACTCGGTATGGGCGATGTGGCGTCAGATGAAAATGGGAGATTTTCATCAGCACTATACGGAAAAGCGTTTTTCCGGAAGAGGGGAAGATGGTTTACAGGCGCTGCGTATTCCTCTGTCCGGCGGGAACGAGATTACCCTGCACGGCGTCATAGACAGGGTTGACGTCAGTTCCACGGAAGAGGGCGAATTTGTTAAAATAGTGGATTACAAGAGCAGCGATTATGTAGAGCTATCGCTTCCGCAAGTGTATCACGGCCTGCAAATGCAGCTTGTCACGTATATGGCGGCGGCGAAAGAGCTGTTACAGAGAGAGAGGCCGCAGAGGGATATTATTCCCGCCGCCATGTTGTATTACGCAATTAAAGAGAAGAATCTGGAGTGGAAAAAGGAGACGGAAGAACAGCATGAGGAGCGGCTGCTGGAGAGTATGCAGAGCAAAGGATATGTAAACGCGGCGCCGGAAGTTCAGGAACTTCTGGAACATGAGTATCCGCATACGTTGTCAACACAACGGTTTGAACAGCTTATGCGGCACACGCGGGAAAAGATGGCGGAATGCGGGGAGAAAATCATGGCGGGAGAGATAGAAGCCGCTCCGTATGCGTATGCCGGCAGCAGTGGATGTGATTACTGTGATTATCGCGGAATCTGCGGGATGGAGGCAGAAGAAGAGCGTGCGCATGCACATGTACTGGAGGATTTACAGGACGAAGAAATATGGGAGGTGCTCCATGAGCGATATAACGTGGACAGCGGAACAGAAGAAAGTAATTGAAGCAAGAGACTGCAATATTCTTGTTTCGGCGGCCGCCGGTTCCGGCAAGACGGCGGTATTGGTGGAGCGAATTGTCCAACGCATTATGGACAGGAGAGAACCTGTCGATATCGATTGTTTCTTAGTCGTGACGTTTACGAAAGCGGCGGCGGCGCAGATGAAAGAGCGTCTTCGCAAGCGTTTGGAAAAGGAATTGAAAAATCAGCCGGATAATGAACATCTGCAGCGCCAGATAGGTTTGATTTCTTCGGCGCACATTTCGACGATACATAGTTTCTGCAACTTTGTCATTGAAAATTATTTTCACCGGATTGGATTGGACCCGTCTTTTCGTCAGGCGACGCAGACGGAGGGGGAAATGCTTTTTTCGGAGACTTTTGCACAGATTTTGGAGGAAGAATACGAAGCCGGCAGAGAGGATTTCATCGAATTGGCAGAAATGAGCGAGCTCAACCGCAGTGACGACGAGCTGGAGCGCATGGTGAAGAAAATCTATGAGTATGCGATGGCGCAGCCGTTTCCACAGGAGTTTTTCAATCAGATGGAGCGTTTTCTGGAAGTGGAAACAGTAGAGGAATGGGAACAATCCCAACTGGTGCAAAAAGCTCTCGCAGGCGCGAGGATACGCGTGGAAGAGATTGCGGGAGAGCAGGAACTCGTGCGCCGTCTCTGCCATGAGTCGGGCGGGCCTGCCTATTATGAGCCGCATATAATCGAAATCGGCGTCTATTGTCAGGCGCTTCTGGCAGCGGAAACTTATGACGAATGGCGGCGCATACTGGCGGCGATGACCTTTTTGAGCATGCGCAAGAAAAAAGACGATACGGTGGACGAGGATATACGCAAAGAAGTCGTGGAGCGCCGGAATGAGTGCAAAAAGAGATTGCAGAATCTATACAAGAAATATTTTGCCTTTGCAAGGGAAGAGAGCCTCCATGATTTACATGAGATGCGCGGCAAGGTGCGGACGCTGCTGCGTCTGACGCGACGGATGCACGAGGCGTTTATTCAGGAAAAACGGGAGCGCAATGTCGTTGATTTCAACGATTTGGAGCAGTTGGCGCTTTCCATCCTGCTTCGGTGGGATGAGGAAAAAGAAGAATATGTGCGCACGGAGGCCGCCTGCGAATTGGCAGAACATTTTGTCGAGATAATGATTGACGAGTATCAGGACAGCAACCGCGTACAGGATACCCTTTTGCGCAGCGTCTCCCGAGAGGGATTGCCGGAGTACAGTCCCAATATTTTTATGGTCGGTGATGTCAAGCAGAGTATTTACCGCTTTCGGGGGGGATGTCCGGAGCTTTTCGCCGATAAGTTAGAGGCGTATTCGCTGGCGGACGGAGCCTCCTGCCGGAGAATCGATTTACATCAGAACTTCCGAAGCCGCGGGGTTGTGTTGGAAGCCGCAAACGAAGTGTTTCAATTAGTCATGCATCGGGATATTGGTGGTGTGGAATATGACGAGCGTGCCGCGCTGCGCGCCGGAAGAAAAATGACGGATACGGAGCTTCCGGTGGCAAAGACGGTTGACGTCCATGCCCTTTTGGGCAAACAGAATATCGAGGCGGAAGGCTATGTCATAGCGGAGAAGATAAAGGAGATGACAGACGGAGAAAATCGTCTCTTTATCGACAAGGGCGGGGATTACCGTCCGGTGGAGTATCGGGATATCGTCATCCTCATTCTCGCTCATGCGCAGGGGCAGGAATTGTTCGACGCCTTAACCGAATCCGGAATCCCCGTGGTGATGGAGCGCAGGCAGGGATTTTATGACACAAAAGAGATTACGTTGATGGTGTCCATGCTCCGCATTATTGATAATCCCCATCAGGATATTGCACTGGCGACGGTATTACTGAGTCCGGCGTTTTCGCTGATGGAGGAGGATTTGGCCCAAATCCGTGTGGAGAGCAGGGATACGGACTTGTACGATGCGTTGTGCAGCTATGAAAAGGCGGATGAGCGCTATAATAAAATCCGGCAGTTTTTAGATGTGCTGGAGAAGCTCCGCAGCAAGGTCACGTATGCCGCCGTGGCCGAGCTCGTGCAGGATATTTATGACAGCACGGGAATATACGAGGCCGTTGCCATGATGAAAGACGGCGTCCAGCGCACGGCGAATATGGATAAGCTGATGGAGCAGGCGAGGCAGTTTGAGAGGACGACGTATCACGGCCTCTACCAGTTTGTCCGCTATCTCGAGCAGATTACACAGCAGACGGAAGAGGCGGGGGAAGTCAATCTGGTCGGCGAGGAAGAGAATGTTGTGCGCATTATGACGATACACAAAAGCAAGGGTCTGGAGTTTCCGGTTTGCTTTGTTGCCGGCATGGGACGCAGGCTCAATCTTCCGCACAAAGATTTTCTCAGTATTGCGCCGAATATTGGCATTGCCGCACCTGTGGTAGACAATAAACGGCGCACGAAGAAAAAAAATTTCTATACAACGTATATAAACGATTGCAATAAGTCCGAAAATATAGGAGAATGTATTAGAAAGCTCTATGTTGCCATGACGCGGGCAGAAGAGAAATTGATTCTCGTAGGCTGTACGTTGTCGACGGAGGCAAAGACGCCGGACGTCGACGGGAGGAGCAGGATTAACACCATGTTTGACATGGTTCTTCCAGCGGTACACGCCCACTGTTTCCGTTTGTACGAGTGGGAGCAGGAGGCGTTGCTTGACACGATACAGAGGGAACTTGTGCAGGAAGCGTTCGAGAATGAGACAGTTTACAATTTTGACACAACCCGATGTTATAATAAGACAATTCGCGATTATCTGATATGGCTCGCCGCCCGAGAGGAAGACAGCGGAGAGACGCTGCCGGTAAAAGTGTCGGTATCCGACCTGAAGATGATGTCGATGCAAGACGACGGCGTTCGCGACGTCGCGCTAGCCGACTATGCAGAAGAAGAGGAAGAAATGCCGATCCCCTCTTTCATGCGGCAGGAAGAAACCGATGACAAGGAAAAACAGGGGGCCGCTTACGGTACTATCTGGCATCAGGTGATGGCGACGATTGATTTCAAGAAAGCAGTTTCCGAGGAGGCTGTCGAAGATGAGATAGCGCGTTTGTGCGAGACGGGAAGATTGCGGGAGCAGGATGTTTCCGTGTTAAACATCAGACGGCTGAATCGTTTTTTTCGTTCTCCGCTCGGGGAAGAAATGCGTCAGGCAGAAGCGGAGGGGCGTCTGCACCGCGAGCAGCCGTTCGTCATGGGGAGAAAAGCGAGTGAGATTTTTTCCGGATGCAAGAAAGACGATACGGTGCTGGTGCAGGGCATTATAGATGGTTATTATGAGACGGGGAACGGAATTGTCCTCATTGATTATAAGACGGACGCCTTGCGGGAAGGAGAGGAAGTCCGTCTGCTGGAGCGGTACGGAAAGCAGATGGCTTTGTACCGGCAGGCATTGGAGGAGATGACGGGAAAACCTGTTATCCGCTGCGTATTATATTCTTTTTCATTAGGGAAAGAAGTGCTTGTATCACAGAAAAACAGAATGGAGGGTTACTATGATGTATAAGGGTTTTGCCAATGTTTACGACCATATGATGGAGAATATTCCGTATGAGGAGTGGTGCAGTAAACTGAAATTGTATTTAAAAGAACATGGTCTGGCGGAGGGGCGTATTTGCGAACTGGGATGTGGAACCGGAATTATGACGGAAAAGTTTGCCAAAGCGGGTTACCAGATGATTGGCCTCGACAAATCCGTTGATATGTTAGCGCTTGCCAGACAGAAGCAGGAGGAGACCAAATCGGATATTTTGTATCTCAATCAGGATATGAAAGAAATGGAGCTGGACAAATCGGTCGATGCGTGTATCAGCGTCTGTGATTCGATGAATTATCTTTTGCAGGAAGAAGAGATGTCGGCGCTTTTTGAGCGGGTAAAGAAGTATTTGACACCGGGTGGCTTGTTTATTTTTGATTTAAAGACCGTCTACTGCTATCGCAATGTTATCGGCAACCAGACATGGGTGGAGCAGGATGAGGAAGTCAGCTATATATGGGAGAATTTCTTCTATGAAGACCAGGATATCAACGAATATATGCTCACTATTTTCCGCAAACAGCCGGATTCGAATCTATACGAGCGAATGGAAGAGGCGCATTATCAGCGGGCGTATTCGCCGGAAAGGCTGAAATCGTTGTTAGCAGAAGCCGGACTGACGTTAGTAGATAGTTTTGACGAGGATATGGAGAACCCGATTCGGGAAAACAGTGAGAGAATTTATTTGATTGCAAAGAACTAGGAGGCAGACATGGGAAACAGTAACAGATGCAGACTCACCACGGCACTGTTCGTGGGGATGATAGTATTCATTATCGTTTTTTGGGTGGCCGGAGCTCATTCGCAAGCGGCAAATCAGACGGGGATAGTAACGGCCAGTACATTGAATGTAAGGGTTGGCGCCGGAGTAGATAATGCCATTTTGCAGCAGGACGGAAAAAACGTCACACTGTCAAATGGTTTCCGTGTGACGATTACGGAAACGCTGACCGGATGGTACAAAGTAAGCTTTAATCTCAATGGAGTCAGTCTTTCCGGATATGTGAGTGCGGATTATATTGCCATTGAGACAGCGGCGACGTCCTCGCCGCAATCGACACAGACGCCGGTTGTGAAACCGCAGGTAATTTATCGGACAGAGACAAGTTATAAGCCGATTTCCGTGGCCGCGCGCATTTCAAAAACAGCGCCGCTCTGTAAAAAGAACGGAAAGACACGCTATAAGGTGGCAAAAAAGAAAATCTATCTGGCAAAAAAGAAAAAGATAACCATTCAGGGCGAAAAGATAATTTCCGGGAAAAAATGGTTTAAAATATCCTTTACTTATAAGAAGAAAAAAAGAACGGCATATGTCCGTAATACTTATGTGAAAATGACGTTAAAGAAAGCTGCCAACGCTAAGATTTTCAACGTAAAAAAGAGCGTTAAGGTGCGGAAAAAGAAAGGGAACAAGGCTGCTTATAAGAAAAGCGGCGGTAAGATTATCCGCATCGCCAAGGGCAGTACCGTTTCCATTACCAAAGATGTTTTGGAAAAGGAAACGAAATGGTATAAAATCTCGTATTCATACAAAGGAAAGACGAACACGGGATATGTAAATTCAAAATATGTGAAGCTGGCCAAAAAGGCCCAGACAAAGAAAGTGCGGGTAACCGTACTGTCGAGCGCACAATTTGAGCAGATGATGAAAGACCAGAGATTTCCGGAAAGTTACAAGCAGAGTCTCAGAATATTACATCAGCAATATCCGTATTGGCAGTTTCAGGCATATCACACGGGATTGCATTGGAATACCGTAATTACCAACGAATCCAAAACCGGCGTGAACCTGATTAGCAATGCCAAAGGGCCGTCATGGAAGTCTAAGGCAGAGGATGCCTACGACGCCGCTACCGGTAAATGGAAAGTGTTTGACGGCAGCACATGGGTGGCAGCTTCGAGGGAGGCCGTCAGTTTTTATATGGACCCGCGGAACTTTTTAAATGACCGCACGGTATTTATGTTTGAACTGTTGGAGTATCAGCCGCAGTATCAGACAAAAACAGGTGTGAATACGATTTTATCCAATACTCCGTTTTATAAGAAAACATTTTCCTATCAGGATATCCATACCGGAGCGGGTAAGAGTATGTATTATGTAGATGCTTTTATCGAGGCGGCGAAGAGTACAAAAGTAAGTCCGTATCATTTGGCTTCGCGCGTCAAACAGGAAGTGGTAACAAGCGCCACGACGACAAGCAGTGCAGTAACCGGAGAGGTGTCGGCGTATCCCGGCATTTACAACTTTTATAATATTGGCGCTACGAGCAGCAGCCAGCCGGTTTTGAACGGTTTGAAGTGGGCGGCGAATAAAACGGCGGGAACTTATCTGCGGCCGTGGACTGACCCATACCGCTCCATTGTCGGCGGCGCTCAGTATATCAGTCAGGGATATATAAGCAAAGGACAAAATACGGGATATCTGGAAAAGTTTAATGTGACGTCATACCAGCGGTATAATCATCAGTATATGACGAATGTGGAAGCCGCTTACGAAGAAGCGATGAAGACGAAAAAAGCCTATGCCGATACAATGAATCAGACGCCGCTAGTTTTTTCCATACCGGTATTTGAAAATATGCCGGCATCGTGTTGTCCGATGCCTTGAGGTAAATAGTTGAGGGAGGGATGAAAATGAGAGGCAGATATTGGGTGGCCGGTATCCTTATCCTGTTTGGATGTATGCTTGGTTCCATAAGAGCCGATGCCGCCAGCGGGGTGGTGCAGTTTACAACGACCACTCCCGTAGTGACGAAAGGCGGCGTCTGTACGGTTGTCTGTCAGGTGACATCGGAAGAAGCGTTTCTGGATACTGCCTTTTCCGTCAGTTATGACGACCATGTCCTTACTTTTTTGACCGGAGGGGCAAAAGTAAAGGGAGGAAACGGACTGCTGAAAGTATCCTCGTTGGGAAATACAGAGGAAACGAAAAAAAAGACGTTTTCTTTACAGTTTGAGGCAAAGAAAAAAGGAAGCTGCCTAATTGAACTGGAAGGTCAGGCAGATATTATTGATTCGGAGGGCGGGCATTTATCGCTTTCCAGTAACCGCCTGACGGTGACAGTTCAAAAAAAGGGAGCGGTGGCGTCCCCGTCTCCCGCGCCGTCGGCGAATCCAAAGGTGACGCCGCAGCCGCTTCCTGCGAAAGAGAACCGCTTAAAGAAGTTAAGTGCACATTGCGTTTCCTTTGAGCCGAATTTTGCGCCGGAGCAGAAAGAGTACAACGTCACGGTAGACGCCGCCACCGATAAATTGTATATCAGTTATGCGCCTATGGATGAAAAAGCAAGAGTTCTTCTGAAAGGAAACGAAGAACTGGTGAGCGGTTCCAATCGGGTGATTGTCCGTGTTCTGGCAGAGAACGGCGGAGAGCGGCAATATGTGCTGAACGTACGCAAAGAGACGGAGAAAGAGACAAAGAAACGGGAAGAGCAGGGACAGAGCCAGAAAAAGGATATGACGTTTTCGATTGCCAGACGGGGAGACGGAATCTTTATCCAGAACGCCTATGAATTTGAAGTTCTGGATGCATCGGAAGTTTCGCAGGTGCCTGCCGGATATATCCAGTCGAATATTGAGTTGAAAGGAATTACAATACCGGCATTTACGATGGAGCAGGATTTGGATAACAATTATCTGCTTCTCTACCTGAAAGGTCCGTCAAAACAAAGTACATGGTATCAGTACGACAGAGAGGAGCAGACGCTCCAGCGATATACGGGAACGATGACAGAACGTGTTAATCGGGGCGACAAAGGAGAACGAGAAGGAACGGCTGATAATTCCAATTATATATGGATAGTAATTGTTGTTGTATTGGTTATAATGCTTCTGTGTATGTTGATTGCCATGTTGAAGATGGCGATGCAGAGAAAGAGACGGACTTGATTTGGGCGTTCCAAACAGGAGGAAAAGATGTATATATCAATAGATTTTAATAGCGGGGAAGCATTATATGTGCAATTGTGCAATCAGATTATTCGGGCAATTGTAAAATCGGAACTGCGAGAGGGTGAAAATCTGCCCTCGGTCAGGGAGATGGCGGACACGGTTGGAATTAATATGCACACGGTGAACAAAGCCTATGGCATTTTGCGTCAGGAGGGATATCTGACCGTAGACCAGAGGCGCGGCGCCGTCGTTGCTGTCGATATGGACAAAGTAAAAGCGATGGTAGAATTAGCTGATACACTGGATTTGGTATTAGCCCGCGCTATCTGCAAACAAGTGACGAGAGAGGAAGTCCATGAATTGGTAGACCGCATATACAAAGAATACGAAGATTATCAAAATAAATGATGGGAGAGAGGAAGCAATGAAAAAAGAGTTTACGGCAGAAGCCGGAAAGGCATTGAATCGGGCAGCGAAGTATGCGGCCAAAATGGGACAATACGTGGTTGGCTCCGAGCATCTTCTCTATGGATTGGGGAGCGCTCCGGGGGTGGCTTCAAGGGTACTAAAAGAAAATGGTCTGGGCAAAGATGCACTGGACTTTGAAATAAAGAATTACTGTGGAATATCTGATACCGCCCTGCTTGACAATGGCGGCAGCGAATCTTCACCGCTACTGGAAACGCTGTTGGAGAAAAGCGAAGAAGAGGCTGAGAAGGCAGGTATGGAAAAAATTGGCACGGAACATATGCTGCTGGCGATTCTCAAAGATATGTCCTGTGTCGCCTATAAAGTGCTTCTGGCGGCGGAGGCCAATATCCAGAAGATTTACATGGATGTTGTGACAACTGTCGGGGGCGATATGGCGCTGGCGAAAAATGAATTAATTGCCAGCCGTTCCCGCAATAAAAAGGGAAACTCGGAAACGCCAATGTTAGACCAGTATGCCAGAGATTTGAATCAGTATGCGCTGGACGGGAAACTCGACCCCGTTTCCCACCGTGACGATGAAATAGAAAGCGTTATCAGTATTCTCAGCCGGCGGATGAAAAACAATCCGTGTCTGATTGGGGAGCCGGGTGTCGGCAAGACCGCCATTGTGGAGGGGCTTGCCCAGCGCATCGCCGACGGCCATGTACCGGAAATACTGGAAGATAAGCGTGTTCTGACTCTGGATTTGTCGGGCATGGTAGCGGGCTCAAAGTACCGCGGTGAGTTTGAGGAGAGGATTAAGCGGGCCATTCGCGAAACGAAACAGCAGGGCAATATATTATTATTTATTGATGAATTGCATACAGTGATAGGCGCCGGAGGAGCCGAAGGGGCCATTGATGCGTCAAACATACTTAAACCGGCGATGGCGCGCGGAGAAATTCAGGTGATTGGGGCTACGACAAGAGAAGAGTACCGGAAACATGTGGAGAAAGACGCCGCTCTGGAGAGACGTTTCCAGCCGGTTGTTATTGAAGAGCCGACCGTGGCGCAGACGATTGGAATGCTCAAAGAACTGCGCAGCCGCTACGAAGAATATCACAACGTAATCATAAGCGACGAGGCGCTTGAAGCGGCGGTGACGTTATCGGCGCGCTATGTAAACGACCGTTTTCTGCCGGATAAGGCCATTGATTTGATGGACGAGGCAGCGGCGACATTCCGCCTGCAGGAATTGTACCGCAGGACGGAAGAGCAGGGCAAATGGAAAGAACAGTTGGAATCTGTCTATGAGCAAAAAGAGAAAGCGCTCATTCAGGGGAATATGGAACTTGTGCAGGAACTTGTGCGCAAGGAAAAGGATTTGGAGAGCGGACTGCAAAAAGAAGAGAAAAAGAAACAGAAAAAGCAGAAGAAAGAGAACGATACGATTCGGGCTTCCCATATAGCGGAAGTAGTGGCGAAATGGACGAATATTCCGGTACAGCAAATGCAGGAAGCGGAGGTAGACCGTCTGAAACGTCTGGAAGAAATCCTGCATGAAAGAGTAGTGGGGCAGGAAGAGGCCGTACAGGCAGTATCGAGAGCCGTACGCCGCGGACGTATCGGCCTCAAAGACCCGAAAAGGCCAATCGGTTCTTTTCTGTTTCTCGGTCCGACCGGTGTCGGCAAGACAGAATTGAGTAAAGCGCTGGCAGAGGCGGTGTTTGGCTCGGAGAAAGACATGATACGCGTAGATATGTCGGAATATATGGAAAAGCAGAGTGTATCGAAGATGATTGGTTCCCCTCCGGGATACGTCGGATATGAGGAGGGCGGCCAATTGAGTGAAAAGGTTCGCCAAAAACCATATTCGGTGCTCCTGTTCGACGAGATTGAGAAAGCGCACCCTGATGTCTTTAATATGCTGCTGCAGGTATTGGAAGACGGTCATATTACGGACGCGCACGGACGCAAGGTAGATTTTAAAAATACAATCATCATTATGACTTCCAACGCCGGAGCCAACCGTATTATATCGCCAAAGCAACTGGGCTTCGGGCAGAAAGTAAGCGAAGAAGAGAACCATAAAAAGATGAAAGAGGGCGTAATGGAAGAAGTCAAACACATTTTCAAGCCGGAATTTATTAACCGTGTGGACGAGATGATTGTCTTCCATGCGCTAAATCAGGAAAATATCCGCTCCATTACAGATATTTTAGTGGATAATTTCATAAAACGTGTCAGAGAGCAGATGCATATGGAACTTCATATTAAGGATGAAGTCGTTGATTTTGTATCAAAGAAAGGATTTGACAAAGACTACGGCGCGAGGCCAATCCGGCGCGCCATTCAGACCGAGATTGAAGATGTGCTGGCAGAGGCTGTTTTAGCGGGCGAAATGGCCATCGGGAATGAGGCGGAAGTGGCGCTTGTCAGAGATGGTGACAGGAAGAAAGTTTTTGTCCAAAAAATCACAAAAAAGTAATAGCAAAAAATCCAATTGTATTGTATACTTAAAGTAGATGAGACGTGGGCCGTAAGGCAAAAGTGTAATGGAACGAAGGAGGACTCACAAGATGAGCGTGATTGAAGAACTTATTCGCAGGGATGATGCGGGTACATTAAGTTTTGGCAACTATCAATTAGACGCAAAGACGAAGAAATCAGATTTTCACTATGAGGGCGCCAGCTATAAGATTAAGACCTTTAAGGAGATTACCAAATTAGAGAAAAACGGCGCGCTTGTGTACGAATCGGTTCCCGGTTCAACGGTAACCGGCTTTCGGGGCAATAGTGAAGTTGTTGAGTTTGATGTCGAAGCGCCGGGAGACATAAGTTTTACGTTGGAGATGGAGCCGTCTACGGAATATAAGCTGGTTGTGGACGGAGTGTCCGCAGGACGTATCCAGACAAATGTCGGAGGCAAGTTAAATGCCAGCCTTTCTTTAAACGAGGGAAGCAAATCCGGCATCAAAATCGTGAAGTGCTGATGATAAAAGGATGAGAGAGAATTTTAAGCACCGATGTTATCCATCGGTGCTTCTACTGTTTAAATGGAGGGGCGTAATACGCCAAAAAGGTGAAAATGGCGAAAGAAAAGACAATCTTTTTTTGTAAAGAATGTGGTTTTGAGACGGCGAAGTGGCAGGGCCAGTGTCCGGGGTGCCATGAATGGAACACGTTGGCAGAAGCTCCCACCTCCGGCAGGAGAAAAGCCGGAGGCGCAGGGCGTGAGCGTCTGTCGCAGAGCAGGCCGGCCAAAATCAACGAAATCGAGACACAGCAGGAGTGCCGCAAACTCACCGGCATAAAGGAGTTGGACCGTGTTCTGGGAGGCGGGATTGTGCCGGGGTCGCTTGTGTTAGTCGGGGGCGACCCGGGGATTGGTAAATCGACATTGTTGCTGCAGATGTGCCGTCTGTTGGCACAGCAGGGAACGAAAGCGCTTTATGTGTCAGGGGAAGAGTCAACCAGACAGATAAAGCTGCGGGCAGAGAGAATCGGAGATTTTACGGATGATTTGTACCTCTATTCCGAAACTGGAATGTCAGCTATTGTGCAGGCGGCAGAAGAACTAAAACCGGATGTTGTTGTCATCGATTCCATACAGACGATGTTAGAGGAAACGGTTGACGCAGCGCCCGGAAGCGTCAGTCAGGTGCGGGAAGTGACAAGCCGCCTGTTGCAGATGGCCAAAGGTATGAACATCACAATTTTTATTGTAGGCCATGTGACGAAAGAGGGAAACGTAGCGGGGCCGAGGATGCTGGAACATATGGTAGATACCGTTCTTTATTTTGAGGGGGATAAGTCTGCCATGTACCGGATGCTTCGCGGAGTAAAAAACCGTTTTGGCTCAACAAACGAAGTGGGCGTTTTTGAAATGCTTAATCAAGGGCTGAAAGAAGTGCCAAATCCATCCGAATACTTGATGCAGGGGCGGTTGGAAGAGGAAGCCGGCTCGGTAGTTGCCTGTATTATGGAGGGCAGCCGTCCGTTTTTACTGGAGGTGCAGGCGCTCGTCTGTCAGACGTCATTTCCGATGCCAAGGCGGACGGCGGTAGGATTTGACTATAACCGCATTAACCTGCTGATGGCAGTATTGGAGAAGCGTCTGGGCGTTCGCATGGCAGATAGTGACGCCTATGTAAATGTTGCCGGAGGCATGCGGGTGATGGAACCGGCCCTTGATTTGGCGATGGTAGCGGCGCTGTTGTCGAGTTATCGCAATAAAAGCCTGGGAGGAAACATCCTTTTGTTCGGTGAGGTAGGGCTTGTTGGGGAAGTCCGCGCCGTCTCACAGGCAGAGCGGCGTGTAGGAGAGGCGATTAAGACCGGATATACAACCTGTATTCTGCCGGAGAGTAACCGGCAGTCGATTGTCAGAGCCGGCAATCTGCAGCTTGATTCGATACGCTTAATCGGTGTCAAACATATCAGGGAAATTTTGGAATATTTGTAAAGGGTTGACCGGAAAGAACATTTGAATGGAGGACAGTAATGAGTTATATAGTGGAACAGTGGAATGCGTTGTTGGAATGGCTGGGAACAGGAAAAAAAGTAATGCTGGGAGTTATTTTTTTCGTCGCCGGAGTTGTTGTGAACTGGCTCTGGCAGCCGCCGGAGGGGTTAATGCACGGCTCGTTTCTTCTGCTGATGACCGGCGTTTTGTTTTTGGTCAACGCCCTGTTTTCCAAGCTGTGCAAGTGCAACATCCACATCGTGTACTTTGTTTTGGCATTTATTGTCATTTTGGAATTGGCGTTTTGGCTCTCGGGAGACTTGCAGAAGTTTTCCAATGCCTTTGTATTGTGGGGGCCTTGCTTTTTGTTCGTGTGGGCATTACAATATGTCATATTACAAGTATCAGGGATGGAGAAGTTTAGTAAGCGGGCGGTCATTGCATTTTTGGAAACTGTCGTGGGCCTGATAGGAATTGCCGCTGTTTTTGTGATTCCTATTTATTTTAAATAGGTTATGGCAATTCCGTCAGGATTAGGTAATGGACGCGGGAAAGGAGACTGGATTGAAAGGGAAAAGCTTCCTTGTTTTTTTGACATTTTTTGAAAGTTGTTGATGATTCATGGTAAAAGTACGAGTGTTGTGAATAAAAATGCAATAAAAATGTGGAAACTCAAGAAGGTTAACCAATATTGACAATATCATCAGGCTATGGGAAAATAAAAGTGCATTCGGCAGGTGTCGTAGCACTAAGAAAGGAGGAAACTGATATGTCAAATGAAGAACGAATACTCTTTAAAGACAAAATAACCAAAAAAGAATATACTGTTTTGGTAAAGGAATTGTTGAATGCCATTGACATGGGAGAAGATGTGCTGAAAAAGTTCTTACTTGGCTGTGAAAATCCGGCATTATATTCTTCACATGGAACTTACCAAGAAGAAGGACATGACCACTGTGGTGGACTAAAAGGGAATAGATTCACGGAAAAGCGTTTTTGCAAATGTTTGTATTACAGAAACGGGAAATACTATAATTCGGAAGAATGCCGAGAATGTGATTTTGCGGACAGATTTGACATTACTGGTAATTATCGGATAACGGATTATGAGGTTCCTGCTTATTTCTACGGAAAAGGGATTGGTGAAATTGACTTAATTATCAGCGATGGAAAAACACAATATGCCACGGAATTGAAACCTTATAAAGGAAATGAGGAAACACTGCTTCGGATGATAGCAGAAATCATGACCTACACGATTGGGTATCCGACAGGAAAATATATAAAGGCAATCGCATTTTTTGAGGGAACGAAACAAGCTGCTGAATTTGAGGAAGCTGTACCAGAAATAAAAGAACTCTTAACAAAAGCCAATATCACTGTTTTCCGTTTTGAAAAAACAGGAGAGAAAGCGTATAAAATATGCAGATTATAATTCATCGGGGTACGCACCAAATTGGCGGCTGCGCTACGGAAATAAGAACGGGCAACACACGGATTTTAATTGATTTCGGGGCGGAATTACCGGATGCGGAAGGAAATGTATCTTTAGACATGCTTAAAATTGATGGTCTTAATTGTGGAAAGGCTGATTTTGATGGTGTGTTCTTAACTCACTACCATGAGGACCATATCGGTTTAATTTCTGGAATAATGGAACCAATACCAATCTTTTTGGGCGAGATAGCTATTGATATTTTGACAGCCTTTTCAGAAAGAGTGCAAAACAGTTATAAGGGCATATCTGGCAGACTTCGCCCGCTTACTGTTTTAAAACCAATAACTATCGGTGATATGAAGGTTACACCAATTCCTGCCGACCACTCTGCTTATGATGCCTATATGTTTTTAATTGAGGCAGAAGGAAAACGGATACTACATACTGGTGATTTCCGCCTGCATGGTTTCCGTGGGAAAGCCACTCCTAAATTATTATTCCAATATGCACGGGGCACAGACATTTTGATTATTGAGGGAACCCAGCTTTCAAGAGATACTCGGCAAACAATGTCAGAGTCGCAATTGCAAAAGGAAATCTTCAAGGAAATACGTTCTCATAAATATGTATTTGCGCTATGCGCATCCACGAATATTGACCGTTTAGCATCTTTTTATAATGCCACTCCCAGAGGGAGGTATTTCATATGCGATAAATACCAGAAAAGCCTTTTAGATGTAATTGCGGCAAAATCCGCTTCAAGATGGTATCAATTTGATAAAACGCTCGTTTATGGAGAAAATCTAAAATTAAGAGAACAGGGATTTGTCATGCCTGTTCGGGCGAACCACAATTTTCTGAAAATCATTTCCATGTATCCGAAAGCAGTTTTAATTTATTCCATGTGGGAGGGATATTTGGATGGACGTTCGCCGGAGCTCTCCCGGTTTGTTTTGCCATTTAAAGAAACAGGAAATATACGGTATTTACATTCAAGCGGTCATGCAACGTTGATGGACACACAGATAATCTGCAATTCTGTAATGCCCAAAAAAGGAATTATTCCCATCCATACAGAAAATGGAGAAGCTTTTAAAAAATTAGAATTAAAATGCCCGATACTGAGTTTAAAAGATGGTGAAATTTTCTCTTTATAAAGCCTTATACAATTTAGTAAAAAAATGTGGTGAATACGGCTGCGACTGTATTATTGGAACGAGGTATGATTATGGAAATTTAACATATGGAGGAAGTTTATGAAATCAAGACGTGAACAGGCAATCGCCAATTTTAAAAAGGGATACAATTGTACACAGGCCGTTGTTTTGGCCCATGCGGATTTGCTCGGAATATCAGAAGAGCAGGCGATGATTCTCACGCAATCGTTCGGTGGCGGCATGGGCCGGCTTCGTCAGGTGTGTGGAACGGTATCCGCGATGTTCTTTGTTGCGGGAGCGCTGACTGGAAGCGCTGAACCGAGAGATTTGGAAAGTAAAAAGAAAAATTATGCGCTGGTGCAGGAACTGGCTGCTGAATTTGAAAAGCGCAACGGAAGTATTATTTGCTCAACTTTGCTTGGGCTTGACCGTAACGGGGGAACGGTAGCCAAAGAGTATGCGGAGGGAAGTACGCCTGAGCCGCGGACGGCAGAATATTATAAAAAGCGCCCCTGTATCGAATTGATAGGGGACGCTTGTGATATCATTGCCGAGTGCTCTGCCGCAAAAACGTTAGCCTGATGGTGACAATTTACTGTTATCAGGCTAAGCGGTGAAGTCTTCAAAAAAGATAGGAAGTTTTTCCTGAAATACCTGCAGGGCGATGTTGGCTATTTCGCGCATTTGCGGATGGGCGTGATGGTCGCAGCGCAGACGGAAAAAGTTTCTCCATGAGCGTAGATTCATCGTTATGACGATTTCTGTCTTTAAGCTATTCGGCAAAACGGAGCGGGCTTCCTGCGGCGTAGCGCCCAATTCCAACATTTTAAAGTAGGATTGTTCCGCATTTTCCATAGCCTGCTTCCACACCTCATATTTTTTAGCATCGTTTTCGTCATCTAGGTTGTAGGCGAATCCGCTTGCGAGGTCAATGACGGTAATTTCATTTCCGAATTTGTCGCCGGTATAATTGCAGTAGCGGGTACTTTCCTGACTGTAACTTGCGATTCGGTGGCGGACAATCTCGTGGGTAATGCCCCTGTCGCAGACAATGCGCACGGTGACGGACTCATGTTCAATTACGGATTCGTGTCCGCGTTTTAACAGATTGGAAATAAAACGCTCGGCAGAGTCCTCCTTTATCCGGTCTTCACTCTTGTAACATACCCGTCCGATTTTTTCAATTTTCTTTATGATTTGTTCATAGTCTTTCATGTCGATAATTTCAATATCAGGTTTTATCAGCTTCATGTTCAATGCTTCCTCCCTCTTTTGGTCGTTGTTTCCACTACCCATTGTACTAGATAAAAAGGGAATATGCAATTGCCACCGCTCTTTTTGGTAAATTTTTTATTTTCGAAAAAGAGTTGACTTTGACGTGCCGCCTGCATATAATAGAGACAATACATGGACGAGAAGAGTAGCCCGTGAAACATGACAGAGAGAGATGCCCTGTGCTGAAAGCATCTTCGTGGGAAGCGTGTGAAGACCACCTCGGAGTGACTTTAATACAGTCCGGCCGGCGCCGTTATCGCCAAAAAGAAGCTGGGTATTTTTACAAAATACCAATAAGGGTGGAACCGCGGGAATATACATCTCGTCCCTTTCGTTAATGAAAGGACGGGATTTTTTTAATTTACGCGAAGGCAAAGAGCGCGCCCGCGAGACCGCTCGGGGTCGCGAAGCGTGACGCTCGGAGCTTATTTTTAAGGAAAGAAAGGATATGATACGATGGAAGTAATTTTAAAAGACGGAGTGAGAAAAAAATACGAACAGCCGATGGCGATTATTGATATTGCCAAAGACATCAGTGAGGGATTGGCGCGTATGGCCTGTGCGGCAGAGCTTGACGGCGAGGTTGTGGATTTGCGCACGGAGATAGATGGAGAACACCAACTGAATATTTTGACATTTGACAGCGAGGGTGGCAAGGCGGCATATCGCCACACGGCGTCGCACGTACTGGCGCAGGCGGTGAAACGCCTGTATCCGGAGGCCAAATGTGCGATTGGCCCGTCCATTGAAGATGGCTTCTACTATGATTTTGATATGGAATCTCTTGACAGAGAGACGTTGGATAAAATTGAGAAAGAAATTAAAAAGGTAATTAAGGAGGGGGCTGTCCTTGAGCGGTTTACCCTGCCGCGCGCAGAGGCAATTGAATTTATGAAAGAGCGGCAGGAGCCGTATAAGGTAGAGTTGATTGAGGATTTACCGGAAGACGCAGAAATTTCTTTTTATCGTCAGGGCGAGTTTGTCGATTTGTGTGCCGGCCCTCATCTGATGACGACTAAGCCGTTGAAAGCAGTTAAATTGATTTCCTCTTCGGGAGCTTATTGGAGAGGCAACGAAAAAAATAAAATGCTTACCCGTATTTATGGAACGGCATTTACAAAAAAGGCAGATTTGGACGCTTATCTGGAGCATTTGGAAGATATTAAAAAGAGAGACCACAACAAGCTGGGAAGAGAGTTGGAATTATTTACGACGGTAGATGTTATCGGACAGGGCCTTCCTCTTCTAATGCCGAAAGGCGTACAAGTTATCCAGACGTTACAGCGATGGATTGAAGATGAGGAGGAAAAGCGGGGGTATATGCGTACGAAGACGCCGCTTATGGCAAAGTCGGATTTGTATAAAATTTCCGGACACTGGGAGCATTATAAAGAGGGAATGTTTGTGCTCGGCGACGAAGAGAAAGACAAGGAAGTGTTTGCCCTCCGTCCTATGACATGCCCGTTCCAGTATTATGTCTATAAAGCAAGCCAGAAATCCTATCGTGATTTGCCTTGCCGTTATGGCGAGACGTCTACGCTTTTCCGCAATGAAGAGTCAGGGGAAATGCATGGTCTGACGCGTGTGCGCCAGTTTACGATTTCCGAGGGGCATTTGATTGTCCGTCCGGACCAGATGGTATCGGAGTTTAAAGATTGTATTGCCCTTGCCAGATATTGTCTGCAAACGTTAGGGGTAGAAGAAGATGTGACTTATCATTTGTCAAAATGGGATGCGGATAATCGGGAAAAGTATATCGGTGAGCCGGAGGTGTGGGAAGCGACAGAAGAGAGCATTCGTCAGATTTTGATAGAGCTTGATATTCCGTTTACGGAAGATGTTGGAGAAGCAGCTTTTTACGGGCCAAAAGTAGATATTAATGCAAAGAATGTATATGGCAAAGAGGACACGATGATTACGATTCAGTGGGACGCTCTTTTGGCCGAGCAGTTTGACATGTATTATATTGATGAAAAAGGAGATAAAGTCCGCCCGTATATTATCCATCGTACTTCAATGGGCTGCTACGAGAGAACGCTGGCATGGCTGATTGAAAAGTATGCCGGAGCTTTCCCGACATGGTTGAGTCCGGAGCAGGTGCGCGTACTTCCTATTTCTGAAAAATATATTGACTATGCGGCGAAAGTGGAAGAAGAATTAAAAGCAAATGGAATCCGCTGCAGCTTGGATAACCGCTCGGAGAAAATCGGTTACAAGATTCGCGAGGCGAGGCTGCAAAAGACGCCGTATATGTTAGTTGTCGGCCAGAAAGAAGAAGAGGACGAAGTTGTGTCCGTACGCAGCCGTTTTCGCGGAGACGAGGGACAGCAGTCATTGGAGCAGTTTATTAATGATATTTGCAGGGAAATCCGCACGAAAGAGATTCGTCAGGTGGAATTAGAGGCAGAGGCGTAAGCAAGAACAGGGAAACAGCGTTTGCGATGCAGAAAAGAGGAAAACAATAATGCAGAATGAATGGAAACCAAATACGAAAGCGCTGGCGGCGATGATGTGTTCCTGCGCCTCGCTGCTCTGCTGTATGCAGTGGATGATTTCGCTCCTTTTGGCGGTAATTGGAGTTGTTTTGGGAATTTTGGGATTGCGGGATGAAAATCCCAATCAGGAAGACGCCGCGATTGCCGGAATCGTTGTCGGTGTTGTCGGCATGATAGTAGCTATTGTCGTGGCAGTTCTTTATATTATTTTATCGAAAAATACTTCGGAACAAGGTTTGGAGGCGGTGTCAATGCTCGTCCGCTCTCTGCCTTGTGCCTGAAGGGGGAGGATAATGTGGACAATAATCATATGGAAATGGGAGATTATCAATTTGTACCGAAACCATTTGAGAGACATCGCAGTCTGGCGGTAACTTCCATTATTTTAGGCTCTGTATCTTCTGTGTGTTGTATGAGCACGGGTATTGGTGTTGTGCCGGCGCTTATTGGAACAGCCTTTGGAATTATTGCAATTGTCAGCGGGAGCAGAAAGGCAAGACATTTGGGAATTATTGGTCTTGTACTCAGCGCCATTGGTCTGGTCTTGAACACCGTTGTCCTGCTTTGGGCAGTTTCCGTGATTAACTGGGATAATATGACATGGGACAATCTGCTGACGGCCGCCAGTGTGGACAGGAATAATCCGGAAGAGGTAATGCAGTGGTTTAAGCAGTTTCTGAAAATTGATATACCGTCACTGACGCAGTAGTCGGACAAAACAAGAGTTGATATGCGGTTTAATAATGTGTGGTGCTCAGGGCAATAGGTATTATACGGTATCGTGTCTTTGTGTCGCTCCCCGAAAGATTTCTGTAAACAGAAGAAACAATGTATTTTTCGTTGGGAGCAGTACACCGGATACGATACTGTATAATACCTGTTTGCTAGAGTACATAAGTTGTCTTTGTTTCCTTTGGACAATTATATTCAAAACTTCATGTCCGGTTTACTGGAATACATAAGAGGGGAGGTGCGCAAATGACAGCTTTTGAAACTCCCCAGATAAATTCAAGAAAAAATTCCGTTAATGCAAGCCGTTAGGGAAATAATAGACTGCCCCCGAGTTTGCCACTTCTTTATAAACTTCAATTAAAAAATTGGTGAAGTGAAAAGTTTATTTCCACTATATTAAGATTGCAGATAATACTGCGGAGAGAAATACTTGACATTTGCGGGCAAACGTAATATTATGATAGAAATTGAAGCAGACATACCATGAAAGACTATGACGGAGACAGTACCTTTTTCCTAAGAGTTGCAGTGAGTCGGAGATAGTGGAAAACCGATACCGGTAAGAAAGAGGGAAAATCACTCCCGAGTTGCGTTTCTGAATGCAGTAGGAGACGACGGTATCCGCCGTTATCCGGATATATGTTGTAACGCATAGACGAACAGGTGGTATTATGACGGCTTGTGACAGGCTTTCATCCTAGTTTGGATGGAAGCCTTTTTGGTGAATGGCTTGGAATGGAGGTAAAAATGTATAAGAAAGTATCAACAGGAATGAATTTTGTTGAGCGGGAAAAAGAAATTGAGGAGTTTTGGCGGGAAAAAGATATTTTCAGGAAGAGTATTGAGCTGCGCGAGGGGTGTCCGACCTATATGTTTTACGATGGGCCGCCGACCGCCAACGGGAAGCCGCATATTGGACATGTACTGACCCGTGTAATTAAGGACATGATACCGCGTTACCGCACGATGAAAGGCTACAAAGTGCCTCGTAAGGCGGGCTGGGATACTCATGGCCTGCCGGTAGAACTGGAAGTAGAAAAACTACTCGGGCTCGACGGCAAAGAGCAGATTGAAGAGTACGGTATGGAGCCATTTATTAAGCAGTGTAAAGAATCGGTCTGGAAATACAAAGGTATGTGGGAAGATTTTTCCGATACCGTTGGATTTTGGGCAGATATGGAAGAACCATACGTCACCTATGATGACAATTATATTGAATCGGAGTGGTGGGCATTAAAAGAAATATGGAACAAAGAGCTTTTGTACAAAGGATTTAAGATTGTTCCGTACTGTCCGCGCTGTGGAACGCCGCTGTCGGCGCAGGAAGTAGCGCAGGGGTACAAGACGGTGAAAGAACGCTCTGCGGTAGTCCGCTTTAAGGTAGCAGACGAAGACGCCTATCTTCTTGCATGGACGACAACACCGTGGACACTGCCGAGTAACGTGGCGCTCTGCGTCAACCCGAAAGATACTTATTGTAAAGTAAAAGCCGCAGACGGTTATACTTACTATATGGCGGAACAGCTTCTTGATACTGTACTTGGAAAACTTGCCAAAGAGGACGAGGGCGTAAAAGCATACGAAGTTCTGGAGCGTTTCGAGGGTACTGCGCTTGAGCACAAAGAGTATGAGCCGCTGTTCGAATGCGCAAAAGTGTGTGCGGATAATCAAAATAAAAAAGGTTTCTTTGTGACGTGCGATTCCTATGTAACGATGACGGACGGTACAGGTATCGTACATATTGCGCCGGCGTTTGGTGAAGACGATGCCAAAGTGGGACGCGATTACGATTTGCCATTTGTGCAGTTTGTCAACGGTAAGGGTGAAATGACCGAAGAGACGCCGTTTGCCGGATTGTTTGTCAAAGACGCCGACTGGGAAGTAATCAAGAATCTTGACGCCAGAGGGCAGCTTTTTGACGCGCCAAAATTTGAACATGAATATCCGCATTGCTGGCGTTGCGACAAGCCACTTATATACTATGCGCGCGAATCGTGGTACATTCGTGAGACAGCGGTAAAAGACGAACTGATAGCGAATAATAATACGGTCAATTGGATTCCGGAATCGATTGGCAAGGGCCGGTTTGGAAACTGGCTGGAAAATATACAGGACTGGGCGATTTCCCGAAACCGCTATTGGGGAACGCCGTTGAATATATGGGAATGCGAGGGCTGCGGACATCAGGAATGTATCGGCAGTCGGGCCGAGCTGGCAGAGCGTTGCGGACGGCCGGAAGTGGCGGAGATAGAACTTCACCGCCCGTATATTGACGAAGTGACATTTACCTGTCCGGACTGCGGCAAGCTTATGAAGCGTGTGCCGGAAGTAATCGACTGCTGGTTTGATTCCGGAGCCATGCCGTTTGCGCAGTATCATTATCCGTTTGAGAATAAAGAACTTTTTGAGGCGCAGTTTCCGGCACAGTTCATTTCGGAAGCTGTTGACCAGACGCGCGGGTGGTTCCACTCCCTGATGGCAGAGTCGACTCTCCTGTTCAACAAGTCGCCATATGAAAATGTTATCGTTCTCGGTCTCGTACAGGACGAGAACGGGCAGAAGATGAGCAAGAGCAAAGGAAATGCCGTTGACCCGTTTGAGGCGCTTGCCAAATATGGGGCGGATGCAATCCGCTGGTATTTCTATATTAACAGTGCGCCGTGGCTGCCAAACCGTTTTCACGGTAAGGCCGTGACCGAGGGGCAGCGGAAGTTTATGAGCACACTCTGGAACACGTATGCATTTTATGTTCTCTATGCGGAAATTGACCAGTTTAATCCGACAGAACATACGCTGGCATATGATGAGTTGGGTATTATGGATAAATGGCTGCTTTCCCGCCTCAATACGGCGGTAAAGATGGTAGACGACCATTTGGAGAATTACCGTATACCGGAGACGGCCAAAGCGCTGCAAAATTTCGTTGATGATATGAGTAACTGGTATGTCAGACGCTGCCGCGACCGTTTCTGGGCCAAGGGCATGGAGCAGGATAAGATAAACGCTTATATGACGCTTTACACTGCGCTTGTCACGATTAGTAAGGCGGCCGCCCCGATGATACCGTTTATGACCGAGAGCATTTACCAAAATCTCGTGTGCGGTCTTGATAAAGAGGCGCCGGAAAGTATTCATCTCTGTGATTTTCCGGAAGTGAAAGAGGAATGGATTGACAGGGAATTAGAAACAAAGATGGAACAGCTTCTGAATATTGTTGTTCTCGGACGTGCCTGCCGGAATACGGCGAATATCAAAAACCGCCAGCCGATTGGCAAGATGTATGTCAGGGCTGAGAACAGATTGTCGGATTTCTATGTGGAAATTCTCGCCGATGAGCTGAATGTGAAAGAAGTTTCCTTTACCGATGAAGTGGAAGAATTTACCACATACCGTTTCAAGCCGCAATTGCGCACGCTGGGGCGCCGGTTTGGCAGTAAGCTGAATTTATTAAAAGAAGTTTTGAATGATTTGGATGGCAGAGCCGCCGTGAAGAGTCTGAACGAAACAGGTGCGCTTACGGTGAAAGTCGATGGAATAGAGGAAGTTCTTGCGAAAGAAGATTTGCTGATTGAGACGGCCGAGATGGATGGATTTGTCAGCGAAGCGGATAATGGCATTACCGTAGTGCTGGATACAAATCTGACTCCGGAACTCATTGAAGAGGGATTTGTCAGGGAGCTGATTAGTAAAGTCCAGACGATGCGCAAAGATTCAGATTTTGAAGTGACCGACCACATCCGGCTCTATCAGGATGGCAACGCCGTGTTGAAAGAGGTTATCCAGAGAAATGCCGAGCAAATCAAATCCGAGATACTGGCAGATGAGATTTATCTGGGAGAAATGAGAGGTCATACCGCCGAGTGGAATATTAACGGCGAGGCAGTTGTGTTAGGAGTAACCAAGGTAACGATTTAGATTCATGAAAGGAAGGCAGTTATGATGTTTTTAACGGAGAAAGAGAAGAAAAGAGAATTGAAAACAAATATTGAAAACTATATGAAATTGTTGTTCCGCAAGTCTGTAAAAGAAGCAAATTCGCAGCAATTGTTTCAGGCGGTAGCATATGCGGTCAAAGATATTGTAGTAGACGACTGGATGGCGACGCATAAGGAGTATGAAAGACAGGATGTAAAAACTGTCTATTATCTGTCTATGGAGTTTTTGATGGGGCGTGCTCTTGGAAATACGATTATCAATTTGAAACAAGACAAATTGATAAGTGAAGTTCTTGACGAGATGGGAGTGAAACTTGATATCCTGGAAGATGAAGAGCCGGACGCAGCACTTGGTAACGGCGGTCTGGGCCGTTTGGCAGCCTGCTTTCTCGATTCGCTTTCCACGCTGGGATATCCGGCATACGGCTGCGGTATCCGTTACAAATATGGTATGTTTAAGCAGAAGATAGAAAATGGTTTTCAGATTGAAGCGCCGGATGACTGGCTCAAAGAGGGCAATCCGTTCGAGATGAAGCGTCCGGAGTATGCGGTTGAGGTGCGATTCGGCGGTTATGTGGCCGTGCGCAAAGATGAAAAAACCGGACGTGACAAGTTTGTTCAGGAAAACTATCAGTCCGTCATGGCAGTACCGTATGATTTACCGGTTGTCGGATATGGAAATCATATTGTAAATACGCTGCGTATTTGGGACGCGGAGGCAATGGATACATTTAATTTGGATTCCTTTGATAAAGGCGACTATCAGAAAGCAGTCGAGCAGCAAAATCTGGCGCGTACCATCTGCGAGGTATTGTATCCGAACGACAACCATATGGCGGGTAAGGAGCTCCGCTTAAAACAGCAGTATTTCTTCGTGTCCGCCAGTGTCCAGCGTGCGATAAAGAAATATATGGAAAACCATGATGATATACACGGACTGCCGGACAAAGTATGTTTCCAGCTCAACGACACACATCCGACAGTAACCGTACCGGAACTGATGCGTATTCTTCTCGATGAATATGACCTTGCATGGGAAGACGCATGGGACATCGTAACGAGAACATGCGCCTACACCAATCATACCATCATGTCCGAGGCGTTGGAGAAGTGGCCGTTAGAGTTATTTTCCCGTCTGCTTCCGAGAATCTATCAGATTACGGAAGAGATTAACCGTCGTTTTCAGGATAAGATACAGGAAAAATATCCGAACAATTTTGAGAAAGTAAAAAATATGGCGATTATCTTCGACGGACAGGTGAAGATGGCACATCTGGCAATTGCGGCAGGTTTTTCCGTAAACGGCGTGGCAAGACTGCATACCGAGATATTAAAAAATCAGGAATTAAAAGATTTTTATGAGATGATGCCGGAGAAATTCAATAATAAAACGAACGGTATCACCCAGCGTCGTTTCCTCCTGCACGGAAATCCGAAATTGGCGCGCTGGGTAACGGATAAAATCGGCGATGAGTGGATAACCGATTTGTCAAAAATTGAAAAACTTTCTCTCTATATTGACGATAAAAAGGCACAGCAGGAGTTTATGAACATTAAATTCCAGAACAAAGTGCGTTTGGCAAACTACATTAAAGAGCATAATGGTGTTGAGGTAGACCCGCATTCCATCTTTGACGTACAGGTGAAGCGTCTGCATGAGTATAAGCGCCAGCTTTTAAATATTTTACACGTCATGCACCTGTACAATGAATTAAAGAAAAATCCGCAAATGGATATGTACCCGAGAACATTTATCTTTGGTGCGAAAGCATCCGCCGGATATCGTCGTGCAAAAGCGATTATTAAATTAATTAACAGTGTGGCAGACGTTGTAAATAATGACGCCATGATACAGGGAAAACTTAAAGTTGTATTTATAGAAAATTACCGTGTTTCCAATGCGGAAATGATTTTTGCGGCAGCCGATGTCTCGGAGCAGATTTCAACTGCCAGCAAGGAAGCGTCCGGAACAGGTAACATGAAGTTTATGTTGAATGGCGCGCCGACGCTTGGCACAATGGACGGCGCCAATGTAGAAATTGTGGAGGAAGTCGGGCAGGACAATGCGTTTATCTTTGGTCTTTCTTCACAGGAAGTCATTGATTTTGAGCAAAATAACCAGTACAATCCGAAAGAAATCTACAATATGGATTCGGATATCCGCGCCGTACTGACACAGCTTATTGACGGAACGTATTCCCGCGAGGATTTAGAGCTCTTCCGTGAACTCTACAATTCCCTGCTGGAAAGTAATGGTTACGAGCGTGCCGACCAATATTTTATATTGAAAGATTTCCGCTCCTATGAGGCGGCGCAGAAGCGTGTGGAAGAAGCGTATAAGGACGAGCAGCGCTGGGCGAGAATGGCAATGCTGCAGACGGCAAAATGTGGCAAATTCTCATCCGACCGCACGATAGAAGAATATGCACAGGAAATCTGGCACCTGAAAAAGGTAAAACTTTAAAAAAGCAGAACCTGTATGATTGACAGCCGGCAAACGCCCGCTGAATAATATCTCCTCTCTCGGTAATAATACTAAAAAAAGAGAGGTGATAACATGTTTTTTAAAGAAAAAGGGTTCTATATATCGTTAGTTTGCGGTTTGGCGGCAATCGCAGCCGTTGCCGGATTATGTATGAATTTACTCGGTGAGGAAGAAGAGGCGCCGATTGCCGCCGCCAGTCCCACGCCGGTTGTGACGGCCGCGCCGACGCCGGAAATACAGGAGACATCCGGTGATAACATCGATTCTGAGCCGGAGGAAACAGCTACCCCGAAGCCGACGAAAGAGTCGGTTGAGACGGTGACAAAACCTGTAAAAAACGCACTGAAGTTCGATCAGGAAGCGGGACTTCTGTGGCCGGTGCAGGGCGACGTATTAATGGAGTACAGCGCTGACCGCGTCGTATATTTTAAGACACTGGCACAGTACCGTACCAATCCCGCCCTTGTTATCGGGGCCAAAGAGGGCAGCGACGTCAAGGCAAGCGCCGACGGCGTCGTCACAAAAGTGGCCACATCGGAAGAGACGGGCCGCACGGTAACAATGTCTATCGGCAATGATTTTACCGTTAGTTACGGACAGCTCAAAGACGTAAGCGTATCTCAGGGGGATAAGGTTTCCGAGGGACAGGTCATCGGTAAAATTGCCAAGCCAAGTAAATACTATGCGGAAGAGGGAAGCAATCTGTATTTTCAGGTTAAGGAGAAAAAGAAAACAGTGAATCCGATGTTGTTGTTACGATAGGGCAAAACATTTCAAAACAAAATCCATGAATGCGGGCAGAAGCGCGGCGGTCTGCCGGTTCATGGATTTTTTGTATTTCGAAATAAGTCAATTTTTTGTCATGGATTTTTGGTGAGGAAATTTATTCCAGTATAAGTTATATTTTTCTCTTGTGCGCAAAAAATCAAAAATACCAGAATGGTCAATGTTTATTCGAGAAATATCATAGAGTTTTTTGCGTGTACGGCTTACAATAAAAGATATCACTATGTGGTAAAGGGGGATAAAAAAATGAAGCAATGGAAGCGCCTTTGCGGCGTTGCTTTGTCGGGTGTACTGGCTCTGTCACTGACCGTTGGCGGTATGACAGGTACAACATCGGAAGCAAAAGCAAAAAAGGCAACATTAAAAACAAAGAAAGTGACTTTGACAGTAGGCAAAAAGAAAACAATTAAGATTAAAAAGAAGAAAAAGTCCTGTAAGTACACTTTTAAGAGCAACAACAAGAAAGTTGCATCGGTTTCCAAAAAAGGAAAGATTAAAGCAAAGAAAGCCGGTAAAGCAAAGATAACGGTAAAAGAGGTTGCTAAAAAAGGAAAGAAAAAAACGAGAAAAGTAGGCGTGGTAAAAGTGACGGTAAAAGCTAAGAATATACATAATAATACGACACCGACACCACCAAACAACGGCGGCACCAAAGCGACGCCGACAAACAATGGCGGCACGAACGCCACACCGACAGGCAACGGTGGTGCGACGGCCACACCGACCGACAATAATAATACGTCTACAGCGACACCGACGCCGGTTCCAAATGGCGTTTCGGTAAAAGTTTATGCCGACAAGATTGCGGACGACAGCCTGATTGCTGAAGCTGACGGATTTGGCACTCACCCGACCGCTACGCCGACACCGCTGGCAGGCACGCCGACGCCGGAGCCGACACCGCAGGTATTGATTAAAGCGGATATGGAAAAAGACGACGCGGCGCCGATAACCAGCCGCGGCAGCGCAGCCGTTGACGTGATTGACGGAGGAGCGAACGGCACATCCAAATGTGCGGAGATTACAAACCGTACTCAGGACTGGCACGGCGCGATGGTTGATGTTACAAAATATGTCCAGACAGGAAGCGACTATGAGATAAAATTCTATGCAAAACAGTCTACCGGAGAGGACACCCAGCTTGAATTGAGCTGCCAGCACGTTGACCCGTCTACCGGAGAGACCGTATATCCGGGGATTGCCAAGTTTGATTTGCCAAACGGACAGTGGAAAGAGTGCAAGGCTACCTTTACGATACCGGAGCATTCGGGCGACATCTCATTCTACTGGCAGTCTGTATATAACACAAATAACTTTATGGACTTCTGTCTGGATGAAGTTTCGGTAGCCGGAATTGCCAAATCTGCAGATAAGGAGGATGGTGTTCCAGACCTTTCTGCAGGACTTGTCAAAGGAAAAGTCGGCAATCCGATTATGACATCCCGCCTGACGGCAGACCCATGGGCGATGGAATACAACGGACGCCTGTATGTATACGGAACGAACGATTCCCAGCAGCACGAACTGGCAGGAAATAAGGATAATAATTATTCTAAGATTAATACATTAAACTGCTATTCAACGACCGATATGGTAAACTGGACAGACCACGGAACCATTGATGTAAAAGGGGCAGCCAAATGGGCAGCCAATTCCTGGGCGCCGGCGGCAGCACATAAGACGATTAACGGAAAAGAGAAATTCTTCCTGTATTTTGCCAACAACGCAAGCAGTATCGGGGTATTGACAGCAGACAGTCCGGTAGGGCCGTGGACAGACCCGATTGGAAAACCGATTATCGACCGTTCGATTGGCAACTGTGGCGAGTCGGATGTGGCATGGCTTTTTGACCCTGCCGTACTCGTAGATGATGACGGTCAGGCATATTTGTACTTTGGCGGTTTCGGCAATGCCAAAGACGCTGCCTACAATAAAAATCCAAAATGTGCCCGTGTAATTAAGCTTGGTGAAGATATGGTTAGTACCGTTGGGGACGCAGTTACGATTGACGCTCCTTATATGTTTGAGGATTCCGGTATCAACAAGATTAACGGAAAGTACTATTACAGCTATTGTACAAACTGGACTTCGGAGGCGGGAGCTTCCACATTAGGTGCGGCCACGATTGCTGTAATGGAAAGTGATGACCCTATGACAGGCTTTAAGCTTGTTGGAACAGTCTTGAAAAATCCGGGCGTCTATTTTGGGGCAACCGGAAACAACCATCACTGTATGGCAGAATATAAAGGGAAGTGGTATGCGTTCTATCACACGAAAGCAGATACCCTGAAAGTAGGTACGAAGCAGGATTACCGTACAACTTATGTAGATGAGTTGGATTTAGGCGAAAACGGTGATTTTACCAATAAAGACGGCTCGGTTGCTTCTACGAAGATGACGAGAACAGGCGCGACGGCGATTGCCAATGTAAATCCGTTCGAGACGGTAGAGGCAGAGACCTTTGCTATGGCAGATACAGTAGGTACTGTGGCAAATAAACAGCCAAATTCCAACAAGGACTGGGCTACGAATTACTCGGTATTCAACGGAAAAATCGGTGGATATATAGGCGTGACAGCGGTTGATTTTGGCGATGATGGTGCGAATTCGGTGACGATGAAGCTCGGACAGACCGGTTCGGAAGAATATAAAGAAGTTGCGGTTCCGTTAAATAAAAAATTAACGGGTAAGCATACTATTTATTTTGAATTTGGCAAGTGCGGTGTTCTGATGGATTCGTGGAGTTTTAAAAAGTAAAGCCCGATTGTTTGGGACGAGGTTTGTGTTAGACGCAAACCTCGTCTGTCCAATTGAGGATAGCAATGTCTGTTAAACTGTGTTAATATAATACAGAGGTGAGAAGGTATGTTTAAGATTCTGTATGCGGTAATGACAGAGCAAATGCCGGAGGGGTTTGAAGATAACTTGGTTTTTGCGGAGGGGGAGTATGAAATCATTCTTTTTGAAACGGCGGCGATGATTGAGGTAGAGGGGGAGCTGCGTGCGTATCCGCCGCACACGGGCATTATCTATAAGCCCGGCCAGCGTGTGCATTATAAAGCGGAAAGTGGCGAGTTGATACATACGTGGATACGATTTGATTGTGACGAGCCATTGTTTGTGGAGGGATATGTACCTTTCGGTGTTCCCATTTACTGTGAAAATTACGACTATTTTCTAAAATACTGGCAAATGGTGGCGTGTGAAAACTTTTGGCACAGGCAGAGTGAAGAGCACATAATAACAGAATTAATGCATATTATTTTCCACTGGTTTCACGATTATGCTTTCCCGACGGAAAGTTCCCGCTATCAAAATGTATTGGAGAGCCTGCGCGGTGATATTTATGCTCATCCCGAATACGATTGGACATTAGAGCGTATGGCGGAGCAGGTGAATATGAGTACGCGCTCCCTGCAGAAGCTGTATAAAGACTTCGCGCACATATCCTGTATTGCCGAAGTGATTGAGAGCCGCATGACGCGAGCCAAAATGCTTCTCGTGCAGACGAGATATGATATCGGGGAGATTAGCGAGAGATGCGGCTACAATAATGTAGAGCATTTTTGCCGGCAGTTTAAGAGACACGAGGGGGTTTCGCCAAGCGTATACCGCAAGGAACACAAGATTGGAGTTGTCCGGTAATGAAGATGTATAAAAGGAGGTAAAAAGAAGGATGAGTAAGAGAGTTCAGAAAACAGTGACGGGCCTGCTGGTTGCCGCACTTTGTGTGGGAAGTCTGGCAGGAGCGCCTGACAGAGCGGAAGCGAAAAAGAAAGCTTCCATCAAGAAAAAGAATATAACAATTGTTAAGGGAAAGAGCAAGAAAATAACAATTAAAAATAAAAATAAGAAATGCCGTTATACGTTTAAGAGCAGCAACAAAAAGGTTGCCACGGTTTCCAAAAAGGGAAAGGTAAAAGGAATCAAAGCGGGCTCTGCCAAAATTACGGTTAAGGAAGTAAAAGGCAAAAAGAAAAGAGGTCTTGGAAAAGTGAAAGTAAAAGTAACGGTTAAGAGTAAATCACAGACATCCGGTACGCCGGCAGTAACGCCGGATGGAAAGACAAATCAGCCGAAGCCATCGGATGGCGCCAACGGCACTACGCCGACACCGCCGACGTCAACAGCAACGCCGACACCGACTACATATGTTGAGAATCCGGCAGTTGCCGAAAATCCATTGATTTATTCGGATATACCGGATGTGGATTACATCCGTGTCGGGGAAGATTACTATATGGTTAGTACAACGATGTTCCTCAATCCGGGCGTGCCGATTATGCATTCCAAAGATTTAGTTCACTGGGAAATTGTTTCCTATGTTTACGATACATTAGAAGATAGTGACAAGACGAATCTGGTAAATGGGGAGCAGTGCTACGGCAAGGGTTCATGGGCGGCCAGCATCCGCTACAATGAAACGGATAAGCTCTTCTATGTCTGCTTCTCAAGCAACGACCAGAACAAGGTATATATTTACACAACGGACGATATTAAGAGCGGCAACTGGAAGAAACATTCCGCAAATGGAGCAAAGCATGATCCGGGTCTGCTGTTTGCTGACGGAAAGAATTATATCTTCTCCGGTAACGGCAACATAGCCATGCAGGAGTTTGAGCTGACCGAAGATGGAATTAAATTCGGTGCGGCGAAAACGGTATTGAAGAAATCTTCTTCCAAGAATATTGTCAGCATTGAAGGGTGCCACGCTTACAAAATAGGCGATTATTACTATCTGTTCTTCATATCATGGCCGTCCGGCGACCAGAGAACAGAGTGGTGCTACCGCGCTAAAGATTTAAATGGCGACTGGGAGGAGAAAAGAGTATTCCACAGCGGCGGTATCGCACAGGGTGGGATTATTGATACCCAGAACGGCGACTGGTACGCAATGCTGTTTAAAGACAGTGGCGCTGTCGGCCGTATTCCGGTGCTTCTTGAAGTGTATTGGGAAGACGGATGGCCGATGATGGGAACCAATGGCAAGCAAAATTCGGCGAAGAAGATGGAAGTAAAACTTGAGAACAGCGGACAGAATTACATATATGCTGACGACACGTTTGATTATGACGAAAACAAACTGCAGCTTGTATGGCAGTGGAACCATAATCCGGATAATGCTAACTGGTCAGTGACAGAGCGCAAAGGATATCTTCGTCTCAAAACAGGTTCTCTGGCAAATACAATCGTTGACGCCAGAAACTCCCTGACGCAGAGAACATTTGGCAAAAAGTGTACGAGTGAGGCGGCAATCGATGTAAGCAATATGAAAGATGGCGACTATGCCGGTATTTGTGCATTCCAAAACGACTACGGTCAGGTCGGCGTTATGAAAGAAGATGGGAAAACCTATATCTACTATGGCGCCGGACAGTGGATGAACGGAGAGAACGCAGTAAATAAGATGACGGTAGCAGACGGCAGAATTGAGCTTCAGCAGTCGCAGGTATATTTGAAAATTAATTATAATTTTTCCACGAACAAAGCGACGTTCCAGTATTCTCTTGACGGCACGGCATGGAATGATATCGGAAGCGAGCTGGCGATGTCTTATAATCTGAAAGTATTTATGGGATACCGGACTTATTTGTACAATTATGCAACAAAAGAGACCGGCGGTTATGTAGATTTTGATTATTACAAAATTTATTAGAATTAATGGCGAAGTAATTTTTAATATTACTTGCGTAATTGAAGAAAAAGAGTTATAATATAAAAAGTAATATGGGGAAGAATACATTTTACCCACCACATCATTAATTGCAATATGAAAGAAAGGGGTTTATCATGAGTAAAATGGTAAAGAAAAACGCAAAAGGTCTTGCTGTAGTATTATCTGCTGCCATGGTTTTTAGTGCAACAGCGATGCCTGCTTCTGACGCAAAAGCAAAGAAACCGAAATTGAGCACGACAAAGGTTTCTGTCGTACAGGGAGCAAAGAAAAAGGTAACTGTAAAGAATGCAAAAAAGGTAACATGGAAGCTGACAAAGGCTGCTAAAAAAGTGGTATCTTTGTCTAAAAAGTCAAAAAAAGGCGCAACGATTAAAGGTAAGGCAGTTGGAAAAGCTAAGATTACCGTAAAAATGAAATACGGTAAGAAAACTTTGACAAAGAAGATTACGGTAACGGTAACGAAGAAAGCGGATGCAACTA
Source organism: uncultured Eubacterium sp. (assembly GCA_910589595.1). Taxonomy (GTDB): domain Bacteria; phylum Bacillota; class Clostridia; order Lachnospirales; family Lachnospiraceae; genus Eubacterium_F. Next base: position 159,551 of record CAJUTM010000003.1, read on the forward strand.
CGAACAAATCGACACCGACACCACCGGCAAACAAAGCAACACCTACGCCGGCAGCGACAGAAACACCGGCAGGCCCGACAGAGCAGCCGACAGAGCCGCCAAAGGACGGATACAAAAAGCTGAAAGTAGATTTGTCTACGGCAGTTGATGTGGCTGGTGATGCAATTCCTTATGATAAAGAAAAGGATACTTTGACAATACAGGATATGTCTATTTTCCGTGTAGATATTCCTGAGGCATTAGCACCGGGCAGCTTGATGGATGTCACAGTTAAAGGTACTTTGAATGGCGAAAAAGGTTTCCGCGCTTATTTCATTAATAATAACGAAGATGTGAATATATGTCCGGATATCGCTATTTCGGATGATGACAATATTCCGCTTGGCAAACCATTTGAGTGGAAGTTCACGTTGGAAGTAGGTGAGGATGCCGGGTTGGAAGCAACGCAGCTTCAGTTTAAGGGTATAACATATGCGGATAATATTGATGACCTGACAATCTCCGAAATTGTAATGGAATACAAAAACGCAGCAGGAGGAGAACAGCAGCAATAGTATTTTCCCAAGTTAAGTAGTATTATCCTAAATTATTAGCAACTGTCGCTTTCGTGATGAGACAATCATGAGGCGGCAGTTTTTTTTTGTATGCATAAGGGAAGTGAAAATTTTGTTTTGGGGTTGCATTTTTTTCCATAGTGCGATATAATTAAATAGAATAAATAGGCGTTTCTTAATTGTTTATTAAGGAGTAAGATTGCCATTATGGCGTGCCACGGAGGGCGTGATAATTATGGTAGAGGCATACAATTTATATTTAGGTGGATATTTGCCAAAGGTTTCTCCTAAAAGCAATGTCCATAACAGAAGTGAGCTAAAAAGTAAATATAAGAGTATCATGAGTCTGAACAATGCGACTCCTCTTGTCATGGTAAAATTATCAAACGAGACACAGGCGTATGCACTGCATGTGAAAGAAATGTCCATGGAACTTGGGGAAGCTGCAGAAGAAAGTTTGAGCGGACGGCCGCAGGACAAAACGGAAAATCTTATGAAAATGGGCGGTTTGTTTAACAAGCTGTTAGAAGAGAGTGATGAATTTGGTCGTGCGACTGGCAAACCATCCCGACCGGGGGGAGAATTGCGTAATTTAGTTGAGCGTAATATGGCGGAACTGTTAGAGTCCGGTATTACGGTGGATGATAACGGCTATCTGGTTATGCCAGAAAAAGAAGAATTGTTACGCGTGCCGGAAGAGTTTACGAAACAACTGGTGGCAAAGTGTGAGAAAATGAGCATGAACCCGATGGAATATGTCGATAAGAAAGTATACAGTTACGCTCATCTGCACCGCAATGATATTGGCTCTGCGTACGAGCCTTCGATTTACAGCGGTATGTTATTTAATTCCTATTGTTAATCGCTGCAGGCAAAGCCTTGCGACGAAGCCGATGAGTGCACCGGCGATAAGTCCGGCAAAGTAGAGAAAAGGAAGATAAGGCAGAATCGCAGATGGGCCGACGAGGAAAGAGGCGACGGCAAACTGTCCCAGATTGTGAATGATACCACCGACACAACTAACACTGACGAGTGATAGTTGTGTCTTTTTTAATGGAAAAAGAAGCAAATACATGACAAAAAGGCTTGCAATACTGCCGGCAAGACTATAGAAAAAGCCAAATAAACTTCCGAAAGTAAAGGCATTTAACAGATTTCGCAACAGGGATATGGCGAAAGCGTATGGCAGACCGAACTGGCACAGGGCAAGTACAATGACGAGATTCGCTAATCCGAGTTTGATTCCCGGAAAAGGAATGGGAAGTGGAAACAAATTTTCAATATAACTAAAGATAAAGGCAATGGCAATGTAGATAGAAAGTACAGCCATTGTTTTCGTTTTATTTTTCATATGAATCCTCATTTCTGAAGCGGTTTATCACAGAGAAGCACGCAGGAGAACCCGAAAATTTTCCCATAGCGGAACAATGAGTTCCGTCAGTGTGTGACAGCGTCCGGCGGCGAATCCGTTTCGTCGGTTTCTACGATTGTCAGGACAAGCCGGTGGGGAAGGCAGACGATACTTTCTCCCGACCTGCTTATAGCTCTCGTGCGTACGCATGTGCGGTCGTGGCAGTTTGCCTCTGTCATTCGGACAGTACCGTCTTGTATCAGGAAGCGATTTGTGGTATGATTAGAGATAAAGATTTCTCTATCGGTGTTCTGCGCTAAAGGAAGTCTCATCCGGAGTTGTCCGTTGACACGGACTTCCAGAATGCCCTGTGTTGGGGCAGACGGAAAAAAGACCCAGACGGTTAAAGAGATTCCGATTATCAATAGCAGGGTCAGAAAACAAATATCGCGTATTCGAAACGGATTTGTCTTTACCATAAAAAGACCTCCTTTGTAATGCGTACAAAGATACGATAGCAGATTTTATTTGGAAAGTCAAAGAAGAAAGGATGAAAACAATGCAACAAAAAATTGGAAGAAAAATTTTACTGGCGGCGCTGCTGCTTGTGCTGCCGCTGGCTGTGGGCAAGGCGGCGAATGCGGCTGCGCCAACACCGGAAAATGACTATAAGCAGGGAAAAGTGTATAAGATATCGCCAAAGACGAAACCGCTGAAAGCGTCAAAGTATAAAAAGTCCAGTTTGTACAATGCAAAAACAAGAAATTATTTTACGATACGTTCTTATATGGAGAAATTCCAAAAGGCGGGAAAAGGTACGCTCGTACTGAAGAAAGGAACATATACGATTACGAATACGATACTTGTACCATCAAATGTTACCATTATTTTTGAAGACGGTGTCAAAATTATAAAAGGAAAGAAGACGAATAAGAAAAGAATGCCTGCCTCGATTACGGTATTTCAGCTCCTGCGCCCATCCAAAGCGAAGAAGAGCAGGGTGTACGGCCGTTATCAGGGGGAGAAAAATATACATTTTGTCGGCAAAGGAAATGTGTCGCTGAATTTGAAATATATGAAATACGCGATTGGCATTGTCATGGGGCACAATAGCAATGTCACCGTAGATAATATTTCTTTTTCTAATATGAACGGAGCGCATTTTATTGAAATGGATGCCTCGCAGAATGTGAGAGTGTCAAACTGTTCCTTTAAAAATGTGAAAAAGGGCTCGGATATGGTGAAAGAAGCTATCAATCTGGATACGCCGGATAAAACTACACAGGGCTTCAACAACGCATGGTCGAAAATGGACAAGACGCCAAACCGAAACGTGACGATTGAGAACTGCCGGTTTTTGAATCTGGGTCGCGCCATTGGGACGCACAAATACAGCGCCAAAGGGAAACAGCAGATGTACCATACGGGCGTGATAATTCGCAACAACCAGATTAGTAATATGAAATGGGATTCCCCGCTTCGCATTATAAACTGGAAAGACTCTATTGTAGAAAATAATACCATACAGGCGATTAAGCAGCCGGGGAAAGACGACACGAGAGGTATTCTTGTGAGCGGCGCCGTCAATGTTGCCATCCGCAATAATGAGATAAGCGGTGCAGGACGCGCAATCCAGTATATCGCATGGAAGAACAGCGGCCCGGGTTCACAATATCCGGTTACTTACAATTCGCTGACGCAAAGCAATCGGGATGATCTGGCAACGAATATTGGAAGAGATTTGTCGCTCGGCGAATATTACGTCCGTATTTGTCCGGTATATAACGTGTTCACGAATGCGGAAACGATAGATATTGTTCGCGGGTAGACGGCGCTTGCAGTAGTGCAGCCGGTATCTCGCCGTATCTCATCCGGTATGCACTCCCGACAAAAAAGTATTGACGAAGACCTAATCATTGTGTTATAGTATTTTAGCGATGAATTAGGTCTTTTTTTTATGCCTGAAATTTTGACTGACTGCAATAAGCAGCGACAATAACAATCACGGAGGTGACAAGATGCGTACTAAGATAACTTTGGAATGTACAGAGTGCAAGCAGCGCAATTACAACATGACCAAAGATAAGAAGAACCATCCGGACAGAATGGAAACAAAGAAGTATTGTAGATTTTGCAAGAAACACACGTTGCATAAGGAGACAAAATAGTCTCTGTGATGATGTTTCGGAAAGGATGTGTGTCACATGAGCGAAGTAGAAAAGACTTCAAAAACCAGCTTCTTCAAGAATGTGAAAAGCGAATTTAAGAAGTGCACATGGCCAAAGAAAGAGGACTTGGCAAAACAGTCGGCTTTGGTTATTACGGTATCCGTATTACTTGGTGTGCTCATTGCCGGCATCGACTGGGCAATCCGCCTTGGGTTGACAGCGCTGAACCTTGCATAGGAGGTAACTATGGCAGAAGAAGCAAAATGGTATGTAGTTCATACTTATTCCGGATATGAGAATAAGGTAAAAGCAGATATTGAGAAGACAATTGAAAATCGTAATCTGCAAAATCAGATCATGGAAGTGATGATTCCGCTCCAGACCGTTGTCGAGGAGAGGAACGGCGAGAAGAAACAGGTGCAGAAGAAAATGTTTCCGGCGTATGTTCTGATTAACATGATTATGAATGACCAGACATGGTATGTTGTGCGAAACACGCGTGGCGTAACCGGTTTTGTCGGTCCCGGCTCAAAGCCGGTACCCCTGACAGAAGAAGAAATTACCAATATGGGATTTTTGGCGGAAGCAGAACAATCGCCGTTTTCCATTGGCGATTTGGTTGTCGTTACCGAGGGAGTATGGCAGGATACTAACGGCGTCGTTCAGGAAGTTCATCCGGCCAAACAGATGGCAGTCATTATTATTGACATGTTTGGGCGCGATACTCCGGTAGAGATTGATTTCTCAGATTTAAAACTGGTTTAATCGATTAGGAGGAAATGTAAAATGGCTAAAAAAGTCGAAGGATATATTAAATTACAGATTCCGGCAGGCAAGGCAACTCCGGCTCCGCCGGTAGGTCCTGCACTTGGACAGCACGGAATCAACATTGCTCAGTTCACAAAAGAGTTTAATGCTCAGACTCAGGGACAGGATGGAATGATTATTCCTGTCGTTATCACTGTCTATGCAGACAGAAGTTTCAGTTTTGTATGTAAGACTCCGCCGGCGGCTGTTCTTTTGAAGAAAGCCTGCAAGATACAGTCTGGTTCCGGCGAGCCGAATAAAAAGAAGGTTGCCAAGATTTCCAAAGCTGACCTTCAGAAAATCGCAGAGACAAAGATGCCTGATTTGAATGCGGGCAGTTTGGAAGCCGCTATCAGTATGATTGCCGGTACGGCAAGAAGTATGGGTATCACAGTAGAAGAATAGTCAAAATAATTCGCAGAAAAAAGATTTAATGTCATTTGGACGTTGTGGGAGACATGGCGCTTGTGCAAAGCGCACTGAAGAGCCGCAGGGCTTTTCCCCGTGCCAGATTACAGATTTGGTAGAAATGTTCGCTAATACCACTAGGAGGTTATAGAAATGAAAAGAGGTAAAAAGTATACAGAAGCCGCTAAATTAGTAGACCGTATGGTACAGTACGATGTAGCGGAAGCAATTAGCCTTGTAAAGAAAACAGCAGTTGCAAAATTTGATGAAACCGTAGAAGCTCATATACGTCTTGGCGTTGACGGACGTCATGCTGACCAGCAGGTGCGCGGTGCGGTAGTTCTTCCTCATGGAACCGGTAAGTCTGTTCGTGTTCTTGTATTTGCGAAAGGCGATAAAGTAGCAGAGGCAGAAGCAGCAGGCGCGGACTATGTAGGTGGCGAGGAACTGATTCCTAAAATCCAGAACGAAGGCTGGTTTGAGTTTGACGTAGTAGTGGCAACACCAGATATGATGGGCGTAGTTGGTCGTCTGGGACGTGTGCTCGGCCCGAAAGGTCTTATGCCGAACCCGAAAGCCGGTACGGTTACAATGGATGTTACAAAGGCTGTTAATGATATTAAAGCCGGTAAAATTGAGTATCGTTTGGACAAAGCAAATATTATCCACTGTCCGGTAGGTAAAGCATCCTTTACCGAGGAACAGCTTGCAGATAACTTTAACACTTTGATGGAAGCTATCATTAAGGCAAAACCATCAAGTGCAAAAGGAACCTATATGAAGAGCGTAACGCTTACTTCTACGATGGGTCCGGGAATTAAGGTCAATACATTAAAAATTGGCTGATTGATTTGCAATTTATCTTGACAGATAAGATAGTGTGTGCTACACTAACAAAAGTTTATAACTGCCGCAGACAGCAAGTATAGGTTTCTATGTAAGTGCGCAAGCCGCTTGCCGAGGAAGATTGTGAATTACAATTTTTTTGTGAGAATATTTACAACCTCTTCGTCTGCGAAGACGAAGAGGTTTTTGTCTGCAAAGACGAAGAAATTTTCAGTTGCGTAAAAACAACATTCTCCGGCAGATTATATGGCAGCGAAAGCTGACGATAAAAGGAGGTAACAAATCATGGCTAAAGTCGAATTGAAGGCACCCGTTGTCGATGAAATCAAAGGCTATGTGTCAGAGGCAAAATCAGTTGTTTTAGTTGATTACCGCGGTCTCACTGTAGAACAGGACACAAGACTTCGTAAGGCGTTGAGAGAAGCTGGCGTAGTATACAAAGTATACAAAAATACAATGCTTCATCTGGCATTTGACGGCACGGATTATGCACAGCTTGACAAAGACTTGGAGGGCCCGACAGCGATTGCGTTTGGAATTGAAGATGAGACTGCTCCAGCAAGAATCCTCAACAATTTTTCCAAAGAAGCAGAAGCGCTTCAGATAAAGAGTGCAATCGTAGATGGCGAGTACTATGACGAGAATGCGGTTAAGGTTCTTGCAACAATTCCGTCCAAGGACGAGCTTATTTCCAAATTGCTTGGAAGCCTGCAGTCGCCTATTACAAACTTTGCCCGTGTCGTTAAGCAGATTGCAGAAGCGCAGGGTGAAGCAGCAGAAGCATAGAAATTTGTGATTAGTTATTAAAAATTAAAATGGAGGAATGAAAAATGACAACACAGGAATTTATCGACGCTATCAAAGCGATGAGTGTAATGGAATTAAATGATTTAGTAAAAGCATGTGAGGAAGAATTTGGCGTATCTGCAGCAGCAGGCGTAGTTGTTGCAGCAGCAGGTGCAGACGGTGCGGCAGGAGCTGCAGAGAAAGACGAGTTTGATGTAGAATTGACCGAAGTAGGCGGTTCTAAAGTTAAGGTTATCAAAGTTGTCCGCGAAGTTACGGGTCTTGGCCTGAAAGAAGCAAAAGACGTAGTAGACGGAGCTCCTAAAGTAATCAAAGAGGGCGCAAGCAAAGAAGAAGCAGAAGATATTAAGAAGAAGCTCGAAGATGAGGGTGCTAAAGTTACTCTTAAATAATAAAGCGGTAAGCTTATTGTCTGAATAAAATATTTTGCAGAAACAGGGAATGCATAATCATATTAGAAGAGAATTACTCGTTATGAGTACGAATTCTTTTCGGTGGTTATGGTTCCCTGTTTTTGTGTGGTGATTAGCAGGGGAAATAGCGGTGTATCATTACGACAAAATTGGCGTGAAACAACCCTTGCTTCCCTGTGGGGAAAGGGATATAATAGAAATATACAGGGGGGAGAAAAGGAGATGGCGAAAAAGGGGTATCCATCGATTACCATACTTTTTGAAATCGAAAAAGAAGAGTATGATTATCAGCGTCAGCGGTTGCAAAATATATTGATAAAGGCGGAGCTGATTATAGCTGTCATTGGTTCAGTCATTTCTTTTGAAATTGCTAATGCGGTTAAAATTTTACAATTATATGACACGGCGGTTTCTGTAAAGAATATGCGGAATATTCTGTGGTATATAACAGGTAATTTCCCATATCTGATTTCATTAATTACACTTTTGTTTTCCATTTTTGTTATGATTTCGGTGTTTGTCAGTTTAAAGTGCAGGACTGTTGATGTTGCAAAATTATACAATAAGAAAGTGTATAAGATGTCGGAAGAGGATTTGCTTCCATATCTTACAGCATTATATGCTAAGTGCAACGCTTATAACTTCTCCCGAATAAATTCTTATTATAAAAAGATAAATGCTGTTATTATTTTAACAATTGTCTCGATTGTTTTGTTTGGCGCAGCGAACATAATCTGATGGGAGGGGACATATGGGAAGATGGCTTCAGGAGTTATTGGAAGCAATAAAAAAGAAAAAAGACCTGCCATTAATTAGTGTCTGCTGATTAGGTTGCAAACACTTGATTTTACTGACTTTTGCCCC